>NZ_JAMYQD010000001.1:0-399243 GCF_040320665.1 Mesorhizobium sp. M0626 | reverse complement strand
TTCAGTCGTTCGAGCGTGCCGACCTCATCCTCGCCCATGAGCGTGCTGTAGCCGACCACGTCGGCAGCAAGGATCGCGCTAAGCCTTCGCTCCATGTGCGGTTGTCCTGCCTCCCTAGCTCAAAGCTTCGCTGAGCGTATTCGACTGGCGTTTCGAATGCGAGCATGCTTGGCCTACTGGACAGCGAGATAATGCAACCACGTCGTTTTGAAGACATTGCCCTCATGGCTCAGCCTTGTGCGAAACCGGATGTTGCCGCATGGCTGATGTGGGTCGAGATCGGCCTCTGTCGTTCTTAACTGGCCACAAGCGGACTTACTGGTCCCGGCCCCAAGGCTGCCGGTCAGCAATGCGCCTCATTTCGGTCGTTCAGGCCGCGCTGACGGTTTCCTGAAAGCTGCCTGTCCGTTCAGCCTATTGTCCGGCGAGGAGATCGGCACAATTCGGCATCCGCCATCGTAACCGCAATTCGTCATCTCTCACCGGGTTGACAATCGCTCCTCAGGCGCCATGCTGCAGTGCAACATGGCTAGCTACGAAACCAGCATCATCAAATCGTCGCGCATCGAATGCCTGGACGGGCTTCGCGCGCTTGCGGCGATCTGGGTGCTGGTCGGGCACTGCATGCTTTTGACCGGCTGGCAAATTCCGATCGTCAGCGAGCCGGATCTCGGCGTCGACCTGTTCATCATGCTGTCCGGCTTCCTGATGGTGTTCCACTATCAGCTGCGCCAGGAAAAGGAGCCTTGGCAAAGACCGGAAACCTGGCTGAAATTCTGGACGCGCCGCTATTTCAGGATTGCGCCGCTGTTCTATGTCATGCTTTTCCTGGCGCTGGCGCTTGGCCCCTATCTCTACGATTGCAGGATCATCATCGACGATTTCCTCTCCAGATCGCACCAGGCGCCGGAACGCTACCTCGACGGCAGCCTGAAAAACATCGTCGCTCATCTCACCTTCCTGTTTGGGCTGGTGCCGAACCTCGCCTATCGCACGCCGCTGCCTGACTGGAGCCTGGGGCTGGAGATGCAGTTCTATGCCGTGTTCCCGGCCGTCATGCTGCTGGTGCGCAGGCTGGACTGGATCAGGAGCGCCCTTGTGGTCGCGGCGGCCGGCTGCGTCATCGTGTTTGCGATGCGGCTGTTGTCGATCCATTTTCCGATGCCGTCCTTTCTGCCGCTGAAGATGCAGATATTCCTGTGCGGGATGCTGCTGGCCGGAGTCGTGCATCAGAGCCAGCCGCGATCTATCCTGTACTTGGCACTGGCGCTGCTGCTGGCGGCGCTGCCCTTTGGCGGCGACCAGGGGCTGGGCAAGCTTCTGGTGCGCGAAGCGCTGGTGGCGGGCTTCTTTGCGCTGGTTCTCTACCGCATGCTGCCTGGAAGGGCGGGAACGCTGGCGCGAGCGATCGCCGTTACGCTCAGCAACCGGTTCTTCCACCTGATGGGCGAGCTTTCCTTCAGCATCTACCTGATCCATCTGCTGGTGCTGCAGCCCGTCGCGGCGTTCGTCATCAGTGAGTTCGACCACCAACTGTCGGCGCCGCTGCGCTTCGCCATCGTCGTTGCCGTTGTGCTGCCGACGGTGACGTTGCTGTCCTGGATCACCTACACTCTGATCGAGGTCCCCGGCCAGAAGGCGGGCCGCTTCGTCGTCCAGCGCTTTGGCCGGAAAACTGCGCCGGTGCTCGAGAAGACCCCGGCGGAGTAGGGCGCCAAGTCAGCCAGTTCCCTCGATTGAATTCACCTACGACTGTGTCACGCCCTCTTGTGTGCGGCGAGATGAAGGCCGATGCCGCAGCAGGGACCGGATAATGTTGTCGTAGATGTAATTGGCGACAAGCGCGAGGCCACGAGAATGAGACAGGGCCAGATCAGCTTGTCGTCAACTGTCGCTTTGACGAATTTTTCCGAAGTTCAGCTTAAGACGGTGCGCCGACTCAGCCGGAACGGGCAGGCAAACCCTTCCCCTGCGCTGGCGCATGTCGCGGCGATTTCCTGCTGTGGTGGATAAGGCAACCGAACCGATGATCAAGATGAACATAGGGGCTGACTAGGCTAAGCGCTGGCGAGATCAAGCGGTACGCGGGGAGAAAAGGCGCTTGTCGCCCGCAACCTGTTCATGGGCAGTGGTTTTGGCGGTGATAATCATCTTGGCTGGTCTGATCGGGCACAAGGCCCACATCCTGCTGTAGTCTTCGGATCAATGGATTGCGCCAGCCCTCGATCGGGTGCATCTGCAAAGCAAAAGCCCGCCGCGTCTGGGCCGAGAGCGGCGGGCCGTCTTATTGCCGAGAGTTGAGCGCCCCTGCCACATGCAACTTTCGCGTTGGTGCACGAGTGCGGGCACATTCGACGAAAGCGATGCGCCTCGCGTCTGCCGTTTGGATCAGCTTCGCCATTGCCTCGCGCCCGCCGGTCGGCTGGCTGTCGAGGTGGCTGCCGATCAGCAGCGGCGGCAGGGTGGCATCCGTGCCCTCGCGGCGGATGAAAAGGTTTGCCATGGCGTCCTGGAAAACCGCGAAGCCGCGCGCGAGCGCCAATTCCGCCAACAGGCGCCGGGCGCCGCGATCCTCGATGCTGAACGCCTGTCGGTTTACGCCACCGGCTGGCGTCGCGCCGATCCGGGCGAAGGCATCGAGCCGGCCCAGCAGCCGCTCGCCGTCGATCTCCGGCACTAAAGTCACCGCTTGAGGCCGCGGATGAAGGCCTTCACCCGTTGCGGATCGACCTGATTCCACCACACTCCATCATATTTCAGCGAGCTGGGGACAATGACGCCGTCGACGATGTCCAAGATATCGTTGGCGTTGTCGGGTGTCACCCCGCTGCCGACAAGCGTCGGCAGTCCGGCGGCGTCCTTGATCATCCTGATGTAGCTGAGGTCGGCGGCGTGGCCAGTGCGCTGGCCGGTGGCGATCACCGCGTCGGCATCGAAGAACACGAGGTCCTTGACCTGCTCCTCGATCGGCCGGTCGCCGACGATCGCGTGGGCGCCATGCTTGACATGCGCGTCGGCGAAGATGCGGATGCCATTGGCCCGAAGCCTAGCGCGGAAACGCATGGCGCGCGCCGCTTCGCCTTCGATAAGGCCCTCATTGGCGACATAGGCGTTGGCCCATTGATTGACGCGCACGAAGGAAGCACCGGAGGCACTGGCGATCGAAAGCGCGGGAATGGAGGCATTGGCAAGCACATTGATGCCGATCGGCCGGCCGAGTTCTCTGCGGATCCGGTCTGAGACGACAGACATGTAGGCTGAAGTTCGACATGCCGGGGGCGGCATTCTCTCCCGATATGGTCAAAACCGTCGAGGAGGCCGCCAATACCCTACAGCTGCCGCACAAACAGATGATCTCGGGTGCATTCCATGACGCGCTGTTCCTCGCCCGGGTGGCGCCTGCCGTGATGATCTTTGTGCCGTGCCGTGACGGGCTGAGCCACAACGAGGCGGAATATGTGGAGCCTGCCTACGCGGTTACCGGCGCGCGGGTTCTGCTTCAAGCGGCCACCGTCGCCGCCTCTTAGGCAGCGACGGTGGCACAGGCGTGCTGGCGTGAAGAGGCAACCTGTGGAGGTGCCCGTCCGTCATTTCGTGACGTCGGCGGGCTGCAACGGGTGGTCAAGGCCGCCGAGCTGCGGCGGATTGATCGCGGACGTATGATCGGCCCACATTCAACACCTGCCCCAGCAGAAAAGCCCACCAGATCCCTAGGCCGTCATTGACGCCGTGGTTGATAAGGCGGTGACGATCTCGTCGGCTTGTCGACATAGCGATCTGCTGGGCCGCCTCGGCCACCGGCAGGGAATCCCCACGCCCGCCATGGACCTTGCCCGTGCCGATCGCGAGTAACTGGTCGAGGTGTGCCTTCCAGCCGTCCAGCGTCAGGTGTGGTGCGCCGTAGCCCCACATCGTTGCGGGTCCGTCGCGGGTCAGCCAATCTGGCAAGCTGTTACATCAGGGACGCGGTCGCCAGACGACTGCGAACGCCGTTCGGCTTCTGGTCGCCAACGTACTCGACATTCGTGTCTACCAGACGATCGCTGTCGATCCCGGCTGCGGTCAAGATATCCTCGACCGCCTTCAGGCGCTGCTTGGCCAGTTCCTTGTTTGTCTTTGCAGCGTCGGCGCCGGTGAGTTCCATGGCCGCGAGAGCCGTCAGTTCGACATTGCAACGTGAGTCTCGGATGCTGGCGGCGAACTTCTCGAGGTCGGCCTTGACCCGCGGTGAAATCACATAGGACTGGCTATAGAAAAACAGGTCGACCTGCACAGGGCTGCGCTTCTCATATTGCCGGCAAGATATGCCTTGCTTTGGCAGCGTGTACAGTATCGCGCTCCGCGCCGTATTGGTGTCGGCGGCGCCGTCGTCAACCCAATGCGAAAGCACCAGCACCATTTCGGGCTTGACGCCTTGCGCCTTGAGAAAATCGCCGGTTGCATCGAGCCTGAGACCAGCGATGTCGTAGGCTTTGTTGTAGTTGCCTTCCTTGCTCGCCGTTGCGTAGAGCCGGTAGCCGCAATCATGCCCAGCATCCTTGACGAAAGCCGCCAGGGCCTTCGCGGATTCCTCGGATATCTTGCCTTCACCTTTTTTGAAGAGGACGCGATGTGCATTCCACTGCGTGCATTTAGACCCCACGTCGCGTTCCTGGGCGGCCGCGCCGAAAGACATTGCGCATCCGGTAATGACAATAAATGCCAGAACAAGGCCGAGTGATTTCTTCATTGTCTTGGCGCCTCCACGCGGACTTAATCTACTACCGCACTTAAAAGTCGACAATGCGCGACGCGTCCCGACAACCCGCGCCCCTCAGTCCCACACCAGCAACAGCTTGCGCCAGAAAGCATTGGACGGCATCGGCTTCGAGCCGAATGGCAGCCGGATTGCCAGATAGATCGTCAGCCACTTGCGATCGACCTCCCGGGTCGAAACTTTCAGGTCATGCAGTTCGAACGGTCTCGAGACGCGCGTCCATCCCGAGAATGACAGCGCGCCGACAGGTGCATCGTGTTTCCACACGAGTTTTTCTTCCTGCCTGCCGAGCGCCATGGCGAACTCGAATGGGGATGCTTCATCGTGGGCGATCTCCACTGTCGCGATGACACTTCTGGCAAAGGCCGGGAAGGCCGAATTGAGGGCGGCAACAACCGGACCGTGCGTATTCGGCCGCAGGAATATACCGCCATTGTCGCCGGCGATGAGCAGCGTCGGCAGCTCGGAGGGATAATCCGTCACAAGCGCCGCACGCTTCAGGTCATCATTGGTCATTCGGCGGGTGCGTTGGCGCTGTTGGGGTGCGTTGAGGCGCGGGCGCCTGGCATCGTTCGAAACGACATGGCGGATATGGACGCTTGAAAAGCCGCCGAGGACGCGCGCCTCCGGGCGGCTGCCGCCGCATTTGACTGCCAACAACAAATCGCGTCGGCCGGTAGCCGGCGAACTGACCATCGCCCCTATCTCACGCGCTTCGTGCCGTCGGCTGACATCAGCCCAACCGCTCCCGCTGCCATCCTCAAGCAGCCGGGCGAAATTGCTGAAGGTCTGGTTTTCTGCGTCTACGATCGCGAGCTGAAACTGCGCAGAGCCCGTCAGTTCCTCGTCGAGGTAAACCCAACACGTCGCGCCTACGGTGCCCGGCGGGCAGACTCCCTTCAGCAAAGCCATGGTGACATTGCTGCCCCTGGCTTCGAGGAACAACTGGTCTGGAGACAGTTCGACATAGCTCAGCAGGTCCGGATCGGCATCCGGATACGAACCGACATGAGCTAGGCGCATGGGCTCGGCGGAAAGATACTGCTCGCTGTACAGCGAGGAATTCAACTCGGGCACCGTCTCTCCGGTCGCCGCGTTGAGTATTTCAACCACACCCACAGCAAAGTCGCTTCGTCCTGCACGGGCGAGAAGCGAAATTGCGGTATCCGCCCTGCCTTCGCGTGCCGCGATCTCGGCCAGCAACTGCATGGCGTCCGCGGTATTGGCGGGACCTGTACTCAACCTGAGATACCGCTCGTCGTTAACCCGCAGCTCCAGATTCCAGAGGTTGAGCTCCTTCTCATGATTATCGGTGTTCGAGCTGATGGCGAGTTGCACGAACATTTCTGTTTTCGCGAATCGATGCTTTCGAAAGACAGCGATGATCGGCTTGCGATTCCTCAGCCACTCGGCATTTCGGTTCATGCCCGTCGGTGCCGACCGGTACCAATAGAGCGGCTCCGGGACGGGGACGATCTCCAGGCCTGCCAGATCCGCGCGAAGGAAAAACTCCCAGTCGCTTGCGGAAAACCCCCGCTCTTCGTTGAGGTAACCTATCTTGTCGAACACCTCACGCCGGAACATCGCATTGGCATCGCCATACGGATTGTTGAGCATGGCGATGTCCGTCGGCCCGCCGACCGGGAAGTAGAGCACATAGCCGCTCCTGGTGTCCGGCGGCACGAAGGGCTCGTTGAGCCACTTGGCGAAGGTCGTGCAGATATCGGCGCCGGAATTTTGCATGCCGGCGACGAACGTACTGACGGCGTTTGGGAACAGCACGTTGTCGTCGTCCAGGAACAGGATCAGCGAACCCCTGGCGGCGCGGATACCGGTGTTGCGCGCCTTGCCGAGGAAGCCGTTCTTCTGCTGGATGATCCGCCATCCTCGCTGCTCGAACTCCGGTTCGAGTTCCGCCAACAGGTTGATTGCATCGGGATCGGTGCTGCCGTCATCGACGACAATCAATTCGATGTTGGGATAGTCCTGGCGTCGAACCGAGGCAATCGCCTGCGGCAACAGGTGCACCCGGTTGTAGTGCGCAGTGATGATCGAAACGAGCGGCCGTTGGCTCCGCCTGCGACTGGAGACCTTGCCGGGTTCGCGGGAGAATTTCGCGTGCAGCCCGCTCCAGGCTTTCTCGAGCGCTTCCCGCTTTTGCAGGGGCTTTGCCGGACGAAACGATCGGCTTTCCAGCACAGACGCTATTTTGGCCGCGATGGCGGAGGCCGACGCATCCATCAGGACGGCATCGGCCGACTTCGGATGGAGCACGTCACGAATGCTGCCGACATCTGTCGCAATGAACGGGATCTCTTCGTTAAGGCACGTCATCACTTCCAGCGGCAGCTGAGCCGCTGAGTGCGTCATCGCCACCAGAGCATGACTCTGCCGCAGGTATCTATAGATGTCAGGCTCATCTCGAATGGGCAGGAGCTTCAATTTGAACGGCCATTGCCGCGCACGCCGAACGATCATGCCACCCGAATGCTCGCCCAGGACATGACCAAACGCGCCGACTACCGTCACTGTCAGATCGGTGACGCCGCTGTCGGCCAGACGATCGAGCGCATCGCAGAACAGCGTCAGCCCATCGCGCGCCTCTGTGCCTGAAAAATGAATCACTTCGGCGGTTGGCCGATCCCGCGGCCTGTAGTGATCGACAGCGAAGTTGGAACGCCACTCCTCCGGCTCGAGGGGCGCAGCAATGTGATGGCTGGTGGGCAACTTCCATCCCGCCTTGGCCATCCAGTCGAGCAGCGACTGGCCAGCGATGACAAGATGGTCGCACGTCTCGGCCGACCTCTTTTCCATGTGCGCGACGGTCATCTGCTCCTTGCGTTCGACCGCCCGTGAATTGGCTTCCAGCTTCCACACAAGGGGCTCATGTGCGAGCACGATGATCGTAGGAGGATCGGGAAAGACACCTGTGCGCTTCGCAAGGGTGGAGAAATGCGCCAGTCCGCCTTCAAGCGCAAAATAGACGACGTCGAATGCATTCTGCTTGAGGTAGTGGTAGGCGGCCAATGAGTTCTTGTCGCAGGACTCCGTGCCGCGCAGCAACTCGGGCGAGGGCGGCAACAATTCGAGCCGCACCAGGAAATTGTCGAAGCACCATTTGCCCAGCCTGACTATTTCCTGATCATCGGGCTGGCTGCCGAGCGGGCTCGGCGCCCAAAGCAGCGTCACGGTATCGCCGGTTCCGGCCAGATGCTGCGCCAGCGCGTAGGTTACCGACCCGTGATCGCCAGTCGCCGTCGAGCCGAACTCAACCTCCGAAACGACACACACATTGCGAGGCTTATGGCTTGCCTGTCGCTTGCCCGTGGGCATGGCGCCTGCCTTGGAACCAATGCTCAATGACCCCCCCTTGTCAGCCCGCTTCGTTCGAAACAGTCTTGCCAACAGTTGGATAACACTTTGATAATCGTTTCGCGGGACTCTCAGCAGCGTACCTGCCTTTCGCGTAAACTGGTTGATGACCTCGGATGGTTGAACTTCGATCCCCAAAACATCTCGCGCGACTGGACGACCGGCGCATTGACGTGACCGATGGCGAGATCTTGTGCTTTGTCGGACTGCGCAACGAAGCCCAATTGCTGCGGCAACTTCTCGACCACTACCGCGGCCTGGGCGTCGATCGGTTCTTCTTCCTGGACAATGGCTCCACGGATGGGACCCGCGAATTGATCCTGGAGCAGCCGGACAGCCACTGCTTCCACACGGAAGGATCGCATTTCGCTGAAAACATCGATCCGCCGCGATGGATCAACACGCTCATGAATGTGTTCGGCACCGGCCATTGGTGCCTTTCGATCGACGCCGACGAACTTCTCGTCTATCCCGATTTTGAGCGGGCAAATCTCCAGCAGCTTTGCAGCTACCTCGATTCGACCGGCGTCGACGCTGTCATAGGCTCCATGATCGACATGTACGCCGATGGCCCGTTGGCCGAATACAGCTATGATGGCAAGATCCCGCTTGTTGAAGCTTCACCCTACTTCGACCCGGAGCCGGGATGGCTGCGCCCGCGCGACGGTATGTACCCACCCGAGCAGATGTTCGGTGGCGTGAGGGAACGGGTCTTCTGGCACGGCCGGTTCAAGCAAACTTTTCCCCCGTGCCTGACAAAGGTGCCGATCGTGAAATGGGGGCGCGGCACGCGTTATCACGTCGCACAGCACACGATCAGCAAGGTCCGATTCAGCGAACTGCGCGTCGCATTGCTGCACTTCAAATTCGTCTGGGGATTCCGCCAGAAATCAGCGTCGTCTCTGAGTGAAAATGCGCAGCTCAAGGAAAAGACGCTTGAGGAGCGCGCTGCCTACATGGAGGCCTTGGAGCGCAATCCGAAACTCGCGCTTCGGAACCAAAGCTCCGTCTGCTATCGGGGTGACGGCGCGCAACTCGTCGAACTCGGCTGGATGACGACCTCGGAGCCCTTCGCCGGTTTCGTTTCGACCCTGGCCATGCAACACCAGCGCAGCGACTACGCCACCTGATTTGCTCGAACTACTGAGGGAAAATCCGGCTGATGCTTATCCGCCGTAGCGGCCGCCACCTTCACCGTGGCCTTTGCCCTCTTCACCGCCCGCAAACTGGCCCAAACTGTTGAGAGCAAGCGCCTTGCAGGCTGTCGGAGCGTTCGGGTACCGGTGCAGATAATCCTCAAGTGCCTCGATGGTGCCGGTTTTAAGGGCCTGCTCGCAGGCAAGCTCGGCTTCCTTGACGCCAACTTCGGTCTTCGCCTGCGCCGCGTCAGAAAAAGCGACGCTCAACCCCAGCAGACTAAGTCCACCCAACAGTAGAGAATGAATCCTACGCATAACGCACCCCACCTACTCAACCCACTGAAACATTAGCGTCTGTTAACGTTTTGTCAACCATTCTTGGAAGGTTCCACCAACGTGGTTAACGCGCACGACCGATGAACGGGCCTGGCTTGCGCTCGGATCTCCCTGGTCTGGTTGGATCGACGTTTAGTCGCTGAACAGTGTCAGCGTGCGGAAGAACGCATTCGTGGGAAAACCGTTGGACGTTGCGGTGAAACGAACGGCGAGAACGATTGAAAGCAGCATCTTCCTTCGTGTGCGAAGCGTTGCCACCAAGTGATGACGCACAAATCTGTCTTCGATGCTCATCCAGCCTGAGAAGGCGATCGTTTGCTTGCCGATGTCCTGTTGCCAATCTATGGGCTGGTCGGGTCGAGCAAGGGCGAGAGCAAAATCCATCGCCGGCGCATCGGCATGAGCGATTTCGACGGATGCTTCAACCTTCCGGAAGAAGGCTGGAAAATGATGATCAAGCGATGCAGCGACCGGGCCGTCCGCATGCGGACGCAAGAACACCCCGCCGTCGTCCGGTGCGACAAGCAGCAGCGGGAGAGCCGAGACGCGGGGTGTAAGCAACCGCGCACTCCGCAGCATGTCGTAGTCGAGAATGATAGAACCGCCGCCGACATCAGGACGGTCGGCGGCATTGTGGTCTGTGGCGGGGCGCCCAAGCAAAGTGGCAGCCGTATCGGGGCGGCCGATCGACCCAGCAATGCTGGCAAGCTTCTCTATGGCCGCATCGCTGTTCGGCTCGATGCCGCAAAGCTCCAGATATTTCCGATTGCCGGGGGTATATTTCAGGTTTTCACGGGCACTTTCAATTTCAGACCGGTGCGCGTTCTGGGCAATGGCCAAATGATGCAGCAGGCGGGCGCCATCGGGCAGGCTCGACCTGAACGCCTCCAGGATGGGAAGCCGGTTGTCGTACCAGTTCGACGTCCGAAACATGCCATCCGGTTTCGAGCGATACCAGTATAGCGGCTTTGGAATCGTCCTGATCTTGAGACCGGCGAGAGAGGCTCGGGCAAAGAATTCCCAGTCGTGCATGGCGTAGCCCGGCTTTTCGATCAAGAACCCGATCCGCGAGAAGACAGACCGGCGCATAATCGCATTCGCGTCACCGTAGACGTTATGGATCAGGCCGAGCGCGTCGGGACCACCCAGAGGCAGGTACTGGATCAGCCCGTCGGCGCGATGTTCGGGCACGAAATCCTCGTAGAAGATCAGTTGGAACGCAGTGCAGATGTCGGCATCCGATGTAGCCATCGCACGCACGAAATGATCGACGGCCTCCGCAAACAGCGCGTTGTCGTCGTCGACGAACAGGATCAGCTCGCCATGCGAAGCGCGGATGCCGGCATTTCGCGCCGCACCGAGGTGCTTGTGCGGTCGGCGCAGAATCTTCCACCCGCGCTGACGGAAGGTAGGTTCCAGCGTATCCAGCAATCGCCTGACTTCATCCAGGTCGCTTCCGTCGTCGACCAGAACCAGTTCCAGGTGATCATAGGTTTGCGCTTCGATCGCAGCGATTGCCTGTTCCAGATAGAGCGGCCGGTTGCGATGGGCCATGACAATAGAGACCAAGGGTGACGACCCGGCACTTTTGTCGACGCGCCAGCGCCTAGTTGGCGTCGGCAAGTTGCGCGTATCCAGCCAGGACTGCCGACATTGGCTCAGGCTGTCGACAGGCAGTGGGCGAGGCGGGTCATCGAGCGCCGCCGAAATGGCCTGCGCCAACGTGGCGGCATCAGGATCGACCAGCCGCGGCTGCCTCGCCTGCGCACACCAGCGCTCGGCGTTCGCGTCCACATTGGTCGCAACGAAAGGCAATCCCGCCTCGATGCATGCGGCAACGGTGCCGCCCGTCGATGCGGCGCGGGCGGGGATGACGGCAATCGCGCCGGCCCGCGCGACGTAGTCGAGCTTTGCGGCGGGGCTTGCGTGCGCCAACAGGTTGACCTTGAACGGCCACCGCTCGGCGCGTCTCAGCAGCAGTCCACCGCTGTGCTCGCCCATGATCTTTCCAAATGGACCGAATGCGGTGACCGTCAGCCCTTTTGGCGCCATTGGCGCTATGATGTCGAGCGCGTCGCAAAGCAGCGTCAGGCCATCGCGGAAGCGCCATCCGGCCAAGACGGCAAGTTCTCCGCCCGTCGACGATCGCGCACCGGCTGGAGCGAGACGATCCTGCAACGGCAACATCGGCGTCACGATCGCCTTCTTCACCTTCCAACCCTTCGACAACATCCAGTGTCGCAAGGCTGCGGACACACAGATCGTCCGGTTCGCCATCTCGGCGCAGTATTTCTCCATAAAGGCGACGGCAATCACCTCGGTGCTGTCGAAGAACGCCTTGTCGGCTTCATGTTCCCATTCTTCCGGAGCGTGAGCGACGACCACGATCGGCGGCGCGGCAAAAGCCGCAGTCTCGACAGCCAGCAGCGTGTAGTAAAGCAGCCCGCCCTCAAGGGGCGCGTAGACCAAATCGTGGCCGGACCGTTCGAGATAATGCAGCACAGCGGCGGACCGGCTCTCGGGTGTCGTCAGCGAAGGAAGCAGCTGATCGGACTTGTCGAGAATCACCAGCCGCACCGATGCCGCCTCCAGCTCGCGGTGGCGCGCGGCCTCCTCCGTTGGAGCATCCCTGCCTGGAACCCATAGCAGGGTGACGTCGTCCCCCTCTTCGGCAAAAAGCCTGGCCAACTCGACCATGGCGCCATCTTCGCCGCCATGGTCGATTGCATTCGTCACGACGCAGACCCGGCGAGGCTTGCCTTCCTTTGACCTCCTCTGCTCCTTGCCACCAACGGCCATCCGACTTCCTCTGATCCAAATCCGCCGATTGCGCTACGCAGCACAGTCATCTGCAATGATGCCTGCGACAGGTTTACTTTTCAGTGATCATGCTTGTGCGTCATTGGTAAACCAAATCGTCAATCAGGTTCTAAAACGACTGCATAATCGATCGACTGATTCAAATTTAGCGACACAGAATATTCAATTTTTACGCCTCCCAGCTAGTCATTGACGGAATAGCAGGAGGCGCAAATGAAAACGACAATGAAGTTTCTCGGTGCGCTCGGTTTGATCGGCGCACTGGTCTCGGCAAGCTCCGCAGGAGAATTGCTGCGTCCGCGCATCAGCCTTGGTACGGCCAACGTCAAGACCATCAGTGGCGATCGCGGCGGCTATGTGATCGACTATGCCATTCGTGCGCTAAAAATGCGTCGCAGTGGCACTTTTGTGCGGTTCAACGGTTCGTGCGACTCGGCCTGCACGCTTTATCTGTCGATGCCCAAGAGCAAGGTGTGCATTACGCAGAGCGCGTCGTTCGGCTTTCACCTGCCGTATGGCGTTTCTGCGCGCGGCAATCAGGTGGCCGCGAATTTCATGATGAAAAACTACCCTGGCTGGGTTCGCGGCTGGATCGCCAAGCGTGGGGGGCTAAAGAGCTCCATCGCGACCATGACATACGCGGATGCGAGCCGCTTTCTGCCGACGTGTCCTTCCCAACAGCAGGGCATGACCGTCGCGAGCCTGAGCCCAACGCGTCTGCGCGGCGGCTGATTGCCTGCGCAGTACTGAAACGTCATGACGGCGGGTGGTCGACGGCACCCGCCGTTCGTCAATTCATATGGCGGGTGCCCAGTTGATGGAACAGCTCACCTGGGAACAACGCCTCGCCGATTATCGCGTGGATTAACCAGTTCTCAAGAGGCGTGGTTAACGCAAGCTCCATTTCATTGACTCTTTTTTAGCGCAAGCCGATTCTGCGGGTGGGGGTTTGAAGGCTGTCGGCCATTATTTGGGGCCGAAGCGCAAACTGGCGGCGGGTAGTTTGTATGAGCATCGGCGGCAGTAGGGGGTCGGCGAGCCGACCTGAGAGCGGCCTTACGCAGTCGACGGCGGGGACCGCTTCGGCGAAGAATGTGCGCTTCCGGAGCAGGAGCCTGCGGGTCATCTGCACGGGCCTGTTGTCGTGGCTGCTTTTGGGTGTCTACCGCGGCGCAATCATTGATCCGCAAACCACGGTATCAGGCCTTTTGGCGGCCGTCCCCAAGGGATTGGCATCGAGCTACTATGACCTGATTGTCGTTACGTCCCTGACTGTGACGACTTTGGTCCTGCTGTTCCTGGCAAAGGCGAGCCGTCTCGGCTCAGCAATCGTCGTCTTGCTCTTCTATGTTGCTATCGTGGTCTCTCTGGGCTGGGGATTTGCCAACATCAATCTCGTCAAAATGCTGGGCGAACCGTTCACGTTCCAGTGGCTGGTCTATGGCGACTTCCTGCAGAATGCCGATGCCAGGAACGCGATGGGCGACGCGCTCAACATCAAGGACTTCGCTACCCTTTCCGGGTCCGTCATCCTGGTGCTCATTCTTGGCTATGCCGCGGCCAGTTTGTGCCAGCGGCTGAGCGCCGCTGGCTACGGGGCCTTCCTGGGCGTGCTCGTTGTGTGTGTCGGCGCTGCCATCGCCGGTAGTGGACACCACGTACGTGCGGAAGCGCTGCCGGCGGCCGAGATCGACAATCCGATCCTGTATTTTGTTAAATCGGCCCTGCTCAATCCAACGCCGGTCGTGCTGACGATGAATGCCAGCACCAATGACCCGGATGTCGCCAGCGTCGGCGAGCGACCGCCGGAAACGTCGACCTTCAAGGCGCCGACGCCGAACCCGATCAAGAACGTGCTGATTTTCATGATGGAGTCGGTGCCATCCAAATACATCGAGACGTTTGGCGGCAAGTATCCGGTCACGCCGAATATGAAGAGGTATGCAAAGGACTCGATACGATTCGACAACATATATGCGCACGCACCGTCCACGCATTACTCGATATTTTCTCTGCTCACCTCGATGTACAACGACATTTCATATTACGGCATGACGGCAAGGTACCCCTATCTGCCGCTGGACTCGATCTCCAACACCTTGTCCAAGAACAATTTCCGCACAGGGTTTTTCTGGAGCGCGGATTCCCGATTCCAACGGGTCGATGAGTTTTTCCTCAACAAGGGACTGGATGTGATCCAGGACTACCGGGGGCAGAAATGCGGCACCCCGACCTTCAAGCTCAGCTCCGAGCAGTGGAAAAACATGGACTACAACAGTGACCTTTGCACGGCGCAGTCGATCATCGACTGGATGAACAAGGACGAGGCAAAACCTTTCTTCGGCATCATGTTCACGGCGATGACCCATTATCCCTACATCACCGACAGCCCGATGTTTTCGAAGATGGCGCCTTCCTCCGATGGCAACACGCTGGTCCACTACTCGGACGACCAGAAATTCAATGCCTATCTCAACGCCCTGAAGGTCGGCGATACGGCCCTTGGCGAGATCCTTGAATCGCTCAAGCAGTCTGGCAAGCTCGATTCGACGCTGGTGGTCATATTGGGCGATCACGGCGAAGCGTTCGGGGAGCATGGCGACTACATTCATGCCAGCGCCATCTACGAGGAAAACATCCACATCCCGCTCATCATGATCAACAAGCATCTCTTTCATGATGAAGTTGCTCACCCGGTCGGCGGCATCGTCGATATCGCCCCGACGATCTTCGACATACTCGGACTTGCGCTGCCCAAGCAGTGGCAGGGGCGCACTTTGTTCAGCGAGCAACGGCCAAACAAGACCTTCTTCTTCAATCCCTGGGCCGGTTTCCTGTTCGGCTATCGCGAAAACGATCGAAAGGTCATCTTCAACGCGACCACCGGCAAGGTGGAGGAATACGACCTCAAGGCCGATTCCGATGAGCGAACCAACCTCTTCACTGATACCGGGGATCGAAACGCGCTGCTGCAGCCCATCGCCGGATGGGTGCAATCGCAGAGAGAGCGCGTGGCCGACCTGGTGGCCGCCGCGGCGAAAGAGACAGGACGTTGCGCCATCACCAGTCTGGAGGTCGACGCTGCCGGCATTAATCTCCGGGGCGCGCCTCGGTTCGATGTCGTGGTCGACGGAAAGACCACAGCCGAGATCGACGTCCCGGGCAAGGAAAGCGTCGCATCGACGCCGGAAGCCGCCATGGCGGAGCTGATGCAGGCGTCAACCCTGGCCAAGCCGTTCCACATCGATCTCAGCAGCGTGCCTAACCCGAAGACGATCGAGCTTCGCTACACCAACGACCTGTGGGGCGGAGACGGCAAGGCAGGTGATCGCAATCTGTTCATCAAGAGCGTCAAGGTGAACGGTCAGTTGGTGCCAAACACCAGACTGCGTGTCGACGAGCAATCGCACGGCTACACCGACGACAACGGGACCGCCATGTACAGCAACGGCTCGCTATGGGTTAGCGGCCCGTTCGTCGAGGGATGTCTATAGCGTGCCGCGTGGCAGACCGTCGTCCTCGATTTGCAGCCCGTGCGCGCCGCGGCAGACACTGACCGTCCTACCGGTTGACATCTTCGAGGGGTACTCACTAGCATGCGAAACACTGACGGTTGCAGCGTGGAGCCACTTGTCAGCGCAGGACGGACCGGGCCCGTTCTTGCGGTATGCTCGGCTGGTCGACGCCCGCTTGGGAAGCGAACATTGAATGCGACCGCTCAGCATGACGAACAGGACCGGATTGCCATTTGAGTCAGCGAGCCGGGCGAGGCGACATCGACTTGCCATCTCGTTTGCGCGCGTCCTGGCCATTTGGTGCCAGATGGCGCTTTGCGGAGCCGCGCACGCAGCTGGTCCCAAAGACAGCGGCCCTGCAGATGCCGTTGCCGTTCCCACGGCTTTCCAACTTCAGCTTGTTTATGCTGACCGCACGTGGATATGGGATAACGGAGCGGCCTATTTCGGACAGAAGGATCGACCGGTCCGGGCCTGGACCTCCGAGCAAGACACGGCTTCTGTCGGCGAAGGCAGATGGCATCTGAGCAACGATGGCAAGATGTGCATGGATCTCGTCTGGCGGTCCAAGACCTACGCCGCAGCGCCGATCCGCACGTGTTTCAGCCACCGCTTCCGGAGTGGGACCCTCGAACAGCGCAAGGATCCGGACGGTGTCTGGTACAGTTTCCGGCACTCTCCGGGAGACCCTTCCGACGAGCAACGAAAGTTCGAGGAAGGCGATACAAAGGGCGCGCAGTTCGACAAGATCCGTACCTCGATCGATTCCAAAAGTTGAGGCTCGCCGAGAAGCTCACCCACCTCAATGAGCCCACGTCCCCGACAACGACAAACAGGGACGACTACAAGCTTTGCGAGCTGGTGATGTCCTCCGATGCATTTGGTATTCCTGGCGAAGTTGACCGGCGGCGCCTCGCTGTCGGCATCGGAATTGTGAACGCGGTGGCCTCCAGCCCGAAGAACGGGGCGGCTGTCCTGACGATGGTATCGATGTCGGAAAGTTCCGGCACGAAGCCCAGGTGTTCGCGCGCTTTGATCGGGTCCGCATAGAGCTCCGCCGGGTCTCCCGGGCGCCCGGGCCGGAAGACAACCGGAACCGATTTGGACGTCATCCGGGTGACCGCCTGGAGAATCTCCTTGATCGAAACCCCGCGCCCGGTGCCGAGATTGACCGACAGGTTTTCGCCACCCGCCTCCAGATGCATGAGAGCCCTCAGATGCGCGCGGGCCAGATCGCTGACATGGATGTAATCGCGCACGCAGGTGCCATCCGACGTGTCGTAGTCTGTGCCGAAAACCTCGATCTCGTCGATTGTGCCTGATGCGGCCATGAGCACGCGCGGGATCAGGTGCGTTTCAGGCGAGTGCCACTCACCGAGCTCGCCGTCGGGATCGGCGCCGCAGGCGTTGAAATAACGCAGGATCGCATATTTCATTCCGTAGGCGCTGGCATAGTCGCTGATGATCTGCTCGCCCATCAGCTTGGTTCGCCCATAGGGGCTGATTGGATTTTGCGCCAAGGTCTCTCGAATGGGCAGTGTTTCGGGAACGCCGTATGTCGCGCAGCTGCTTGAAAAGATAATGTTTTCGATAGAACTCGAGCGTGCCGCGTCAAGCACCGCGATGGTACCCGACACATTGGTCGAATAATACTCTGCGGGCTCGTGAACAGACTCGCCCACATAGGCCAGCGCAGCAAAGTGGATGATCGCTTGCGGCTGGTAGGTGCTGATCGCCTGCTGTAGCGCCTCCCGGTCCCGGATATCGCCGACAACAAGCGGCCCCCAGGCAACGGATCTCTCGTTGCCACGGCTCAGATTGTCAAAAACGACGGGCAGGTAGCCGGCAGCTGACAACAGCTTGCAGGTGTGGCTGCCGATGTAACCGGCCCCACCCGTCACCAGGATTGCCGGGCGGCTCATTACATCGCAGCTTCTTTGACGCGCCGGTTCGGGTAGAGAAGGGCGTCAAAATACGCCGTGGTATGCGCGAGCCCCTGGCTCAGGCTGATCTTTGGCTCCCAGCCAAGATTTTCCCGGGCAAATGAGATGTCCGGCCGACGCTGCTTGGGATCGTCGACTGGCAGCGGCCGATGCACGATCTTCGAACGTGAGTTGGTGTATTCGAGCACCTGTGTCGCCAGTTCCAGAATGGTGAATTCGGCAGGGTTGCCGAGATTGACCGGGTGCTGCGGTGCGCTCGGTGCGTTCATCAACTGGATAAAACCTTCGATGAGGTCGTCCGCGTAGCAGAATGAACGGGTCTGCCGGCCGCTGCCGTAGACGGTCAGGTCGTCACCGTGCAATGCCTGGACGATGAAGTTCGAGACGACGCGGCCATCGTCTGGTTGCATGCGGCGGCCATAGGTGTTGAAGATCCGTGCGACGCGGACATCGAGGCTATACGTTCTCGAATAGTCGAAGAACAGCGTCTCGGCCGAACGCTTGCCCTCATCATAGCAGGATCGCGGACCGTGCGGGTTGACGTTGCCGAAGTAGCCTTCCGGCTGCGGATGTACCAGGGGGTCGCCGTAGACTTCGGACGTCGAAGCCTGAAATATCTTCGCATTGTTCCGCCGCGCGAGTTCGAGCAGGTTCAGCGAACCAAGCACGCTTGTCTTGAACGTATGGATCGGATTCGCCTGGTAATGCGGCGGGGACGCCGGACAGGCGAGATTGTAGATTTCATCGACCTGGAGATCCACGGGCAGAGGGTCGACAATGTCGTGCTCGATGCACGTAAATCGCGGATCGCGCACGAGGGGATTGAGATTGTATCTTTTGCCGGTGTGGAAATTGTCCAGCGCGAGAACGTCGTATCCATCCCGCAAAAGACGCTCGCACAGATGCGAACCCAGAAATCCTGCCCCACCGGCAACCAGCGCGCGACCCTGATTGGAATTCGCGCCCCTTCGGCTGTTCCCGGCCCCGAGTTTCAGAACATTGACAGTTCTACCCATACTCCACCCCTTCGCCCTTACGCTCTGCGCACACTACTGCCGGCCATAGCGTTGCCGGGCGACGTTCCTGAGAACGTCACAAACCTTCCGCTCCCGCGGAATCGTCCACTCCTGATGTCTGTCGATTGCTTTTTGAGTTGCTGGGCGGTGCTACTCGGCTATTAGCTGCCGTTCAGCATCCGATACGCCCCGAAACCGCGGTCACGCGCCTGATGCCACCATCGCCCATTGCTCGCCCAAATTGCACATCCCAACGTTTCGAAAATATACCTGTGCAAAACATAGTCAACTAAATTAGCGAATCGTTAACCGTGTTCATTCGGGAGTGGTTAATCGCAGGGCGGCAGCGCAGCCACATAAATCTGGGGATTGGGCTATAAACTTGAAAGTACCACAGTAATATAAAGACCATTTTTCTGATCTTTCGAGGGGCGATCGCCGGAAAGTTGATCATCAAGACACTCTCACCTCTGCAAAAAATAGGCAGATGTAAGACTAATACTTACGTTAGCAAACTTTATACTAAGAGAGGTGTAGCATTTGAAAATATCGAAAATATTCGTAGATGCGACCTTGTCAATAAAATCTTACAAGCCAATGCGGTTGGTTCCCGAAGCGTGCCGAAATCCCCGCCAGTTCAGCCCTCAACTGCCCGACGAGATCTTGCGCGACGAGCGGGGGTGATCGCGACCGATAGCCCCGGACGCCTACCTCTTTCACCGTCGGCCCGGGATTGACGCACACAACCGCTCTCCGCAGTCGTAGCCTTCGTTGGCAGATGCAGCATACCCCAATAACCCGGTCCATTCTGAAGCGATCCGCGTATGGTTTGCGGATGTCGGAAGCAGAGATCCAGTCGAAGCCGCGCGAAAACGGTCGTCGTCCCTTCTGTCGAACGGCTGTCTCAGGATGACTGTGGCCGGCAGCGAGCGTGGAGATGCCAGGATATGTGCTCTGCCGAGCTTACCGCGGCTGATCCCTATTGATCGCGGCAGCTTGCGGCCCCAAAAGCTGCCTGGCGGGAATGCGCCTCATATCGGCCGATAGGGCGTTCCTATCCGTGCCGATAAGCGGACGTCGATAAACAACCCGCCATGAACGGCTTTCGTCATCAGGGGTCGCCCGAGGCGTTTGTAGCGTTCGGATCGGGCGGGCGGGTTGATATGAGACCCGGCGTCTTGGCGATTTAGAATGGAATCGGCCGCTATGAGCGCCGCAACCGTCTCCCTGTCCTGTTGCCGGCGCTCGCGGGAGTGTAACCCTGTGCCGGGTGTCCTTGCCCGGCGCAGGGTAGGTTTCCACGCCCGCTCAACTGCTTGACGCCGGATTGTTTCAGAGGCCGGCTGGAAACGTGCCGTGCCCACTTTCGATCGTTGCCAATTGACCACTAAGGACTGCACCATTCTTAAGGTCGTGCAGGAGCGCCACCACGCCCGCAGTGACACATTCTCGGATTTACTTGACCGGAAGATTACGAGCGCGATTGTGATGTTTTCGGGAAGACATCCCCGAACGTGGTGACCCTCAGCACCCGCGTCGCCTCTCGGGTAAATGACGGCCCTGCTGAAACCCGTATCGTGGCACATGACGAGATGCGCGGTCTTGTTGGCATGCTTTTCTCGAAGCGCCGCGACAGCAAATACCGCAGCGGCCGGTCGACCGCCTGGCTGAAGATCAAGAGCTATATGGTTGAAGAATACGATTTGCTCGGCGTCGAGCGTGAAGCTGGCAGGCCGGCTTTCGCTCTGATGGCTGAGCGCCGCACCGGCGTTATGTCGGAAGCGCATTCGTCACCTTGAACCGGGAAATGCGCGAGAGGCTATGGAAACGCGTCCAGGAGCACTCAGGCGGCGCCCAAGGGCATCATGAAGCGGCCGGCGACGCAATGGGTAAAGCCGGGCCTCATTGGACGCGTGAAGCACCTGCGCGGCGAGGATGGCCTGCGTCATGCCTCACTGCAGGATTTCGCGAGGAAGATTGAACGCTATATCGGAGCCATGCCAGCAGCAGATCGCCCTACCGTCCGCTTCGCCTATCAACGCGGCTTTCAGGTCCTCGACGGAAGCGCGATCCTCCAGACGTTCGAGAAACAGGACGAGGCGTTCAAGTTCGTGCTCGGCCGAGGTGCTCGCGTTTGGCTGGCATGGTCGCGGACCATCATAGGAGGGCAGACGGCGCCCTTCGATTTCGCCGCAGCGTTCCAGCAGGAAAAGGTCGGCCGCATCATGAAGACGATGCACGGCCCAGCCGCAGGCACTTGGTTCTGGACCTGCCATGACGGCGGCGCGCACGGAACAGTCGAAACGAAAGATGAGGCTGTTGTTGGAGTCGAGCGGCATTCACGCGGCGCATCGCCGGGGCGCAGATCTACGCTAACCGGCCAGCGCGATCCAAAGCCAAAGCCTAGGCCGCTGGTGAGGCCTAGGAACAGCTTGCCGGCCCCAGCATGGTCCCAATTTGGGACGAATATGTTTGGCACCCATATTGCATCCACATCTTTCGCCGGCTGATCCCCGGTCCTGATCGCGTACTCTGATCAGGTGTAGGCTCGCCGGGCTCGAGGTAGTTGGGGTCTTCGCCCGGCGAGTTGTCTAGCAATGTTCAGTCATGTGATGCCATACTCCGAAATGGCGCAGGCACTCCGCAGGTTGTGCATCGCCCGACCAAGGTCCGATCGGTATAGGACTTCAGTCGCGAGAGGGCCGATACGCTGTACGATTCCGAATAGTTGTTACATTTCACACTGTTACAAAGAGCCTCGCGGTCGTTAGTCGCCCATTGCAATGAGCATTTATCTAAAGTTCATTCATTCGAATTAGGAAACACTTATAAGCCGCTCTATAACGAATCGGCGAGGTGGCTATTCGCCGAGGAGGTACCATGACGTCCCGAAAAACGCTGTTGGCAGCGCTTGCCGCGCTTGCGCTAGTGACCGCTCCTGCTTTCGCTGGCGCGGGTGGAAACGGTGGTGGTCACGGCAATGGTGGTGGTCACGGCAATGGTGGTGGTCACGGCAATGGCGGCAAGTCCGGCAACAGCGCTTCGCACGGCAAGTCGGCATCGGCTCACGCCGGAAAGAAGACCTCGGGCGACGACCAGGTCGCCGTCGACGACATTGAGGTCGCCGCGACGCCTAAGGACAAGAACATTCACGCCAAGCTTGGCCGGCTGAACTCGCTGCAGCGCAACATCAACGCCTATATGAACTCCAAGAGCAAAAAATTCGCCGGCATTCAGGCTTATGTGACAGGGTCGGCGGCCGCCAAGGGCGCCCAAGCCGCGGTAGATGCCGCCCAAGCCGAAGTCGACGCGTTGAACGCCAAATTGAACGACCCGAATACTCCGGCCGACCAAGTCCCGACCCAGGAGCAGATCGATGCAGCGCAGGCGGCGCTCGATGCCGCCAATATAGCGGCTACCGATGCTGCTGCCGCCGTCCCATCGCTGGATGACGCGCTCGCCGATATGGCCAACAAGCCGGTAGACGCCGAGGTCACCGAATGGGCCAACGGCGTGCTTGCCGAGAAGATCGACGAGATGGCTGCCAAACAGGCTCCTGAGCCAACACCGTAAGCCGAACGTTCAAGCCGCCGGGTCACACCCCCCCGGCGGCTTTTGGTGGCTCTACGGAACCCCTCAGGGAAAGCGTTACGCAGCGATGAGCCAAGCTCCGTTCACCGGCTTTTTTGTACATAAGCGGAACCTGAAATTTGGGGGCTTGTTGATAGAACGGCAGCGAGTGGGTGTTCGCTGCTGGTCGAGGTCCCGCAAGACTCGGCCGGGCTCGCATCACACCTGCCCCGGTACGGTGCGAGCCCATCGTCGCGCGACCAAGCGAGATCCCATGTGTCGGTCCATATTTGATACTAGGGGACGGCGGTTCATCATCACGATGGTTTATGGCACGTTGTCCGCCATGCCGAGCGCCAGACTCTGTCTTGGCCGTCTGCAGCAAGCGCTGGTCGATAGCGGCGGCCTTGAACGCCGCAAATGCTACGGCCGGACTGCAGCTTCCATCCTTGGCCTCCGCAATTAATCGGCACGCATTTCTATAGGCCGCCGCTTCCTTATTTGGCCACTGCGGGTTGGGACCCAGCCGTAGGGGAATGGCTTCCAAAAATTGTATGGAACCGTGGCGACGACCACACATTTCTACCTAAGCGATCGATTCCTCGGATGTAGCCGTGACGACGGAAACATGCGGCACCTGGAAGAGAGGCTAAGTCGCATGAAAGACCAGTGGATCCGACCACCAGTTCATCGAAGGCGCCCGCCGTAGCCAGCGCTGGGCGGAGAGAGAACTGGAATCCCTACAATCGACCATCCAAGAGACACGCCGCATCCTAGAGGCCTCACGGAAGCTCTTGGAAAAGATTGCCGAGCGCGAACACCCTACCCAGCCGTAGGAATGGCCGGTGCAGTTGGGCAGCTTGTGGGGGCTTAACCGCACCGGCCACTGCGGGAAGATATGAGGCCCCCCGCGCTGCTTAAGATATAGGCATATTAGCAACCGAGCAAATTATCTCGCATTGCCATCTTGAAGGCTCAACCGCGAAGCCAACTTAGTTCGAGAGAATGGGCGGATTGGTGAACGCGATGTCGCACCCCGGTAGCAGTGAGCATCTTTGGGCTTTGGACCTTGCCGACCTGCGCAAGCAGTTTGGAAAGTTCGTTCAAGAGCGCGGAACAGCGCCTCTTGAGTGGGACGAGCACACCAAGCTGTTCCATGAAGAACGAAGGGAGCGCTGCCAGGAAACGGACCCTACCGGGCAGTAGGGGAATCACTCAGACCGTCAACGACGAGATGGAAGCCGAGGTCGACGAAGCCGCCGTCGAGCGCCCCCACGAATAGCCATTTTGCCGTACGAATCCGTACGGTCGTTTTGATTGAAGAAAGGGTCTCGGCGGGCCTATAAAGATGGTGTTTACCATTGCCTTTTTGGGAGGATGCGATGGTTGCAACGCCCATAGATATCGCTCAAGCGGCCACTGCGAATACGGCCACCTTGCTGAAGTGGCAGAAGTCCATGGAGGAACGCGCCACATTTCGCCAGAACATGGATCAATCGCGCAGGGCGATTCAAGTTTCACGCGAACTGCTAGAGCGCCTTCGTCAACGTCATCGCGACGACAATAGCGTCGCGGATGCGCAAAAGGATTAGCCGCCAGGGCAGACGGTGAGACAGGTCCGGGAACCTTATTGCCGCAAACCGGTTCGGGCTGCTCGCCTACGCTCAGATCGAGGTCCCCGGCTAGAAGGCCGCTCGCTTCGTAGCCCAGCGATTTGACCGGAAAAAGAGTGCTGGTGCTCGAGAGCATCAACCGCGGCGCATAACCACTGACGTTGCCTGCTCCCCCTGAGGGCGTTAGTAGCCCGCAACCGGAACATCACATGTGCTGGTGCATTGCTAGTGAACGCCAATTCGACTGGGGCGCAAAATGCATCGCGCGATCACAAATGCATGGGCAATGGTGCGAGAAGCCATCGTTGGGTTCGTCAACGACAATGCTCTCAGCCATGGCGCGGCAATCGCTTTTTATGCCACAACATCGTTGGCGCCAATTCTGCTCATCGTGGTTGCAATTGCGGGTCTCGCATTCGGTCACGAGGCAGCCCAAGCGGCATTGTCCGCCCAAATCACAGGGATGATGGGTACAGAAAGCGCAAATATCCTGCAAACCGCATTGAAGAGCGCATCCGAAAAGCCATCCGGCGGCACCTGGGCGGCGGTGATTGGCATCATCACCTTGCTTGTGAGCGCTTCCGGGGTCTTCGGCGAAATACAGCAGTCTTTGAACATGATATGGAAGGTCGAAGCGCAGGGCAGTTCGTTGTCGCGCCTGGTGCGCGCACGTGCGGTAAGTCTGGGACTGGTCACCGCACTTGGCTTCATGTTGCTCGTCTCTCTAGTCGCGAGCGCGGCGATTTCGGCCCTAGGCAACCTCATCAACGCACAGTTGCCGTTCGGGACACTTGTACTGGCCGTTATCAACGCGATCGTTTCTTTTGTCCTCCTCGCAGCTATTTTCGCCGCTATCTTCAAGATCTTGCCTGATCGAACCCTGGAATGGCGGGATGTCTGGATTGGCGCTGTTGTAACCGCTGCCCTGTTCACGCTCGGGAAATCGCTTATCGGTTGGTATATAGGCTCCAGAGCGGTCGCGGCCTCATATGGGGCCGCCGGTGGGCTGCTCGTCATCCTGCTGTGGGCTTACTACTCGGCGGAAATTTTTCTTTTTGGTGCGGAAATCACTCGCGCCTATTCCATTCGACACGGCAGCAGGTCCGATCTGGACGCTGTGCTTCACAGTGCTTGACTTGCAACATACGCCACTAACGATGAAATCGACTAGGCGCGCGGCGCGCCGGCTGGCTGCCTTCGCGACGCCACCCGCATCATCACCCGTCGGCGCCGACCGCATCACCGAGCAGGGCACGCGAGCTGGATACGATCGACGCCATATGATGAGTGCACGGGTCGCTGGTGGGTCAAACCATCGCGGTCACAGTTTGAGTTGGTTGGGAAGACGCGGTTCAGCGGCGACGCGGACGGCGCTTGCGTATCGGCTTTGATCTCGCGCGCCTGCCGTCCGGCGCCTTCTTGGCGGCAGCGGAGCGGTATAGGTTCATGAGGTCAATCAGGAGCCGAACAATGGCAATTGCAGTTGCAGCATCGAGCCAGCCCGCAATGCTGTTGAGCATCGGGATTGTTCTCCAAGCTTACGACGTGAAAGCGGTCGAAGGACCTTGGCGGCAGTGCAACTCTTCGCCTAGGCAGGGAGTGCCACCTAATCGTTGTGGCACTCAGTTGCCAGCCACCATGACATGAAAAAGGCCTCCGAAGGAGGCCTTTGGATGGTGTGAGCGAGAATCTCCACCAAACAAATTATCCCACATTTTATGCATGCAGCGCAAGCCATTCGGCTTGGCCAAGGCGCGCTTGGCGACCTTGATGCTTGGCACCGTGACCGTCACCCCCGCTCTTCAGCCGCAGCCGATGGTCGCTGTCGGCACTTTCAGCTGCGGCAATGCGATGTCATTGTTGGCGCCATGAAACCAGCGCTTCACGTCGCTTCCGCGAAATGGGATCCTTGCAAGCACCAAGCGCAAGCTCATCAGCCAGAGGGTGTAATGGACTGAGCGGGCGTTCTCATATTGTGAAACGCCGAACAGATCCCGGGTCCCTGGAAGAGCGGCAGCAAACGTCAGAGAGCCGCACTTCCAGGGAGGCTGGATCAATAGTCGTTGTTGTAATAGCGATCATCGCAAGGCGCCGTGTAGATCCGGCCGCGGCGGTCCTGGTAACGGCAAAGCTGTTCGCCGCGGCGCTGCGGCGTGGTCGACTGGCCGATGACGGCGCCGAGCAAGGCGCCGCCGGCGGCACCCACGACCGTGCTTTCGGTGTTGCCGCCCAGTGCCTGGCCGGCGAGGGCGCCGACACCGCCGCCAATGAGTGCGCCTGTGGTTGCCCTCTGCTGCTGTTCGGTCTGGGTCGCGCAGCCTGCAAGTGCTGCAGTCATGAGCACGGCGGCAATGGTTTGTCTGATGATCATCTTGGAACTCCTTTGGAGCCCCAAACGCGGATCGGGGCGAATGGTTGCCAGTTGCTGGCGCATTGCGGCCAAACGGCGGCACGCCCGCTCACGAAATGAGACGTGGTTTCTCGGGCCTTGAAGACAATGGTTGCCAAAGCGGAAACGGCTTTCGCGAACAGGTCGGTAGCGCCTCGGTTTGAATCGCATACCGATCTATCTGGTCGAGGACATCTTCGGGAATGGTGACGTTGACGCGCACCACCTTTGTGGTTCGGCTTTGAGCGCTACCAGGACGGCGACCCGGCTGAGATTGTCATTGTTCGACATGACATCTTCCAGGGATGATGGCTCGGGAATGGCTTCGCCATCCTCGACAAGGCCTTCGAGATGGAAGGCCAGGGCCTCTTCGGCCATGGCGCGGGCGTCGTCGAGGCTGGTGCCGGCGGTGACCACGCCCGGAAAGTCGGGAAAGGATACGCCGAAGTCGCTGTCCGCTTGCTTGTGGATCAATCCGATATAGTGACGCACGGGTCGGTTCCCCCAAGGAGCGGCTTCGAGGCTCGATCAGACTATCGAGCCATTCGACACAAACTGTCGAGGTATTCCTAATGGGACCGTAGGAAGCTGCCTGGTAGGTTGGGCATGCCCCAGGCAGACATTGCCTGGGCAACGGTCGAGAGTGTGGGGAAAGTGCCAAAGTTAGATGGCGGGCACCAGACTGTGCCTAGAGTTCGCGCCGCGCAGTACGTGCGCATGTCGACGGAACACCAGACCTACTCGATCGACAACCAAGCGGATGCCATTCGCGACTATGCCGATATCATGGCTTACGACATTGTCGCCACTTACGAGGACCTCGGTCGCAGCGGTTTAAACCTTGGAGGGCGCCCCGGTCTTCAGAAGCTGTTGGCCGATGTCGAAAGTGGGCGAGCCGATTTTGAGACGGTTGTGGTCTATGATGTAAGCCGGTGGGGGCGTTTTCAGAACATTGATGAAAGCGCAGCCTACGAATACCGATGCCAGATGGCCGGCGTGCGTATCGAATTTTGCGCCGAGCAATTCGCAAACGACGGCAGCATCGGGTCAGACGTCCTCAAAGCAATCAAACGGAGCATGGCTGCCGAGCAGAGCAGAATGCTCTCGCAAAAAGTCTTCATCGGCCAGGCAAGGTTGATCCGGCTGGGCTTCCGGCAGGGCGGGAAGGCCGGCTTTGGCCTGCGGCGCCTGCTTGTCGATCAACACGGCCGCTCAAAATGCATCCTTTCATCCCACGAATACAAGAGCCAGCAGACGGATCGAATAGTTCTGGTGCTCGGCCCGCCTGACGAGATTGCGACAGTGAAGTGGATCTTCAGTCACTTTGTCAGAACACGCAAGACAGAGCTGGAGATGGCAAGACTGCTCAACAAACGCGGCGTGCTCAGCGATTTGGGGCGACCATGGACGCGGGAATCCGTGCACTCGGTGCTGACCAACGAAAATTACATTGGCAACAGCGTCTGGAACAAGCATTCGGCCCGGCTGAGAAGCCATCAAGTCCGTAATCCCCCCGAACAGTGGGTGCGGGTGGAAAACGTCCTGGAGCCGATCGTCGACCGCAAACTGTTCGACCGGGCGCAGATCGTGCTCAAGACCATCTATCGCCACATGACCAACGACGAGATGCTGGCTGCTCTTAGGGCACTTCTGGCTCGCCGTGGCGCCTTGTCGTTGGCCATGATCGACGCCGATCCGGGGTGCCCGCCGGCCCAACGCTACCAGTGGCGTTTTGGAACCATTGTCAAAGCCTATGAACTGATCGGATACGAGCCATCCAAAAACTACCGCTTCATCGGCGTGAACCGGCACCTGGAATCAATGAGGCTGCAGATTATCCGGGATCTTGTGGGCGCGATTGATAAGCAGGGCGGGGTTGCTGCCCATGACATGGCGATGGACCTCCTGCGGATAAACGAGGAGATCACGGTGGCGATTACAATGGGCCGATGCAGGGTTTCCGGCTTCGGCTATCCACGCTGGTTTTCCAAGGCCGATAAACGGCCACTACCCGACATTTTCGTCCTGATCCGTATGAATCCCGGCGACCTGACCGTCCGGGATTATTTGATTGCGCCTGCGCATGAGATCGCTGGCAAATCGGAACTGCATGCCATCAATGGGATACCGCTGGACAGCTATATTTTTCCCACGCTCAATCCCATTCTCAGGCTGGCAGAGCGAGAGCCTGTGGGGGGCGTGGCTTGGTAGTCAAGCGCTTACCCAAGGACGCCGCCTACCGTGCGTTGGAAAAGGGTGGCGACAGACATGCGAGCAATATTGTTGCTGGCGCATTAGGGTCCAAGAAGAGGCTTCGTTCACACGAATTTTTGGCGACCTACGATACGGAATGCAAACGCATGCGCGATTTCGGCACGCAAGCGGCTAAGTCTGAACAGAGCCTAGACCGGATAGTAGCGGCGCTCCACCTGATGATGCGCGACAAGCAATTCTGCGCCACGCTGGTGTCCGAGGGCTTCAGGACAATGCCAAGCCTACTGGCACATAGGTTGCGTGGCGCGACCCGCGAGCCGCAAATGTTCTGCTCTCCCGGAAAACCCGCTCCCGAGACAGGCGAGAACCGGAAAGCCGTTAACGGAATTTGCCCTGATGTCCTCGACCTGCTTCGGGACGCGCCGGTGAAAACAAAAATCTTCGGGTTGCTCCAGAAGGTGCTGCCAGCCAGGCAATTGGAGATTGCCCGGCTGATGGTGGCGATGGACCGGGTCAGGATCACCTACGCGAGACTACTCGTCGCTCTGACACCGCAAGCCCTGCTGGTCGAGGGTTTTAATCTCTCAACGATCACCACACAGGCGGAAGACCAGCGCGGCGCGATGGTGCTCGATGTCGGCGCGCTAAGCCTTGCGGTTCTCAGCGCCGCGGAACGTCATGGCCAGGTGGGCCTGGAGCTTGTCGCAGCCAACCGCTTTTTCGACCGGTTGATGGATAATTCCAGAGTGGTGCGGTATCTCGCCCGGACCTTTCCGGGGCATTTTGAAGAGTTTCACAGCTTCTCGATGCCATGCCTCGAACAGGGGCGCTAGATGGTCGGACGTCAACTCCTATACAAACCGATCGCCGTCGCCGGGATGCAAACAACAGAACCAATGTGACTTCTGTCCAGGCCTCGAAAACCCAAACCCGCCGAGCTTGCCGCAGCCAGAATGCTCGCAAAGCGATTTTCGATCGGCTCTCGGCCGCGCGGAATCGCTGTCATCCCTTCGGCAAGCCGGCTCGGTTCGTCGCTCATAACGGGTTGATCGGCCCGACCAGGCCGGGATGGTCGTTGGGCAACTTGTTGACGGCGCTCGTGTTCACCTCACGTCCAACGCGGTTGAACTGCAGCTGACCGTCGATGTCGTGGCTGAGAATGTCCTTGAGGCTGTCCTTGGGCGTCGCCGGGTCCAGCCAGGCGTCATAGTAGGCCGGGTCGAGAATGAGAGGCTGCCGATCATGCAACTGCTTCATCGGTTCTGCGGCAGGCTCGGTGATGATGGTGCAGCTGGTTATGTCGAGATTGGAATTGTAAGCCCAAAGCCCGGCGAACGAGAAAGGCGCGTGGCCTGGCTGGTAGATGTGCCAAGGGTCTTTCTTGCCGTCGGCAGGCGATATCGTCCACTCGTAGAAGCCATCGGCAGGGATCAGGCAGCGCTTGGACTTGTAGGCGTCGCGGAAGGCGGGCGCTGTATCGATGCCCTCAATCCTGGCATTGAACATAGCCGCCTTGGGCATTTCCTTTGCCCAGAAAGGGACCAGCCACCAGCGCCCTTCACGCAGCCGGTGGTTGCCATCCTCACCGGCAGTGACGAATGGGACATCCTGAGTCGGCGCGATGTTGTACCGGGGCTCGTCGTTGCGGCCCGTCTCCGCCGGCGCAGTCAGGCGGTAGAGCCGGTGGATTTCCGACCACGACAGATATTTGGTGTAACGTCCGCACATCGCTCTGCCTCAGTTGCGCAGGAGTTCAGGCACGCTGAGCGGGCCAAGGTCGGAATTCTCCTATACTCGTCGCTGCGGCGCCAGACGCTGCGTTTCTCGGCGGCGGTGGCCGATTGATTGCCTTAGTAGCCTTGCGGAAGGCTCTGGGCGACCGCAGAGTTCGCCTTGGTGTGCGCTGTGGAGGCAAAAAGGCAAAGCCGACAACGATCATGCCATGTCCCTCTCACTGCCGACTTAGCAAAGGCTCTCGCAAGGAACGCCGTCCTTGTCGCGGTCGAGCTTGCCGCCCCAAGAGCAGTTGGCCAAGTACCAATTAGCCTCATCGCACGAACTGATCTGGGGACAAGTTCGCCGCGGCTGACAAGAATAGCTCTGCGCCACCTGCCCATTGCTCATCATGCCGAGTGGTTGTTTTGCAGACGGCTTGGTGGTGCCGTTCGCATGCTCTGCGCGCCAATCCCATGGTGCCTGAAACGCCCCAGCCCACAGACCGACCTTCGCTGCCTGGGCCTTCGCCTGCTGTCCTGCGTAGGCTCCGTGGCTGTAGCGCGGCCAATCTAGTGCCAAGCCCCGCTCGACAAGCCAGCTCTGGACGTTGCGACCGTCGGCGCGATCGCAATCCCCAACAAGCCGGCCGTACCGGTCTCGGTTAACAAAGCTGCAGTGCAACGGACGCGATGCAGCCAGGAACTCGTGCAAGGCTTGGGCAGCATGGCGCCCGCAGGCGTATTCGAAGCCCTTACCGTCGTCGCAATATTGCTTACTCTCGGGCGCATCGATGCCGTTCAAGCGGATGCGCTGTCCGTGGATCTCGATCGTGTCGCCGTCGATCACAGACGCGACACCGGCGATCGGCGCCGGCTTCGAGCCGAACCAGTTCGATGCATTGATCTCTGGCAAACTTTCGCTGTGCTGGATGGCGGTTTGCGCGACCAGAGCGCCAGCCGCTACCGCAGTCACCAAAATCAGGCGCCGCGGCACATTCGCCCATCGGTGCGCACGGCTATGCTTGGCACCGGCTCGCTTTCGCCAGCGATCAGATCGATTGTCGTATCGGTATTTGTCCACGCCCTCTTCCCCGCAGGGAGGATGCGACTGTTTCAACAAAGAGTCCAGAAGACGAGACGCGCGGAATGCTAGCGCGGAAGCCGATGCGTGCCGACGCCCTCGACTTCGATCTCGGTTAAGCGGGTTCGATGGCCTGTTGGGGTGCATTCGGCTGTCGGGCCTGACCGGCGCGCTCCCGAAGGTGCATTCACGCGGGAAAACCCGCCTTTCTGAAGCCTGACATAAAAAGCTCGAGGGCAACCTGGTCGGCGAACGGGAAACCTGAAAACAACCGGACAGTCAGGTCGTGTTTCCTCGTCAGTGCTTCCTCGACTTCAACGCGCGCCTTCTGCGTCTCGCCCAAATGTGCGTACGCCGCTGCGAGGAACGCATGAATGAAGAATTGGTCGCCGGCCTTCTGGTACGAACTGATGGCCTCCACGTACCTTCCAAGCAGGAAGAGGGAGCTGCCCTTCACCTCCCAGAACCAAATTGGAGGTAACGGGTCGCGCAGGAGCGCAGTTTCGAGCACGTTCAGCGCCATCTCGGCCCGTCCGCCGTAGTTGAGCCAGCTTGCATAGTCCCCCGCTATGTTCATGTCTAGCGGGTTCAACGAGCGCGCTTGCTCGAAATGCACTCCCGCATCGCTGTGCTGGCGCATGTGCGTAAGCACCAGCCCCATGCTCTGGTGACAGACGCCATCGCTCCTGTCGAGAGCGAGCGCCGTTCGTGCCGACTCCCAGGCCTTCTGTAGCGTCCGCGGATCGTTGTCGTACCAAAATCTGCCGACGAGGGCCTGCGCGAGGAAGCCGTGGCCTTGAGCGAACGTCGAATCGAGCTCGACACACCGGACGAATAGGGGCTCGGCCATGTCCAGTTCATACCGGTAGAACTGCGCGCGCCCCTGCAGGTAATAGTCGTATGCATCCCAATCGGCGGGAGGCTTGCGTCTTGTCCGGCTCGTCGAATCGGCCTCCGCCCGGCCTTCGACCATCGAGGCGATGAGAGCCGCAACCTCGTCTTGCAATGCGAAGATGTCGTCGAGGGCCCTGTCGTACCGTTGGGCCCACAGGTGGGTGCCGGTGGCGGCGTCAATCAATTGTGTGGTGATCCGAATGCGATCACCGAGCTTTCGCATGCTGCCTTCGACGAGGTAGCGAACTCCGAGTTTGCGATGGGCTTCGGCAATGTCCAATGCCGGATGGCGAAACTGAAAAGATGAATTGCGCGCGATGACAAGGAGGGAGCGGAACCTGGCCAGCTCCGTAATTATGTCCTCGGTTATGCCATCGCTGAGATACTGCTGGTCCTGATCGCCGCTCAAATTGGCAAAAGGCAGGACCGCAATCGACGGCTTGCCGGACTCTGGTATCGCTCTGCGGGATGCGCTCGCCACCGGCTCGACAGTCCCGGTGAAGCGGTAGCCGACGCGAGGCACCGTGGCGATCCACTCGCCGCCGTTGTCAGCCGGACCGAGTGCCTTTCTCAGTGTCGCTATTTGGACCGTAAGGTTGCCTTCCTCAACGGCGGTTCCCGGCCAGGCAGCGTCCATCAGTTCGGCCTTGGTCAGGATCTCGCCGGGCCGGGCCGTGAGCGCAGCAAGCAGCGTCAGCCCACGATGCCCAACAACGATCGGGATCTGCTCTTTCAGGAGCGTCCCGATGTCGGGATCGAGTACGAACGGACCAAAAGCGATGCGTGTCGCCTGCATCTGGGCATATTAGACGTTCCGGCGGATTTCGGAACAGTGTCGGCACCGCTTTAATCCCCGGGGCGCTTTCGAGGCCTATGCCCAGAACGCGGCCACCTGTCCATCGATCAGAAGATAGCGATCGGGCGCTGGCCGCTGCGCAACAAGGCGGCATTGCCGCGCGGCCATTTCGGGCCATGGGTGGAGAAGCAAGGGTGCCTTTTCAGCAGCATGGCCGAGCTATGCATGCGGCTGGGTGCCAGGCGCCAGTACGCGAGACGGCCAGGACAGCGGGCGGCGAAGCGACTGGACGACGAAATATCGCGACCTGGTTCGGTCATGACTCCCGTTTTCGGTAGTTTCACTCGTCGCAGGTGCCGTTTGGCCACCGCACCCGGTTCAACGGGTACTAGCTTAGCAAAATGGCCAGGCGAGTTATATTCTGCTCGCCAAGCGCACTCGAGATGATTTCTACCAGGCCGCAACCTATTTCAAAGCTAGACCAGCCTCCACCAATCGCCGGAACGCTTCCGATCTGGTGGGAAGATCTGGCTGAGTGCGACGCCATTCGTCTACGCGAGCAAGTAGGTCGGTCGAGAGCCGCAACTCGAAGCGTTCAGTTTTGTTGTCGACAGGATCAGGAACGTTTGACAATAGCGGTGTCCGTAATGTACGGTATGTACGTAATGTGGTTCACTCTTCGTGACCGAACGTCGTGCAACAACACGTCGTTCGGCCTAGCCACAACCCAAGCTGTGTGGAGTTCGGATCGTGGCTGATTCCGACAATACCATGACTTTGTCTCTCGTCACCCGCAGGAGAGCAATTGTGGGAACGACAAATGCAGCTGCGAGACTCAGCCTAAGCGCATTTGCTTACAGCGATCCGGGCGCGAGCCGATCAATTAGTCCTGCAGTAGCGCGCGGTGCGGATGTCGGCAGGCTCATGAACAGACTGGATGGGTGTGCCTTCAGCAGCAGGACCTGAACAGAAACCAGACCGCCAAACTCACTATCAAGCCCGAGGATTTAAGAGCCGGACACCTTCACCTCTCTGCCCTACAGACAAGAATTCGACCCCCGCTTTTGTCAGGGCCGCTTCAATGGCCTGCAAAGTGCTAATCCGGGAATCCACCTTGCCGTTTTCCAACCGGACCAGCGCGTTAAGCGAAACAATAGCCTTGTCAGCGAGTTCCTGCTGAGACCAACCCAGCAAAGCTCGTGCGGCTCGAATCTGTCGTGGACTGACCATGGGTCCACAATTGGCAGGCAGATTTTCTTTGCTACCGATAGGGTTCTTTTACACCCTATAAGGTATACGAAATGGCGATTCGGCTTTCAGATAACGTACCGACAGACTCTCTGTCGGCTGGCTAATGGAGCATCGAAAAGCCTTGTTGAAACCGCAGCGCTTCGTCCTCCTTCGGACAGGGCAGAAGCCAAAGATCGACAGTGATCCTCATCCCGCCGATCAGCATGTCGGCAGGCAGATTGCGACGGTTCGGGTCCAATCGGACGTATCGCAGGCCCAGCTTGCCCGATCGATAGGCATCAGTTTCCAGCAGCTCCAGAAATACGAGAACGCGCGGAATCGCGTGAGCGCGTCGATGCTCTACGAGATCGCCAGCTCGCTCGGCGTTCCTGTCAGCCGCTTCTTCGAAGGGCTGCCGGGAAACGATGAGGCCCGCGTCGAGGCGCGGCCCCTCCCGGTCGATGAGCGCCTGGATTTTATTGCCAGCGCGGAGGGTCGGCGCCTGATTGAAGGGCTAGTGAAACTTCCGCCCCGTGTGCGCGGTCGCGTCTCGTCCCTGATCTCAGCGTTAGGAGAAGAACTGGCCCTGCTAGACACGAAGGCGGAACGCGAGACACCCGGCGAGTCTGCGCCGGCCGAATGCAAGACCGTCTGACAGTCGGTCGGGCCTGTCAGCCAAATTTTCGGGTAGCGGGCAGGGCGATGCGGCCGCAAGCCGAGGACACTTCGATTTCGACGCCGAACGCCCGCGAGCGGGTCGCGAATCCCTCGAGGATGTCTTGCGCCGCGCTTCCCGTGACGGCGACGGGCACCAGCCTGTCCGTTGCTGATCCGGGAGACTGAGTTTCGGCCCCGATCATGACGGGGAGGAGATCTATTTCTGCGAGGTTTCCGCTCGCATCATAGCAGCACGCGGCGACGATGCTTTGCCAGACTTCCGGTGGGTCCCATTCGGTTTCGTCGGGGTGGACGTGGAACAGGAAGTTTCCGAGGCCGTAAAAGATTGGGGAGCCATTGTAGATTTCCACGGCCTGGAGCACCGGAGCGCCGTGGCTGACGAACAGGTTGGCGCCGGCGTCGATGCACATCCTGGCAAAGGTCTGCACCCAGCGCGGCACGTCCTGCCAGCCTGGTTCCCAATGATGGTGGTGCAGATAGGCAATGACGAAATCGCCTTGTGCCGCCGCGTGCCGGATGGCGGACAGATGGACACTCGCGCTCCGCTGATCGACTTCGATCAGACGGCCGAAATCGGCGGCCTGCGCGAATACGGTACCGTAGAAATTGATCTCCTTGCCGGCCGACACCTCTACCGGGTCCTCCGGTTGCGCATAGTTGGCCAGTTCAAAGGGGGAGCTTTGCAAATGCGCGCCGAGCCTTGCCAGTCTGCCGAAATGTCCGTCCGGCACCCCTATCTTGCGGACGGTGTTCAGACGATTGACGCCGGGCCGAGCCGGTCGGAAGGCCGTGCGGTCTTCGGCATACATGTTGGTGGGACCAGGGCCCGCATCCATCGCAAGAAGCGCGACCTTGGGCGCGCCCAGCTGGCGGCGGCCCGGTTTCCTCGCGTCCGTCTCGTTGGCCCCGATGCCGGCGTGCAGGAAACCGCGCGCTTCCACCTCCTCCAGCGTCGACAGGATGCCGCCAGCGCCGAGATCGAAGGCGTGGTTGTTTGCGAGCGCAAGCGCGTTGAAACCGATGGCCTGCAATGCGTCGAGCACTTCAGCCCTGGAATATCCGAAGTATTTGCCCTTGGTCGGCCACCCGCCGTGCTTGCCCAGGATCGTCGACTCGAAGTTGGTGAAGACGATGTCGCCTTGGCGCAGGAAGTTTGTAACCGCGATGAAGCGTTCGTCTTTGACTACGTCACGGATGTCGTGCTTGATCAGGCATTGGCCGGTAACGACCGCGCAGAAATCTTTCATGGTGCTCGCCTTAAAGGAGGGGACGCTGGCGTTCCGGCCAGCGCCACGTCAAATGTCGAAGTCGGTTGCCGCCTATTGGGAGACGGCGGGTGAGATATCGCTCTTGAACCATTTCAGGCTCAGCGCTTTGATCGTCCCATCCTTGGTGGCCGCGTCGATGGCCGCGTTGAACTTGGCGAGCAACTCGGTATCGTCCTTGCGCATGCCGGTGCCGACGCCCGGCCCCCAGAGCCCACCCTTCAGTTCAGGGCCGAAAAACACCACATCCGAGCCGGCAGGCGTCTCCAGAAAATCGCGCCAGGTGAAATAGTCGGCGAGGCCGCCGTCGATGCGACCCGCGGCAAGATCGAGCTTCATGTTGTCCTGGCTGTCATAACTGCGAATGGTCACGACATCGCCCAGCATTTCCTTCACGACTGCTTCCGAATTGGACGAGCGCAAGGCTCCGATCGCCTTGCCGGCGAGTGTCGATCTGAGGCGCTCGATGGTTGCCTTCTCTTTGTCGCCGATGGTCGAAAGGTTGACCTTTTCCTTGGTGTCGCCGGCGTCGAGACCCAGGTCCTTGCGCACCACGAACTGGTTGAAGCCGGTGGCGTAGGGGATCGAGAACGCGATCGACTGCTTGCGTTTTTCCGTGATCGCCATGCCAGACATGATCACGTCGAACTTGCCGACAAGCAGTGCCGGGATGATCCCGTCCCAATCCTGCGGGACGAAGGTACATTTGATCTCGATCCGACGGCACAGCTCCTGCCCAACATCGATATCGTAGCCATAGAGTTGACCGTTCGCGTCGGTGCCGTCCCAGGGCGGCGAGGCGCCTTCAGCGGCAATCGATATGACGCGCTCGCTTTGCGCGCTCGCCGGGACTGCCGACATCAGGGATACGATAGAAACAGCAATAGCCAGGGGTATGCGCATGATGCACCTCTTCGTTGGTTGGATGGAAAGGGGAGCCCAGAACCTAGGCGTCAGGGCAGGGGCGTCGTGATCTCTGGGTCAGGTAGGGCGGGGCGCAATCGCGCCTTTCGTCGGCGAACCGGATGGCCGTCGGTCGACAGCCATCGCTCCAGCAACTGGATCGCTTTCACCGCGATCGAGGTGAGCGATAGGTAGATCGCTCCGGCGACGATGAAGATTTCGTACGGCGCGAACGTGGTCGACACCATCTGTCTCGCCATGCCGGTGATCTCAAGCAGCGTCACGGTGCTCGCGAGCGACGAGCCCTTGATCATCCCGACGATCTCGTTGCCGTAGGCCGGGAGCGATATCCTGAAAGCGATCGGGAAGGTGACCAGGCGAGCGATCTGGAAGCGTTTCAAGCCGAGAGATGTGGCCGCCTCGGTGACACCCTTCGGCACGGACTGGAGACCGCGGCACAGGATCTCGGTGGTGTGTGCCGCGCTGTTCAGCGAAAATGTCAGAAGGGCACACCAGAAGGGGTCGCGCAGGATCACCCAGAAGATGCTTGTTCGCACCGCCTCGATCTGAGCGAGGCCGTAGTAGAGCAGAAAGAGCTGAACCAGCATCGGCGTTCCGCGGATCACATAGGTGTATGCGAGCACCGCGAGCGAGAAGCCGGGACGTCCGAACGCGCGGATGAAGGCCAGCGGCACGGAAAGAAGAAATCCGGCCGTCAGCGACAAGACCGTCAGGGTCAAAGTGAGACCAACGCCCGAAGGCAAGACAACCAGTGCGTCAAATATCAAGCCGAGGTTCATGGGCCTTCCCTCCTACCGGCCGAGAGCCGGATAGCGCCGCTCAGTCAGCCGGATCGACAGCAACGTGACGGTGGTCAGCGAGAGATAGAGAGCGGAGGCCGCAAGGTAGAAAGTCAATGGTGCGCGCAAGGATCCGGCCCCCACATACGCAACGCGCATGATGTCGGTCAGGCCGACGATCGAGACCAGTGCGGTATCCTTGAAGAGCGAAATCCAGAGATTGCCATAGGCAGGCAGCGCCAGCCGCAGCATCTGCGGACCGATGACGAACATCCAGCGCTGCCAGGCGTTCAGCCCAAGCGACTTTGCCGCTTCGGTTTGGCCCGCTGGCACTGCCGCAATCGCGCCGCGAAACACTTCGGTCGCATAACCGCTGAAAATGACCGAGAGCGCGATAACCCCTGCGGTGAATGCGTTCACCTCGACATACCGGCCGGCGATCTTGCTGGCGAGCGTGGTTCCGCCGAAGTAGATGAGCAGGATAACGAGAAGTTCTGGTACACCACGGACGACTGTGGTGTAGGCGGCCACGACCGCGTTGAGGCGCGGCTTTGCCGTGCCCTTCGAAATCGCCAAAAACAGCCCGAATGCCGTACCCAGGCAGCCGCTGACAAGAGCCAGGCTTATGGTCACGGTAAGTGCGACAACAAACTGAGTAGTAAAACCACCCATGGGGCGCTTTCCTCGGCTCGCAATTGCCGCAGGATATGTCGGTCTTTATTGCCGAGACCAAACCATATAACCCAAGGTTGCGAGTTGTTATATTTCTAATGTGGAGTTAACTTGAGATACTGGCCAATTCTAACGCTTGAAATTACACACTCAATCTATAACTTTTATTATTTTATCTATAACGCGTCGTTATATACTGAGGCAGTTCGTTGCTCCCCAGGTTGGCGTTGTCTGCCGCCGGGTGGTTATCAGGGAAAGGCGCGCAGGGAATGGAGTTGTTGCAGAGCGACCTCAAGCTCCGTCAACTGAAGGTCTTCCGGGAAGTGTTGCGGGCCGGTTCGACAAGGCGGGCGGCGGCAGCGCTCGGGATAAGCCAGCCGGCCGTCAGTCAACATGTGAAGCAACTCGAGACCACGCTCGGCATCACACTGTTCAAGCGATCAGCCAACCGCATCGTCCCCTTGCAGGAAGCTTGGGAGCTTCTGCGAAACGTAGAACTTGCCCTGACGTCCCTGGATCGGCTGGAAGCGTCGATCTTCGCGATGAAGAACGAGGAAAAGCAGCGGATCGCGATTGCCGCGCCTTCTGTTTTCGGTTTCGTGACCTTGCCCAAGGTCGTGGCGATTATCCGCTCACAGACCGCTTCGAATGTCCGGTCGATTTCTGGAAGCTACGAGCAGATCGGCGAACACATCCTGGCCGGCCGCGCCGATCTTGGAATTTCGAGACTGCCTCTGGATCCAGGCTTGTTTGAATGGGCGCCGCTTGGGTCGGCACGAAACGTATGCATTTTTCATCCCGACCACCGCTTTTCAAAACAGACCTGTATCGAGGCGCAAGACCTGGCAGGCGAAACGATCGTCGATATCGATCCCCAGTATGCCGCCCACCAGATGAACTTCAATGCCTTGCGCTTCGCCGGCGTTGAGCCGGACATACTGGTGGAATTCGATTGCAACGGTCACGAAGCCGGATACGTTTCGGCTGGCCTGGGCATTTCGATCACAAACGAGATCATCGCACGTGAGTACGCGGCGTTTCAGCTGGGAGTAAGGCCAGTGGAACCGTCCGCGCTCTATCACTACGTAGCGATTTGGCAGAGGGGCAGGACCTTTTCCAACGCCTTGAATGTATCGCTCGAGGCGATAATCACAGCGTTTTCGAAGACGCCGACGAGAGAGCAACAGTTTCTCCAGACGTCGTCCTAGCCGGCCATGGTCTATTTCGGTTGGGACGTGCCGCATAAGGCCCAACCGGGAGGCTTTCTGCGAAGTGACGCGAATGGCTAGCCTGAACGGCCAAACCGATAGCGAGCGCTCCGCGAACGGCTGGATCGACGGCCCCTATCCGGCGCAGATGGTGCCGTTGGCCGTTCCCGAAGCGGTGCAGGAATTGGTGGCTTCCAGTCTAGAAGTCCAGTCTCGCCCAATGGGCGGCCCTACGCCGCCTTCAGCGCAGGCAATTGCGGGATTACGCTCACCAGGCAGGGTGCTGGTCTGGACTGGCACTGGCAATCCGAAAAGCGGACAGACCTCCCAGAGCGCCGGCAGCTTGTTGCAGAGCTTGCGCGCTCCACGCCGTCCTTTCATGGCGCGGCGAAGTTTCTGTGTCGCGCTCGCAGGGCAACAACTCGCCGCTCCCTGGATCCTTGGGGAGCGACGAGCGCGGGTTGCTACCGAACCTTCCGCCGTCGTTGAACTATGCTGGATGAGTCCAGCTACTCCAGATCGATTGCCCGCCGGCTCATGCTGGCGGGCTTTTTGCGTCAGCCGGGAACATTCCCGCTCCAAGGCAGTTCGGTCACACCCGGCTCGTTCTTCAGCGGTCCGGCCGGTGACCAAGATGCGTCCATGGTCGGCCCGCGCAGCCTCGGAAGCAGGCGCGGGCCATCCTCATCACAAAGCCCGCTGATCGGACCGACGGGCTTCTTCAGTTTCACCACGCAAAGAAAGGCCCGGTCGTGAACTGACCCCATAAAGTTGGACGGTTCATTGAGTTGGTAGGATTAATGGCTGGTTCCTGTATTGCACAGGGGCCAGCCCTTTCAAGCCCAGATTCCAATTTCCGGAACCATTCAGCGCCATGGATACACGCTCTGCGGGGTGGCTGATCAAGAGCCGATCTGCGCTCACATCATACTTGACGCATCCTCCCTGGGGGGATACCGGTGGGCATGTCCGAAGGCATCCATAGTTCTCATCCGGCTATCGTGAAGCGCTTAAAGCGCGCACAGGGGCATCTTGCATCCGTGCTTGGCATGTTCGAGGCGCAGCGATCCTGCCTAGACCTGGCGCGCGGTTTGATTCCGTGCCCGCTGACCCTTTTTGTCATGACCTTCGCGATTTCCAGAGGGGTGCCGGGAGCTGGAATTCTGTTCGCAATCACCATGATGGTGGGCGTGGCCCTAACGCTGTCCAGCGTGGCGGTACTGTCGATCTTGTTTCGGGAGCGCCTGGTGCATTTTTTCGACAGCAGGCCACGGCTGTTCGATACCATATCGCGAGCAATCGAAGGCGCAGCGGGCCTTGCCCTCGCCAGCGTAGCGGTCTGGCAACTTACGCCGGATAGAGCCACAGCTGTCCACAGACCCTCTCCTTTCTTAGGAAAAGGCGATGAGAAGCTGCGGCACGCAAGGCTGCTGGATTTCTGGGAGGATGATGGAAATGGCCGTGCCTAAGAAATAGCGCGCCACCTACGCCTGGATGTACGGCGCCCAAGCGCGCAAGGATGGCAAGGAGCGTGAGGCGCCAGCTTACTGGCAGGAACATGCCGATGCGTGGCTGCAGGGCTTTGACGGTGTGGCGATGGCTGGTTTTGGTAAGACCAAGACCGTCAAAGACGAGATGGAAGCCGAGGTCGACGAAGCCGCCGTCGAGCGGCCCGCCGAATAGCCATTTGGCGTATGCCGTATGGTCGTTTTTGATTGAAGAAAGGGCTTCGTTGGGCCTATAGAGATTGCGTTTACCATTGCCTTTTTGGGAGGATGCGATGGTTGCAACGCCCATAGAAATCGCTCAAGCGGCTACTGCGACTACGGCTACCTTGCTGAAGTGGCAGAAGTCCATGGAGGAACGCGCCACGTTTCGCCAGAACATGGATCAATCGCGCAGGGCGATCCAAGCCTCACGCGATCTGCTGAAGCGCCTTCGCCAACGTCATCGCGACGACATGGCGGAAAGTTCGGAAAATGCCAACCCGTCTACTGCGCCGATATCGCAACGCGCCGGCAGCTAGCGGGAGGTGATGGGTAAAGTTTCACTGGCCGTTCCTTGGGTGGGCAGGCAAGTTAAACTTTGTCAACGAGCGGCCTTTTTCGCGCTCGCGGAAGCGCCACGTGGCTTTCGACCAGGCGCACGTGCTCGGCCTCGACAGTCACCAATGGCCGGAGGCTGACGGTTACCTTGTCCCCGTCGATGCGTGTGACAGGGCCGATCAATTTCATATGCTGGCCAATCACAGCCTTCGAAGTCGAATCGACAACAGAATGCGGGAAGTCGTAGGAGGGGATCGTCACGCTTATGCGATCGGGCGTCACGCGGCCGCGCACAATCGCCGTGACTGCGACCTCGTCGCCAACTTTGATACTTCCCCGAGCCATGCCCAAGACTTTGGAGCAGCCGGCGCCAGCGTCAAGATGAGGGGGAGCTAATAAAACCCCTCCGCGCCGCGATGCAACATCCAGCGCTAATGCGGATTCCACCTGAAAGATCGATTCCCCAGGTCTTATAATCCGTAATTAGCCTGTTGGAGGTGGAGGGAACTGCGATGGGCGGCACAGTTCAGAACACAAACTCAGACAGTGTGGAGTGGCCGAAGCCTGCTGAGAACGGCTGGTCCGCGTTATAGAGAAGGGCAAGGAAGACAGCCGATCGAGCTCGAATCTTATGCCATGGCCTCTGAGGAAGGCCAACGGATCCGTCTAATCTCGAGAAGTTCGGTCGCGAGGCTTTGCCGGTCCTGTCCCATTCCACTGGATGAACTGCGCGTTCTGGCCGGTGATACGAGCCTTTGAGCTACGGCCGAGTATGGTGAGGCCACGGAGACGATCCGGATCGAAGGGCAAGGAACAGCTTGCCTGCCCCCTTCAGCATTTGGACTTAGGTCTGATTGCTCCGCGTAAATGGCCGAAGCGGAAACATTTCTCCTTCTACTTTGTTGCAGTGGCCGTGCCGCTGAGGAGAACATGCACAGCGCCTCTATCAAATGAACTGCGCGACGTACCTTTAGAATTCCAATGCCCCTCCTGTTCACGCCGTATGGTGAGAAGGGGATCCTGGCTGAAAACGATTGCCGGTTTCAAATGCGATAGTTGCAGGTCCAGAGTGCGGATCGGCTACGAAGAGAAGCTGGCCATATTCGAGCGGCACCTTAGAAAGGTGAGCGCCAGCACAAAGTCAGTGAACAACCGCCCTTGTTAGCGGCCGCTTTAGAGATCGGGTGCAGTGGGTACACGGGCTTTTCCCCGCTATCCTTTTTTCTCCCGGCCCCGCCACCGTCTATTATCGGCGGCTAGGCCGCTATCACCTTCTGAGCGGGCTAGCGATGGAGTGCCTTGGACGGTGAAAACGATTCCGGCATCCTCAAACGCTTTGCGGATGGCGGCGATGTTGTGGGGCCGCGGTTTCCTGTATCCGTTCTCAAGATCGCTGATCACCATCTCGCTAAGATTGGCCTTGGCGGCAAGTCGCACACGCGGCCAGTTCAGTAGGGCTCGTGCTGCTCTGACTTGATCTGCTGAGAGTACGGTTCGGCTGTCCATAGCCAGTCGAACATTTAGTATCGCTAAACTGTTCCCCTTGACCTTATGCGATTTCTAACGGTGTGAGGCCGGCCTGTCGCAAGCCGTCATCGATTGTGGCTGCAACCTTTCGGACGGTTGTTACCTCGGCACCAACAAGACGTGCTGCCTGCATTCTTGCTTGGAGATCAGCCAAGCGGGCAACCAGGGCTTGCGTCCTCTCGAGTTCAGGGTTCGTCATGTTCATTGTCCAGCTGAGTGGCAATTTGAGTTGTCCGGCTGAGTAGCGTTTGAATGCACACACTCGCCACCCAAGGGTGGCGAGCGTGGGTTCGTTCGAAATCTCAGTCGTAAACTTTCACGATCTTGCGGGTGCCCGGATCTACCAGGACCGTGCGGTTGTCGACCACCACGTAACGGTATTTGACGTTCGGGACCTCGTGGATCTCCACAGTTTCCGGCAGAGCTGTCCCGACGTTCAATTCCACGCCGGGAAGGTTCACCGAAGCCAAGGGCTGCTTCTTGACATACTCACGGATGACCGTGTCCTGTTCCGGCTGGATGATAATGTCGTCAGCGGCGGCGGAGCCGATCCCCGCCAAGAGCAACATGGCTGCGGCGGTGTTCACAAAGTGCATCTTCATATCTTCTCTCCTGCAAGGACCGGCACACGACGACCATCGTCCCGCACTGCCCGGCAACCAACTTTGAACCGGGGTAAACGTTCCCGCCTACGCACCTTTGTCTAATCCGATTGGTCTAAAGTCCGACCGTACAACGCAATGGTCTTACCTTTGGACTAGGCGGAACGGATTAGGGCTTCAGCCAGTTGGTTCTCCACAACGGGAGAGAACAAATGGATCAAAGTGTTGGCCAGGCGCGATGGTTGCTCGCACCGATTTTTGCAACAGCCGTTACCTTTCTGGTAATGGCGGTCGTCCTTAGCTGACATGTCTTGGATCGGCGCAGCCAGGTCCCTTCCTGCGCTGATAGGATTCGCGAGTTGCTTGAGCGGCTGGCGAATCCTCTATTTTACCGTGCGCTGGGCCTGCTCCTTCAGCAGGCGGGGCGCTTCGTTCAGCTCATGTAACTTGGGAGGTTTACTATGGATCGGCGATCCTTTTTGACAGCGATATTTGGCGTTGCAGGGGCAGCAGCCTTTGCAAGCGCGGTCCGGCCTATCAACGCATTGGCCGGTGTTCCAGCGGCAAAAAGCGGCATTCTCGAAGAACTCGACGCGCCAGACGCCTTCGACAACGAAGGTACTCACGCGGAAGTGGAGCCGGTCAACCATCGGCGCTACTACGACCAAGATTACGACCAAGATTACGACCCAGACTACGACCCAGATTACTACCACCGGCGCCGCCGCCGCCGGCGCGGCTGGAGAAGAGTCTGCCGTAGTTACTGGCGACACGGGCGCCGTCGGGTCCGGTGCTATCGCCGACGTGGTCCTTCGGTCGTCTTGCGATTTTAGCCAGTTGGCTGCTTCTGCCCATGGCCCGTTCCGGCTGATGTGCTGAGAACGGGCCGGTACGATTCCTTTTTCGTGGCAAACGCAATCCATCTGTCCAAGGGCACTCATCAGCAGGGCCGATGGACCTGACTTACAGCTTGGTGGTGTCGCTGTGGTGCGCCAGGAGCGGTCTGACGATCCCTCTTCTGCAGCCCTTCGGCTGCCGCCAGCCTGGGAAAGCTTTTCGGAACGTTTGGTTCTGGCCGTTAGGCCACGGGGCCAAGCTCAGTCATCAGGACACCCCGCAAGCGATGAGCAGCGGGGCCTGGCAAGGCCCGGCGACCTCCTTTTGACATACGGGGAGAAACCAAGAAGGGCGCCGAGCCTAACCGGCGCTGCTTTCAGGGAGACGACGTCGGACGAGATGAGAGTAGGCGATAATGCTAATCTCTGCGAACCATGCGAATGAAGGAAAGCCGTGTGCGATTCTTCGCTATCCAGCCACGAACCTCTGCCTTTCGGACATGGCGGTCCGTCGCTCGATCGAAGATGAAGAACGCCTGATGTAGCTGCTCGACTTCGTAGAGCCCGACCCGGATCTCGAACCCTGTCTGGCCGGTGGCATCGAAGTCAACGGGACCGATGACAGGGAAGGCGACGACGATGGCGAAGCGGACGACGAGCGCGAAGCCATCGATGCCGAGTATGGCTTCATAGAGGGAGGGCAAGGCCTATAATTGTCCGGTCGAGAATGAATAGCCCGCTGCCTCACGGTGGCTGGCTTCAGTTTTTGTGTGGCACGATGTAGCGACTGCTCACCGCACCCGCCCCTGTGCCCCGCGTGACGACAATCGTGCTATACCCGGCTGGAACGGAACCTGTAGCGGAGGGATCAATCGAACTGCATCGCCCCACGATCTCCCCGTTGGGAGCGCCCTCGAGCCTCACGGCTAACGCCAACTCGCATGTCTCAAGGGATCCGAACATGGACGGTGATGTATCGAGTGGCTTGCAGACTCCCTGGGCGGGACTGCAAGAAAGCAAAATCATCACAGCTGCAGTTGCCGGATCCATTCGTGAAGCTCCGTTGTTCGACGAGCCTCAACGCGGAATAGCGAGCTTTGTTTCGCAGGTGCTAAAATATGAGTTTTCTGGTCTGGCTCACGGTGGCGGACTTTTCATTGTCACAGCTTTCGAGTTCAGCAGCGTTGTGGAAGCAGTCCGCTGCGCGCGTCAAAACGCTATTGCTAAGCACAGTGCCGGGGTGCCCGATATCGTCGCATTGAGTTCCGGATTGGCATTCACCTGGGTGACGTCGTGCAGGAGCACGATGGCGACCTGATGGGTAGTGGCGTCAACATCGCCGAGGGTATCCGGGTTGCCCGGGCGTAGCGGCTTTGAAGCCGCCGATTATAAGTATTCTCGCCCTGTGGCCGCCGATTCTGCGAATTAAGGATTGGACGAATAGGCATGGGGGAAAAAGGCCGTTATTCTAAGTTCTCATTCACCCTCGATGCAGGAATAACGAGATCACGGAGTAGGAAAATCGCATGCTGTGCGGCGGAGGTGCTGACACGGGCGAAATTCACACCCGCTCAACGACAAGCGCCCATCCGCTGTCCCGATGGACGGTGGATAGAGTTTTGGTGCCATGAGCCAAACCCACACATTACAACCGTCATCTATCCGCTTCCCGGTACAGCCGCGGCTCGTGCCGGCGGTCAAGGCGGCGCGTTATCTCCACCTGACGCTGCGGGAATTCATGGAATTGCTGCCCGCGTTGCAGGATCAAGGCTTTCCCAAGGCCTGCCCAATCACCGGCAACTACGACATGGTTGCGATCGACTCCTGGCTCGATCGACGCTCGGGTCTTGCAGGATCGGGATCCGGCGGGCAGTCTAGCATTGACATTGCAAGAGCGAGGCTGGCGACGCTTGGGTAAGATCAAGTTGAAGCACTACGTCATCCGTAAGGGCAGGTACGGCTACTGGCTGCCGACGCCGAAGATGGTCGAAGCTGGCTTCAGATGCATTTCCTGTGGAATCGACGGGCCTGAGGCTTGGACGATAGCCAGGGAGTGGGAAGACCGCTGGCAGGAACTCCGCAAGGGCAAGGAGCCGTCGCGCCTGCATGTATGGCCAAAGGATTCCATCGGAGACGCCTTTGCACGCTATCGCCGCATGGATGCATGGAAGCGCAAGCCACCGCGCACCCGCGAGGATTGGGAACGCGGCTGGACCTTCATCGAGCCGTACTTCGCCGACCTGCCGCCAGCCGACATCACCCTCGAGCTGCTCGACGACTGGTATGGCCGTCTGCTCCGGGTCAAAGGTGTCGACATCGCCTACCGTGCCGTAAAGACGTGGCGTTCGCTCTATAATGTCATGGCCGGCATGAAGCTATGCCCGCCCGGCTCCGACCCATCGCAGGCGATCCGCCGCCAGACGCCACCACCGCGCCACCAGACCTGGACGGCAGGCGAGGCGGTGCGCATGGTCAAGGGCGCCTGGCGCGCCGGCTACCGCGGACTGGCCTGCATCATCGCCGTTGCGTGGGACACGAGCTTCTCACCCGTCGACGTGCGCACGCTCACACCGGCGCAGGCAATGCAGACAGCACAGGAATGGGGTTTTCTGATTGCACGCAGCAAGAGTGGCGAGGCGGCTTTCGGCACGCTGTCGTCACGCACGCAGCGCCTGGTGCTGGCCTATGTCGAATCACTAGGCGTCACCCTGCTTGACGATGCGCCGATCTTTCGCTCGCGCGGTTTCGCGCCGGGCCCGAAGGGCGGCCGGCCGCGCGCCGGCGTGCCTTACACCAAGGATTCTCTGGTCGACGACTTTGCCGATCTGCGCACGCTGGTGTTCGGGACATCGGAGAAGCGGCGGCTGATGGACATGCGGCGTTCCGGCGCGGTCGAGGCAAATGCCGGAGGCGCGTCGGTCGAGGCAATCTCGGCCAAGATGGGCAATTCGATCGACGGGAACAAGGCGCTGCAGAAGACCTATATGCCGGTCAATCTGGCCGCCGTCCGCTCAGCTGACGCCAGCCGCCGCAAGGGCAGAAAGCTGCTTGGCCTGGAACGGAACGAATACAGAAAGTTGAAACTCTCCGCAGAATGAGAGTTGAAACTTTTCAAGGGGCGGTAGCTAACCCCTTGAAATTAATGGCGCGAGTGACGGGGCTCGAACCCGCGACCTCCGGCGTGACAGGCCGGCACTCTAACCAACTGAGCTACACCCGCGCATTGGACGAGCACGTATCAGCCGTGTTCGTCGTTGGGGCGGTGGATAAGGGGTTCGCCACCGGGTGTCAAGCGCAGCTGGACAGCATAGACGCAAACAGGAGAAGGTTTTTTGACAGGCGGCACTTTGCCCGCGAAAACCACTGTGCGGCTAAGCTCGCAGCTGTTCATTTGGCCTTGCGAAGCCGGTTGCGACCGCTTAAAGGTCCGGCCGGAGCGGGCGATTAGCTCAGTTGGTAGAGCGCTTCGTTTACACCGAAGATGTCGGCGGTTCGAGCCCGTCATCGCCCACCAAGATCCCGGATTCCGGGCGCGGCCTCAAAGCCGCACCCCCTTTCATGCCGGCACCAGTCTACTTCCTGATGTAGCAGGTCTTCTTCGCACGGGGAGCGGGATTCTCGTCAAAGGCATCGTTGCCGCAGCGCACGCCGTTCCTGAAAACGCCTTGCGTGAACCGACCGCGCGCTCCGTATCTGACCACTTGGCGGCCACGGAAATCACAGAACTGATTCTCCCGGGCGCAGGCCACCCATCTGCCGCGGCCCTGGCCGTAATCATCATCGCCGTAATTGTCGCCGTCGTCATCATTGTCGCCATAGTCGTTACCGCCGCCGCGCCTCACGATGTAGCAAGCCTTGTCGCGGCCAGGCGCCGGGTCGCCAAAGACGCGATTCGTACACGGCACGGCACGACGATCGATGAAGCGCGAAGTGGTCTGGCCGCGCGCGCCGTAGACCACTTCCGAGGGGTAGGGCAGGCGGCACGTGCCGCCTTCATCGGCGCATTTCTGCATGCGCTGGGCCGACGCGGTGGCGGGGAAAAGGATAGAAACTGACGAGGCCAGGCCGACCAGGCAAATGAATGTAAACGTCATCCGGATCAAAGCAGTGAAGGTTTTTGACATGATTTTGTCTCCCGTTCGATTCGACCAGCATGGTACAGCTGCCTTGTTAAATGCACGATGAATGAAAGCCCTCGCGGAGGCAGCACAATGATCGACCATCCACGGCGGCTGATGTTACAGCTGCTATTGGCATTGGCAATCTCTGGTATTGGGCGCTTCGCCTATGCGGGGAATGTGGGCGACGGCGTCGACCAGCCCGCCGCCAAGGCAGCCTTGCTCAAGGCCTATCCCGGCCTTTTCACCATTTCGGGCAATGTCCTGACCTGGACCGACGGCACCACCATGGTGTGGAACGACGGCAAGGCGCGCGACGCCGACGCGCTGCTGGAGAGCCCCGACATCGAAGACATGTTTCGCTACGTCTATCCCGGAGCAGCGGAGGGCGCCCCGGTCCCGGCGGAGGATTTCGACCCCGGCCGCATCCGCAATGAACCTTTCTTCGAGAAGCTCTACGGGGCAAGTGCCGCCGAGGTGGGCAAGCACATCGCCAACGTCAAATGGTTGCCGAAGCTCGGCAAGCTGGGCAAGGTCTCCGCTGCGCTTGAGGCGATGCCCGCGGAGCTGAGCCGTTACGGGCTCAAGCCCGGCGGCGGCTTTGTCTGGCGGCCGATCGCCGGCACCGACCGGTTGAGCGTTCACTCGTTCGGAGCGGCCTTCGATATCAATGTCGGCTTCTCCGACTATTGGTACAACAACAGGAACAAAACCAACCCGAAGGCCCACATTCCCTTCAAGAACCGGATTCCGCTGGAAATCGTGAAATTGTTCGAGAAAAACGGCTTCATCTGGGGCGGGCGCTGGTATCACTACGACACCATGCACTTCGAGTACCGGCCTGAGTTGCTGCTGTACAAGAAATCCGGCTGATCACGGCGGCAGCAGCCGGAAATCCTTGCCTTCGGGCAGCAACTGGCCGCCGTCGACGACGATGGTGGTGCCGGTGATGTAGCTGGCATCGTCGGAGGCGAGGAACAGGAAGGCGTTGGCGACGTCGCGCGGACTGCCGAGGCGTCCGAGCGGGATCGAATCCTCCATGTTCTTGATGTAGGCGGCGCCGCGATGCAGCTCGATCGCTTCGGTCAGGATGTTGCCGGGCTCGACGCCGTTGACGGTGATGCCGTAGCCCGAAAATTCCAGCGCCGCCGAGCGGATGAAGCCGTTGATGCCGGCCTTGCTGGCGGCATAGTGGCCGTGGCCGGGGCTGGTGACGTGCGGACCGGTGATCGACGAGGTGTAGAGCATGCGCCCGTAACCTTGCACCTTCATCGGCGCCAGCGCCGCCAGCGTGGCATTGAAGGTGCCGCGCAGATTGACCGCCATCACCCGGTCCCAGTCGTCCGGGCTGGTGTTTTCGATCAGCTGCCAGGGGTAGATGCCGGCATTCTGCACGACGATGTCGAGGCGGCCATGGCGGCTCAGCGCCAGCGCCACCGCAGCTTCTGCATCGGCCATTTGCGAGATGTCGGTGCGAATGAAATCCGCGCCGTCGAGCTCGTCCGCGGTCGCCTGGCCGGCTTCGGCATCGCTGTCGGCCAGGACCAGCCTTGCGCCTTCCTCGGCAAAGCGCAGCGCAATGCCCTTGCCGATGCCGCGCGCGCTGCCGACGATAAGCGCGACCTTGTCTTGCAGCCGTCCGGTCATGTGAGCTGTCCTGTCATGCGAGTCTTTGGCGAATGGTTTGCTTGAAGGCGTCGAGCAGCACGGCGGCGAGCACCAAAAGGCCGTGGATCACCTGGGTGAAATTGGCCGGCAGGCCCATCAGATTGATCGCCGTGTTGATGGAGGAGAGCAAAAGCACGCCGGCATAGACGCCGGGCAAGGTGCCGACACCGCCTTTCAGGCTGACGCCGCCGATGACGACGGCGGCAAAGGCGTTGAACAACAGCCCGGTCCCGAGATTGGCGGTGGCGCCCGAGGTGCGGATGGCGAGCAGCCAGCCGGCGAGGCCGGCAATGGCGCCGGCAAGTACGAAGGCGATGATCAGATTGCGGTTGACGCGGATGCCGGCGCGGAAGGTCGCGGTCTCGTTGCCGCCGATCATCACGAGGTGGCGGCCGAACGGCGTCTTGGCCATGATCAGCGAGAACAGGACGAAACAGGCGACGGCGATCCAGGCGGTCAGCGGCAGGCCCGCCAGCCGCTGGATGCCGAACCAGCGGATGGCCGGCGCCAGATCCTGTGCCGAGCGGCCGCCGGAAATCACCAGAACCAGGCCGCGCACCCAGATGTAGGACGCCAGCGTGATGATGAAGGCGCTCATCTTCACCTTGACCACGAGATAGCCGTTGAAGGCGCCGATGAGGCCGCCGACGGCGAGCGCAACCAGCAGCGAAACCGGAACCATCAGCCACTGCGGATTGAGCTGTATGCCCATGCCGATGCCCGACGAGCAGAACAGGATGCCGACCGCCATGGCGCTGAGTGCGGCCACCGATTCCACCGACAGGTCCATATGGCCGGCAATGATGACCAGCGACAGGCCGATCGACATCACGCCGAGAACGCTCGAGGCCTCGATGATGTTGGCGAAGATGCCGAGCTGGAAGTAGTTGGGGACGAAGATGGAAAAGACAACCAGCACAAAGATCAGCATGAACCAGACGAGGTTGTCGAGGACGAACTCCAGGGCTTTGCGGCTGCGCGGGTTCATGGGCTGATCCGGTTGGCGCCCCTCGAGAAAATCAGGCTGAGAAATCAACTCGATTTCGTCGGGTTCAGGCGCGGGTTTAGGTTCGCCACGGCGTCCTGGGTCGCGGCGTCGTGAAAGGGCAGGCTCCGGGCCGCAACGACCCGGAGCGCTTCGCTAAGCGACTATTCGACAGACTTGATCGTGTCCGTCGGCGGCTTCTGGTTGCCCCAGAAGGCCGGATTGTCGACGTTTTCCTTGGTGATGGCGGCGCCCGGGATCTTGATGTTGGGGCCCCAGCTCTCCTTGGTCACGGTCGACTTCAAGCCGAGCACGTCATACTCGCCAGGCTTGATTTCCTGCTTGCCGGCGATCTTGTCCATGAACATGGCGACGGCTGCGGCCTGCGCGTAGAGCGGTTGCTCGACTTCGACATTGAGCCAGCCCTTGCGGATCAGGTCGAGACCGACCGGAGCGCCGTTCGAGCTCATCAGCATGACGTCGCCCGGCTTCTTGCCGGCGGCCTCGAGCGAGGCGACGGCTGCGACCGACAGGTGCGCGGCATGGCTGAAGATCAGGTCGATGTCGGGGTTGGCGAGCATCTGGTCGGCAACGATCGTGCCGGCGTTGCTGGCTTCCCATTGCATGGCCGGCAGCGAGATGATCTTGACGTCAGGAAACGCCTTCAACTTCTCCTCGAAACCCTTCTGGATGTCGAGCGTGTAGGGATCGCCGGGATCGCCGAGCACCTGCAGGATCTTGCCCTTCACAGAACCGTTCTTGGCGGTCAGAAGCTTTTGCGCCTGCTCGGCGGCGACGTAGCCGATCTCGACCGTGCCCGCCACCGAGGTGAAATCGGACGGGGTCGAGGTGATCTGGCGGTCGAACTCGACCACCGGGATGCCGGCCGCACGCGCCGCTTCGATGGACGGCTTCAGCGCGTTGAAATCGACGGCGGCCAGGATGATCGCCGCCGGCTTCAGCGCAATGACGTCGTTCATCTGCGATTGCTGCGCGTCGGTCTTGTTGTCGGCGTTGAGTGTTTTCACCTCATAGCCGACCTGCTTGAGGAACAGCTCCAGCGCGCTCACCGAGCCGGTCTGGAATTCATCGAGCAGGGTCGGGACCATATAATAGACGGTGCCCTTGGTCTGGGACATTGCCGGCGTGAGCGAGGCAAGAGCCAGTGCCAGGATACCGAAGACAAGAACCAGTATTCGCTTCATGTCGTTCGCTCCTCTTTTATACCGGACCCCTCTTTTGTCCCTCAACTTGCCGGTCCGGCACCGGCAAGCGTCTCACCGGTGATCATGTTGATCACCGCATCGGGACTTGTTTTGTTGCGTGCGACATCGCCGGCCACGACGCCTTGCCGGATCACCACGATCCGGTCGGCAACCTGGAAGGCCTGTTGCATGATGTGGGTGATGATCACGACGCCGATGCCCTGGTTGGCCACCTGGCGGATCATCTCGAGACCGCGCCTGGTCTGCTCGACGCCGAGTGCCGCGAACGGCTCGTCCAGCAGCACCAGCTTGCCGCCCCAATGGACGAAGCGGTTGAGCTCGATGGCCTGGCGCTGGCCACCCGAGAGGTGCTCGACATTGGTGCGCAGCGACGGGATGCGGGTGCCGGCACTTGCCAGCGCCTTGCCGACCACCGCCTCCATGGCGCGTTCGTCGAGGATCGGAATGCCGAGAACCTTGCGGGTGATCTCGCGGCCCATGAAGAAATTGGCGACGACGTCGACATTGGTGCACAGCGACAGGTCCTGGTAGACGGTCTCGATACCGGCAGCCTTCGCCTCGGCCGGCGTCTTCGCCAGGAATTCCTTGCCCTCGAACAGCATGCGGCCGGAGCTCGGCTCGAGGCCGCCGGCGATGATCTTGACCAGCGTCGACTTGCCGGCGCCATTGTCGCCGAGCAGCGCCACGACCTCGCCCTTGCCGATCGAGAAGCTGATGCCTCTCAGCGCATGGATGGCGCCATAATTCTTGGTGACGTTTTCGAGTACCAGCAGCGGTTCGGTCATGCTGCCACTCCCTTGCTGTGCATGAGGTCTGACCGGCGCTCGCGCTCGGCGATGAACATCTGGCCGAAGCGCGGCGAGAGCACGCCGGAAACGGCCAATGCGGCAGCGCCGCGCAGCACCGAATGCTGGCCTCCGGTCGCAACCATCACGCGCGGTGTCTTGCGGTCGCGCCGCGCCGAGATCGAATTGGGAAGCTGTGCCGCCGCGCTGACCAGTCTTTCCAGCAGGTCCGTGGGCGCAAGCCCGCCGAGGATGACGGTTTCAGGGTCGAATATATTCTCGATGGTGACGATGGCGTTGCGGAAGATCGGCGCGACTTCGGCCACCCAGGCGGCGTCGCTGATGTTGCGGCGGCGACGTGCTTCGAGCGAGAGATACCGTTCGAGGCAGCCGCTGTTACCGCATGGGCAAGGCTCGCCACCGGGAACGGCAGGGATGTGTCCGATTTCGCCGGCATTGCCCCAGGCGCCGCGCATCACCGCGCCGTCATGCACGATGACGCCGCCGAGGCCGACGCCGAAATAGAGGTAGTAGTATTCGGAATAACCGGAGCCGAGACCATAAAGCCGTTCGCCCATGGCCGCCGCCGCCATGTCGGTTTCGAAGAAGGCCGGCAGCCCGGTCGACGCCGCCAGCCGTTCCGGCAGCGCGACATCCTTCCAGCCGGCCATGGTCGTCGGGCCGACGAAGCTCATCGACTCCACGCCGAACGGTCCAGGCAGCGCCATGCCGATGCCGAGCACGCGTCCGCCGGGCCGCAGCGCGGTCAGCTCGGGCACCATCGCGCCGATCAGCTCGAAGGCATGGTCGGGCGTCGCATGCGGCGCCTCGCGATGCATGCTCTCGATGACATCGCCGCTGAGATTGATGAGCGCCGCGTCGATCCCCAGCGGGGTGAGGTGGACGCCGACGGCATAGCCGCCCTCGGGGTTGATCCTGAGCGTCGCCGGCGGCAACCCGCGTCCGCGCGGCTCTTCGCGCAGCGACAGCACATAGCCATGCTCTTCGAGTTCGCGAACGATGGTCGATACGGTCTGGACGGTGAGGCCAACGCGGCCGGCAATGTCGCCGCGAGCTATGGGACCGTGAAGGCGGATGGACTCCAGCACGATGCGCCGGTTGTAAGGCCGCCCGAACTCCTGATTGGTTCCCCGCAGTGCCATGTCCCGCGCCCTTTAGGAAGGCTAAGACTTGCACAGGCAATTTATTCAGTCAAATGGAATTCAAAAATAATTCGGAATGGTTCCCAGACGCGGTGCAGGACCTGTCCCATGCGCCGCGCTGGCCGATTGCAGCCGGGCTGAAACCACCGCAATGGTGAATGACGTCAGGCGGGCGCGGGGCTCGCCCGACCAGTGATCCAGCAGGAAAACCGATGATCGAATTGCCTTTTGCGCGCGATGAGTACCAGCGGCGGCTCAAGAAGATCCGCGCCGAGATGGCGGCGCGTGGGCTGGAACTGCTGGTCGTCAACGATGTCGCCAACCAGCATTACATCACCGGCTATGACGGCTGGTCGTTCTACACGCCGCAGATCGTGCTTGTCCCGATCGAAAACGAGGCCGAGCCGGTCTGGATCGGCCGCGCCATGGATGCGGCAGGCGGCTTGCTGACGGCCTGGATGAAGCCGGAGAATGTGGTCGGCTTCCCCGAGGACCACGTGCAGCGCGCCGATCGCCATCCGATGGACTGGATAGCGGCCTGCATCGTCGCCAAGGGCTGGGGCGCGAGACATATCGGCATCGAGCTCGAAGCCTATTATTTCTCGCCGAAGGCGCATGCCCGGCTCGTCGCCGGCCTGCCCAATGCGAAATGGCACGACGCCGATCTGCTGGTGAACTGGATCCGCGCCGTCAAATCCGCGCCCGAAATTGCTTATCTGCGCAAGGCGTCGACACTTGCCGAATCGGCGGTTTCGCGGGCCTTCGAAGTCATCGCGCCAGGCGTGCGCGAATGCGATGCGATTGCCGCGATCCAGGCGGCGCAGATTGCCGGCAGTCCAGACTTCGCCGGCGACATCACGGCACTGCCGCCGACCATCCTCGGCGGCGAGAATGCATCGGCTCCGCACATCATGTGGAGCGATCGGCGCTTCGGCAAGGACGAAACGATTGCGCTCGAACTTGCCGGTGTCTGCCGCCGCTATGCCGCAGGCCTCGCCCGAACGATGCAGCTCGGCAAGACGCCGGCCCGTGTCGCCGACACCGCAAAGGCGGTGATCGAAGGCATGGATGCGGTGCTCGACGCGGTCAGGCCGGGGACCACAGCCGAAGCGGTCGAGGCCGCATGGCGCAAGGTTATCCAGCGCTACGGGCTGAAGAAGGAATCGCGCATCGGCTACTCCATCGGCGTCGCTTATCCCCCGGATTGGGGCGAGCACACGATCAGCCTGCGGCCCGGCGACAAGACCGCGCTGCAACCCGGCAACGTCCTGCACTCCATTCTTGGCATGTGGATGGATGGCTGGGGCATCGAGATCAGCGAGACCATTCTGGTGACCGAGACCGGCCATGAGACGCTGACCAAATTCCCGCGAGACATCCATGTCAAATCCTGACCGGTCGGCAGCACCGGGCGGTGCCGCGCCCCCGCATCGATGCCGGAATTCTCGATCGGATGGTCGAGATCCGCCGTCATCTGCACCGCCATCCCGAATTATCGAACCGAAAGATTGGGACGGGAGCTTATCTCAGGCCGATGCTGGCCGGGCACGGGATATCAGACACTCCGCGACGTCGCCCGCTACGGCCTGGCCGTCGATATCGTCGGCTCCGCGAGGCCGTCAATCGCAATGTGGCGATAAGGTGATGCATGCCTGCGGCCATGACGCCCATGGCTCGATGGGCTTCGCAGTGGCCGTGCATCTGCCTCAGCCCAGGGACAGTTTTGTCGGCACGGGTCCGCGCTTGGTGCGACCCTGGATCGCGGAACCAGCGGGCAGGGCGCGGCGAAGTTGGGCAGCAACCAGCCTGGCTTGACCCTACAGATACTGCTCGACCTTCTTGCCGACGGTCAGGAAGCGCAGCGGGTCGATGGCCTCGCCATTGTGGCGGACTTCGTAGTGCAGGTGCGGGCCGGTCGAACGGCCGCTGCTGCCGGTTTTGCCAATGATGTCGCCGGCTGCGAGTTTTTGGCCGACGGCAACGTCGATCTCGCTCAGATGGCCGTAGCGCGTGGCAAAGCCGTTGCCGTGATCGACCTCGACCATGCGGCCATAGCCGCCGTTCCAGCCGGCCTTGGTAACGATTCCGGCCGCCGTGACCTTGGCTGCCATGCCGACCGGCGCGCGGAAATCCATGCCCGAGTGCAGGGCAGCGGTGCCGAGGATGGGGTCAGTGCGCACGCCGAACGGGCTGGTGACGGAGTGGCCCGGCGCCGGGTTGGCGAGCGGCAGCCGCCGCGCCTCTTTCTTCAACTGGTCGAGCGTATCCAGCGCCTCGTCCAGTTCCTTGACCTTGCTGTCGAACATCATCGAGCTGTCAAGCGGGATCAGCGGTCCGCCGACATCGCTTTCGTTTTTGCCGAAATCACTGTCGACCGGCAGACCGGCCGCTTCCAGCGCCTGGGTGATGGCATCGGCGTTCTTGTAGGCGTTGTCGGCCAGGGTTTCGATGCGGGTGAGTTGCTGGCTTTCGATAGCCTTCAGTGAATCATTGATCGAGACGAACAATTTGTCGGCACGGTCCGCAGCCGTTTCGCTGGGCAGCGGGTCGGAGCGTGTCGACCACAGCGAGAATGGCCTGGTGTCGCCCGAACCGAGGCTGGCGACCGAATAGGCGAGTGGCTCGCCGCCAGTCAGTTCGGCATGTTCGTCGGGTTTTGTTGTCGCTGCGGCATCAGCGGTTGGCAGCGTGCCGACCTCGTTTTCAGCCCGCTCGAGAATCGGGCCGAGGCGGCCATGGCGCTGACTGAGCTGGCTCTGCCGCTCGATCAATTCGCTGACCTTGGTTTCCATCAGTTTTTGGTCGAGAAGCTGGCGGCTGGTGATGCGGTCGACCTGCGCGCGCAATGCGGAAATGCGATCTTCATAGGCCTGCTGCATGCGCGCCTGCCGGGCCGTGGTGGCGCCGATCAGATCGTCGCGCAGTACGAGATAGGAGGTCGCCAAGAGATAGCCGGTGGCGATCGCCGCCAGTGCCGAGCCGAGAAAGGCGACGAGCCACGGCCGGATGGTGAAATGCCGTATTTCATTGCCCCGCGCAATGATGACCGTATGCGGCTCCTTGCGCCTGCCGAAGACCGCTGACTGACCGGTTAGGTTCACGGGACCAAGCTTTCGTTACGACACCAACGAAGCCCGATTACACATTATTAGGGTTAACAAAGTTTTGCCGTCGCGGGCGCGCTAGTGACCAACGGTGTCAGCCAACCGCATATATGTCTTATGCCCCTAATGCACTGCGCGGCGTTGGCCAGATCGGTGGCGCCTCAGAGCGCGCGGACCGCCTCCAGCACTGCTTCGGCATGGCCTTTCACCCGGACCTTGCGCCAGATCCCGGCGATCCGCCCGTCCTTGCCGATCAGGAACGTCGCCCGCTCGACGCCCATATAGTTGCGGCCATACATCGTCTTTTCGACCCACAGATTGTAAGCCTCGATCACCTTGCGCTCCTCGTCGGCAACCAGGTCGACGGTGAGATCGTATTTGGTTTTGAACTTGTCGTGCTTCTTCACGCTGTCCGGCGACAGGCCGATCACCACGGCGCCGGCCTTTTCGAACTCCGGCTTCAGCTGCGAAAAGCTGATCGCCTCATTGGTACAACTTGTGGTGTCGTCCTGCGGATAGAAATAAAGTACAACGGGCTTCCCCCGCATCGAGGCAAGGCTGATCGAGCCGCCGCCGTCGCGCGGAAGATCGAATTGCGGCGCAACGTCGCCAACGTCGAGATCAGCCATATCGATGCCCTTGTTTGAGGTTACGCGGCCCTAAATCAAAGAGATAGAGCATGATGTCTGGACAAACGGAAACCGTTTGTCCGAGAAAACCGCCTCACACTTTTCGGCATCATGCTCTAGCCTGCGTCGTTATAGTGTCGGGCGGGGATTCGTCCACGATCGAATTCGCACAACGGAAAATTGCGTGGATCAGGAAGAACCGCAGCACGAGAAAATCCGGTTCAGGCGTGACGAGATCACCGACCTGGGGGCTTTCCCGTCCGCTTGCCGCGTGCCGCCGCTCGGCAAGGCACGGATCGGCCGCGGCTTTCGCATCCTTGCCCGGCTGTTTGCCGGCATTGGAGCCCTTGTGCTGCTGGCGGCGGCCGCCGTCTACGTCATCGGCGCCACCGGCATCGGCAGCGAACGGCTGCGGTTGGAAGCCGAAACGGCGATCGAGAAACTGGCCGGTTTCGACGTCAAAGTCGCCGTCGGTCCTGCCAGCCTGACACTTGACGGATCGAGCTTCATTGCGCTGCAGGTCAAGGATGTCAGCGTCGAGACGGCCGACGGCAAGCCGATGGCCGATGCCGGGCGCGTCCGCTTCGGCATCCGGCTGGTCCCGCTGCTTTCGGGCGAGGTTCGGCTGACCAGCGCCAGGATTTCCGACGCCCATATCGTCACCGCGGCAATGCCGTCGGGTGGTGACTGGACAGCGCGCCTGCGCAATCAAGACGGTCTCATCGATCCGGAAAAACTGGCCGCCGTCGTCTTCAGTGACGTCAATCGTGCACTCGATGCCGTGCGCGAGGATTCGATGCGCCGCATCGATCTTAGAAATGTCGCGTTCGAGCTGCCCGAGGCCGGATCGGTCAAGCTGGTCACGATCGCCAACGCCACGGTGCTGCAGTCAGGCCCCGGCAGCATGGAGTTCTCGTCCGAGGCGGATGTCGATGGCCGCGCGCTCACCGTCACGGCCACCGCCACCCGCGATACGAGCTCGATGCGCGTCACCGCCTTGAACGCCGCCATCGACATGGCGGATGTCGCGGAGACAACGCCGGCGGCCGGCGGGCGAACCGGCGCGATGGCTTTGAAGCTCACGGGATTCGAAGGCTCGGGCGAGACCGATTCGCGGCTGACGGGCTCGCTGTCGCTAACCGGCTCGGTGCTCGACCTCGGCACACGCGGGCTGTTGCCGGCCGATGTCGATGTCGACGCCGCCCTTGTCTCCGGCTCCAACAAGATCGATGTCGGCAGGCTGGTTCTAAAGACCGGGCGCTCGGCGTTCAATTTCGCCGGCTCGATCGGGCCAAAGCCGTCGACCGGCGCGGCCGGCGAGGAGCCTTCCTATCGTTACGACCTGACCAGCGACGGCTCGACGCTGGCGCCTTCGGAATCGCCCGAGCCGGCGCTGAATTTCTTCGCCCGCATCGCCGGCGTCTATCAGATCAAGAGCCGCAAGCTTGTCGCCGACCAGATCGGCATCAGGTCGGGATCGGGGAGCGAAGTGCTGGGAACCGCTGCGGTTTCCTTCATCGACAACGGACCGCCGGGTATCTCGGTGTCGCTCAACGTCCACGACATGGCGGTCTCGCACGTCAAGCAATTGTGGCCCTGGTTCTCGGCCAAGAACGCGCGGCTGTGGGTGCTGCAGAACCTGTTTGGCGGCCGCGTCGTCGATGCCAGCCTGCAGTTCCAGGTCGTGCCGGGGCGTCTCGGCAACGGCGTGCCGCTTTCGGCCGACGAGGTGTTCGGCCGCTTCCAGGTCGAGGGCTCGCGTTTCGACACCGCCGGCCGCATCCCGCCGATACGCGATGCCGTCGGCGTCGTTTCCTTCCACGGCAACGATGTCGACGTCGCGCTGTCGTCGGGCAGCGTCTATATGCCGAGCGGCCGCACCGTGGCGGCAAGCAATGGCACACTGTCGGTAAAGGCGGCAAACCACCCGCCGGTGATCGGCGCGCTCGACATCGACGTCGCCGGCGAGGCGCCGGCCATCGCCGAACTTGCCTCCTACGAACCGATCAACGCCATGCGCCATGTCGGCATCTTGCCGGACGACCTGTCGGGCACGGTGACCGGCCACGTCAAGGCCGACATTCCGTTGCAATCCGGCGTCGACACGTCGAAGCTCGATTGGCTGGTATCGCTCGACTACAAGGACCTGTCGCTCGCCAAGCCGTTCGAAGGCCAGATGGTGACCGATGCCGACGGCTCGATCGAAGTCGGGCCCGGCAAGGCGGTGATCTCTGCCAAGGCGCGGCTGAACGGCATTCCAGCCGAGCTCGATCTGGTTGAGCCGCTCAGGGATGGCGGGCCGCCGCGCAGCCGCAAGGTGGCGCTTGTGCTCGACGACAAGACGCGCGCCATCGCCATGCCTGGCCTGTCGCCGCTGATTTCCGGCACCATCAAGGTGGCAATCGACAAGAGCGGCGAAGGCGGCAGCCAGAACGTCGACGTCGACCTGACGAGCGCCAGGCTGGACATTCCCTGGGCAGGCTGGAGCAAGGGGCCGGGCATTCCCGCCAATGCCACTTTTACCATGAGCAAGTCCGGCGATACCACGACGCTGTCCGACTTCGACCTCGACGGAAAGAGCTTTTCGGTCGAAGGCGATGTCGTCCTGGTCAAGGGCGCGCTGTCTTCGGCCCGCTTCAGCAAAGTCGCCTTGAACCGGGGCGACGATGTCGCCGTGACGGTGAAGCGGTCGGGCAAGGGCTTCGCAGTCGATGTCAGCGGCAACGCGCTCGATGCCCGCTCGCTGATCAAGCAGTTCACCTCCGATGTCGATACCGCCACCAAAACCACCGGCACGGACGCGGTTTCGGTCAGCGCCGACGTCAATTCGCTAACCGGGTTCCATGACGAGGTCCTGTCCAATTTGAAGCTCGACTACAGTGCCGCCGGCGCCAGGGTGAACAGGCTCAAGGTCAGCGCCGCGGCAAGTTCCGGCGCCGCCATCACCATCAGCAATACGGCAGGCAATGGTGCTCGCGCGCTCACCATGAAGTCGGCCGACGCAGGCGCCATATTGCGCTTCCTCAACATCTACGAGCATATGGAAGGCGGATCGATCACGCTGGCGCTCAGCGGCGCAGCCGACGGCCCGATGCGTGGACAGGTCGATTCGAGCAACTTCTTCATCGTCAATGAACCGAAGCTCGCCTCGATCGTCTCGACCACGCCAACCGGCGACAGCCGCAGCCTGAACGAAGCGGTCAAGGGCAAGATCGACACTTCGCGGGTAAAGTTCGAGCGCGGCTTTACCGAGATCGACAAGGGCAGCGGTTACCTGAAGCTGGCCAACGGCGTGCTGCGCGGCCCGCGCATCGGCACCACCTTCCAAGGCACGCTCTACGACCAGAACAACAATATGGACATGACCGGCACCTTCATGCCGGCCTATGGCCTCAACCGCATCTTTGGCGAACTGCCGCTGGTCGGCGCGCTGCTCGGCAATGGCCGCGACCGCGGGCTGATCGGCGTCACCTACCGGCTTAAGGGCAACGCCAACAAGCCGGTGCTGGACATCAACCCGCTATCGGTAATCGCGCCGGGCATTTTCCGGTCGATCTTCGAGTATCGCTGAGGATCCCAGAAGACGGCTCAGGCAGGCCGCACAAGCACGTGCTTTTTCTTGCCCACTGAAAGCTTTGCGACGTTTTCCGGACTCAAATCCTGAGGCGTCACCATCCGCCGGTCGTCCGCCACCGGCTGGTCGTTGAGGCGCACGGCGCCACCCTGTATGTGACGCCTTGCCTCGCCGTTGGACCCGGCAAGGCCCCCGCTGACCAGCAGCGACAGGATGCCGATGCCGGCTTCCAGCGCGGCGCCGTCCACTTCCACGGTCGGCAGCGTTTCGGCCGTCACGCCTTCCTCGAAGGTCTTGCGCGCGGTCTCCTCGGCTTGTTGCGCCGCCTCGCGGCCGTGCACGATGGCCGTGGTTTCGGTGGCCAGCACCTTCTTGGCCTCGTTGATCTCCGAGCCGCCAAGGGCGGCCAGCCGCGTGATCTCCGACAGCGGCAGCCGGGTGAAGATCTTCAGGAAGCGCTCGACGTCGGCATCCTCGGTGTTGCGCCAGTACTGCCAGAAATCATAGGGCGAGAAGAGGTCGCCGTTCAGCCACACCGCCCCCTTGGCCGATTTGCCCATCTTGGCGCCCGACGATGTCGTCAGCAGCGGCGTGGTCAGCGCATAAAGCTGCGGCGTGCCCATGCGGTGGCCGAGATCGACGCCGTTGATGATGTTGCCCCACTGGTCCGAACCGCCCATCTGCAGCCGGCAGTCGTGGCGGCGGCTGAGCTCGACGAAATCATAGCCCTGCAGGATCATGTAGTTGAATTCGAGGAAGGACAGCGACTGTTCGCGCTCGAGCCGCAGCCTGACGCTGTCGAAGGTCAGCATCCGGTTGACCGAAAAGTGGCGGCCGACATCGCGCAGGAACTCGACATAGTTGAGCTTCATCAGCCAGTCGGCATTGTTGACCATGATGGCGTCATTGCCAGTGTCGCCGAAGCGCAGGATGCGGCCAAAAATTCGCTTGATGCCTTCGATGTTGGTGGCGATCGCCTCGGGCGTCAAAAGGCTGCGCTGGTCGTCACGGAAGGACGGGTCGCCGATCATCGAGGTGCCGCCGCCCATCAGTGCGATCGGCCGGTGGCCGGTCTCCTGCATCCAGTAGAGCATGGTCGCCGATATCAGATTGCCGATGTGCAGGCTGGTCGCCGTGGCGTCGTAGCCGACATAGGCGGTCACCGTTTCCTTCGCGAAAAGTTGATCCAGCCCGGTCTCATCCGAAATCTGGTGGATGAAGCCGCGCTCGCTCATAACGCGCAGGAAATCGGACTTGAAGGCGGGCATTGTTTCTTCCTGAAAGCGCCGGGTCCGAACGGCCCGGCATGGCCTGAACGCGGGCGTTTAGCATCCAAGCGCGTCAAGCAAAAGTGGTTTCCGATTTTGCGCCGGCATGGACAGCCTATTCTGCACTGCCGCGCATGCTTGCTTCATCCTGTCGGCTGGCGTAATGAGGCGCCGCGCCAACGGGTTCGATCCGCTGGAACGGCACCGCACGGCATCCACCGAATGCCATATCTTGTGACAGAGCCCGACGCGATATGCCGGACGCATTGATATCCATCGTCATTCCCTGCCGCAACGAGGCGGCGAACCTGCCGCTGCTGATCGACGAGATCGAGGCGGCGATGACCGGGCGCGACTTCGAAATCATCGTTGTCAATGACGGTTCGACTGACGACACCGCTTCGGTGCTTGCCGCTGAAGCCGCCAAACGGCCGTTTCCGCTTCGCCAGCTTCGGCACGAAAAATCCGCCGGCCAGTCGCTTTCGGTGCGCTCGGGCGCCTGGGCGGCGCGCGGCTCGATAATCGCCACCATCGACGGCGACGGCCAGAACGACCCGCAATATATCCCCGTGCTGGTCGATGCGCTGCGTCGGGCAGGGCCCGATTTCGGCGCCGCGCAGGGGCAGCGGTTGAAGCGCCGCGACAGCAAGATCAAGCAATTGGCATCGCGTTTCGCCAACTGGCTGCGCGGCGCGATCCTGCATGACGACACCCGCGACACTGGCTGCGGCTTAAAGGCGATCCACACCGATATCTTGCGCAAACTGCCGTTTTTCGACGGTACGCATCGTTTCGTTCCGGCGCTTGTCATCCAGGAAGGCTACCGCGTCGTCCATTGCGACGTCGTCGACCGCTCCCGCCGCCACGGCAAGTCGAATTACGGCATCTTCGATCGCGGCCTGCAGGGCGCGCTCGATCTCGCCGGCGTCTGGTGGCTTCGGCGCCGGCGCCGCAAAATGCCAAAGGTAGAGGAAATCACGCATGGCTAACGTGTTTCAGGAATTGGCGACCTGGCTGCACCAGGTTTTCGTCAAGCAGTTCGACGCCTGGGTTCTGCTCGGCTTCGTTGCCCAGTTCTTCTTCACCATGCGCTTCCTGGTGCAGTGGATCGCTTCGGAAAAGGCCAAGCGCAGCGTCGTGCCGATCGCTTTCTGGTTCTTCTCGCTGTTCGGCGGCGGGCTGCTGCTGGTCTACGCCATCCAGCGTGAGGATCCGGTGTTCATCGCCGGCCAGGCCATGGGCATGGTGATCTATGTCAGAAATTTATGGCTCATCGCCAATGAGCGCAAGGCGGCGATGACCAAGGTCGACTGAGCCACCAGTCCCGCCAAATCCAGTCTGTCCGGTGTCGAAATGAGCAGGAACTACATCTTTCTCTTCCTGTTCAGCCTGATGATGACGGCGTCGGGACTGGCCTCTTTGCCGCCGCTCGACCGCGACGAGCCGCGCTTCGTCCAGGCGACCAAGCAGATGAGGGAGACCGGCGACTATGTCGACATCCGCTTCCAGGACGCGTCGCGCTACCAAAAGCCGATCGGCATCTACTGGCTGCAATCGGCGGCGGTGACGCTGAGCGGCGAGGGGGCACAGGCGCCGATCTGGATCTACCGGCTGATCTCGGCGCTGGGCATCGCCATCGCCGTCGTCGCAATCGCCTGGACCGGGGCCAATCTGTTCGGCGCCAATGCCGGTCTTGCCGCCGGCCTGGTCATGGCGGCGATTTTCGCCACCGCCTTCGAAGGCCGCGACGCCAAGACCGACGCGATGCTGCTTGCCTGCTGCGTTCTGGCGCAAGGCGCGCTGGCGCAGATTTATCTGGCATCGCGCCGCGACGAGCCGGTCGCCGGCCATCTGCCGTGGATTTTCTGGGCGGCGCAGGGGGCGGCGATCCTCATCAAGGGGCCGATTGCACCGCTGCTGTCGGCGCTGACGGTGCTCACGCTGGTTGCCTTCGAGCGCGATTGGTGCTGGCTGACAAAGCTGAAAGCGGCGCGAGGGCTGGCTCTGGTTCTGCTCATCGTGCTGCCTTGGCTCGCCCTCATCACCTGGAAGAGCAACGGCGCCTTCCTGCAGCAGGCCGTCGGCAAGGATATGCTCGGCAAGGTCGCGCAAGGCGAGGAGTCGCACGGCGTTCCGCCGGGCTTCTACGTGCTGACCTATTGCCTGTTCATGTGGCCGTTCGGCCTTGTGGCGCTCGGCGCTGGACTGCAGGCGCTCAACCGATTGCGCGACGATCCGCGCCTGCGTTTCTGCCTCGCCTGGTACGTTCCGTTCTGGCTCGTCTTCGAATTGATCCCGACGAAACTGCCGCATTATGTGCTGCCGGCCTATCCCGGCATGGCCCTGCTCATCGGCTGGCTTTTGACGCTGACGCCGCAAGAGGCAAATGCGCCGCTCAGGCGCTGGCAGACATGGCTGTGGTGGGCGACCGCATTCGGCACCGTTCTGGTGACAGTCGGTCTCGCCGTGCTTTGCGTCGGTGCGCCGATCTATCTCATGAAGACATTTTTATGGTGGAGCGTTCCGGCCGCCGCGGCAGCATTGGGCGCCGGCTACCTCGCTGTTTCGCGCCAGACGCTGGTGCCGCTGGTCCGCATCGGCGGGGCTGCGGTTTGCGCCGGCATAACCTACGCCCTGCTGTTCGGTGTCATCGTGCCGTCACTGAAACCGATTTGGATGAGCCGGGAAATCGAGGCGGCGGTTCGCGCCGATCGTCCCTGTGAGATGAGCGTGCTCGCCTCCGCGCAATATCACGAACCGAGCCTGGTATTTCTGGTGGGCACAAAGACGGTACTGACCGATGTCGACGGGGTTGCGCAACATCTGCTTGGCGATCCGGCCTGCGCGCTGGGCCTGGCGCCGGTCGGCGATGAAAAACGGCTGGATGACCTGCTGGCAGGGCAAGGCAAGAAGGCCAGCCGCGTCGCCGAGATCGACGGCATCAACTATTCGTCAGGTGATAAATTGTCGCTCGGCCTGTACCGTGTGGCGAACTGATAGCTCTTCAATGATCGCGCCGAGCTCCGCATGTTGATGAAGTCGCCATCGCCGGCGCGTGCCGCTTTGCCTGCCATGCTCCGGCAGTCTGTCGCTAATTTCCGCGATACTTTCGGGATTGTACGGCATCGCCTGGCGACGCGCCCGGCGCGCTACCCGAAAATCCTGTGGTCGGTCTGGGTTGTGGCCTGGCTTTTGCTGACGATCGCGGTGTCGCTCCGTTTCGACCATCTTGCAGGGACCATGGCGAGGGAGTGGGCTTCAGGCTCGACCAATGTCTTCCGCATCGCCGCGTTTTTTACCTTCTTCGGCCTAGGCGGCTGGTATCTTGTCCCGTCGGTATTGGTGCTGATTGCCGCGAATCTGACGGATTGGCGCAGCCTTTCCCGGCGCGCGCGGATGACCTTCTACAACTGGACCTGCTTTGCTTTCATGGTGCTGGGTTCGATCGCACTCTCGGCCATGGTCGTCAACGTGCTGAAATATGGCGTGGGCAGAGCCAGGCCGATGAATTTCGACAAGCTCGGCGATCTGTCGCTGCATCCTTTTTCCTTGGAGGCGCGCTTTGCCAGCTTCCCGTCCGGCCATGCCACGACCATGGGCGTCATTTTCGGCATTGCACTGCTGTTGTTGCCCCAGCGCAGATGGGTGCTGCTGGCAGCAACCTTGTCGGTCGCATCGACCCGGATCTTTATCGGCGCGCACTACCCGAGCGACACTGTCGCCGGATTCGGCCTTGGCTGTGCTGTTGCCATCGTCTGCGCGATGGTGCTTGGCCGGCTGGGATGTATCTTCCGCTACACGGCGTCGGGGTTGCCGGTGGCAAAAACTACGTTCCGCCTATTCCGTCGGGCTCGCAAACCAAACCAAAACGATGCGCCGAGACAAGACGAATTTCCGCATTGGAGCAGCGCCGGCAAGCAACTGAATTGCTGACGCCTTTGGAACCATCTAAGACCACCCCAGCTAGCTGTCGATGCCACCCCAGCTCCGCACCAGCCGAGCCATGTCAGGCGCGCCGGCGGCGTCCTTCTCCAGCCCTTCGGCGACACCGACGCGGTCGGCGACAGGCCGGTTCTGGCTGACTTTCCACTTGCCGCTGATTTCGGCGATCTCGATCTCAAGCCCGACAATGCCCTTGATTTGCGACTGGATGAAGGTCGGCGGCGCATCGGTCACCGCCCAGGGTGCCTCGCGGGCGCCTTCCTGCGACAGCGTCAGCTCGGTGATCTGCTGTGCGATCCAGGCGGAATCCTCGATCACTCTGACGGTTCCTCGCACCTGGACAATGGCGTAGTTCCAGGTCGGCACGACCTTGCCGGTCTCGCGCTTGGTCTCGTACCAGGACGGCGTCACATAGGCGTCGGCGCCCTGGAAGACGACCAGCACCGGCGATGTCGGATTGTCGGCCAGCTGACGCCATTGCGGGTTGGCCCTGGCCAGATGGGCGCGCAGCCGGCCATTCGGCCCAACCTCTGCATCAAGCAGGAAAGGAATGGCATTGGCGACCGGGCCATCGGTGCCGTTGGAGATCAGCAACCCCAGCGGATGCGTCCGGATCAGCCCGTGCAGGACGTCCGGCCGCGTTTCCTGGAAATGGGGAGGCTGGTACATGATCGGTCATGCCTTCTTGCGCTGGCTGAACCGGCATTGTGCACCGTTCAGCCGAGCCGCGCCACATGTCAGGCTGGCTTCACCGTTTGGATCAGCCGAAATGGCATTGTCGCGCCCATGATGGGCACGACTGTGACGGCATCGGACCGGGAGTTTTTGTTTTGACGCAATTCCGGACGGAAAACCCGTTTGCACTTTTCCTGGAATTGCTCTTAGCGCAGCCGCTTCGGCCGCGGATCGGACAATTCGCCGGCCAGCCGTCGGTCGAGATAGTCGGCGCATTCCTCGAGCAGCAGATCGGCGTCGTTGGCGAAGAAGTGGTTGGCGCCGGGCAAGGTCTTCTGCGTGATGGTGATGCCCTTTTGCGTGTGCAGCTTGTCGACCAGGCCCTGCACATCCTTGGGCGGCGCCACCTTGTCGGCATCGCCATGGATGATCAGACCCGATGACGGGCAGGGCGCCAGGAACGAGAAATCATAGGTGTTGGGCTGCGGCGCGATCGAGATGAAGCCCTCGATCTCGGGCCGGCGCATCAGAAGCTGCATGCCGATCCAGGAGCCGAAGGAATAACCGGCCACCCAGCAGCTCTTGGAATCCGGATGCAGCGACTGCACCCAGTCGAGCGCTGCGGCGGCATCCGACAATTCGCCGGTGCCGTGGTCGAATTCGCCCTGGCTGCGGCCGATGCCGCGGAAGTTGAAGCGAAGCGTGGTGAAATCGCGCTTCTGGAACATGTAGAAGAGGTCATAGACGATCTTGTTGTTCATCGTGCCGCCGAATTGCGGATGCGGATGCAACACGATGGCAATCGGCGCGCTCTTCTCCTTGGAAGGCTGGTAGCGGCCCTCCAGGCGGCCGGCCGGACCGGTGAAAATGACCTCAGGCATGAAATACTCCAAATGGCATACGAATGCGCGGCGCCCGGAACAATTCTTACTCCAGCCCCAGCCCTTCCGGGCCTTGACGCAGGGCAAGCGTCTTCTTAGAAGCTAGTTTAGAATTGTTCAAAACTGGATAGCCAGCCGTGACGGCCCGGCCATCCTCGCCGCAAGCCGCGTAAATAGGACGTCTTGCCTTGCAATTTCAAGGAAATAACGCGCTATCCTTGCGGAAAGGGTCTTGACGGGATCGATTGGGTGAAAATGGCCGCAGCACGCGCCTATCTCGACTACAATGCCAGCGCGCCGCTCATTGCCGAGGCGCGCGAGGCGATGATTGCCGCGCTCGATCTCGTCGCCAATCCGTCGTCGGTGCATGCCGAGGGGCGCGCGGCGCGGCGCTTGATCGACACTGCCCGGCGCGATGTGGCAGCGCTTGTCGGCGCCAAGGCCGAGCATGTCGTCTTCACCTCCGGCGCGACGGAAGCCGCATCGACGCTGCTGACACCGGATTGGCGGATGGGCCGTGGCACGGCGCGCATGAGCCGGCTCTATGTCTGCGAGGCCGACCACCCTTGCCTGTTGAACGGCGGCCGCTTCCCGGCAACACAGGTTTCGCAGATCGGCGTCGACGCCGATGGCATCGCTGACCTCGCTCAGCTGACAGCCGCTCTGGCCGCGCATGACAAGGCCGAAGGCCTGCCGTTGGTCGCGATCCATGCGGCCAACAACGAGACCGGCGTCATCCAGCCGATCGAGGCAATCGCTGCAATCGTCAAGGCGGCGGGCGGCATTCTGGTGGTCGACGCGGTGCAGGCTGCGGGCCGCGTTCCCATCGATATGTCAGCGGCTTACGCCGACTATTTGATTCTGTCTTCGCACAAGATCGGCGGCCCCAAGGGTGTCGGCGCCGTCGTTGCGGCAGCCGATCTGATGATGCCGAAGCCGCTGATCAATGGCGGCGGCCAGGAAAAGGGCCATCGCGGCGGCACCGAAAACCTGGCGGCCATCGCCGGCTTTGGCGCCGCGGCGCGGCAGGCTTTGGCTGGACTGAAAGACGTCGAAGCGATCGCGCAACGCCGCGGCGAGGTCGAGAAAACACTCAAAACGCTGGTGCCGGACGCAGAAATCTTCGGAACCGGCGCGCCAAGGCTTGCCAATACGACATTCTTCGCTATTCCCGGCATCAAGGCCGAGACGGCGCAGATCGCTTTCGATCTGGCTGGCGTTGCGCTGTCGGCGGGATCGGCCTGTTCGTCGGGCAAGGTCGGGCCGAGCCATGTGCTGATGGCCATGGGTCATGGTGACAGCCTCGGGGCTTTGCGCGTGTCCATCGGTCGCGCAACGAGCGCCGGGGACATCGAACTGTTTCGTACGGCGCTGGCCGAAATCGCCCAGCGCCGGGCGGGCAGGGAACAAGCCGCCTGAAGGCTACAAAGAATTCAGGCCTCGCGGCCTGGTAGAGCCGTGCGTTTGCAACTGGCCGGGTGAATTCCCGGCCGAGACGCACTATATGAAACTTACGCCGCCTTCGGCGCCTCATGGGCAGCCCTCGGCGATGCCATAGTTTGAAAACTGTCGGGCCTTGACCCCGGCGTGGATGGAGAACGCTTATGCCTGCTGTGCAGGACACGATCGATCGGGTCCGAAAGATCGACGTCGACCAGTACAAATACGGATTCCAGACAGAGATCGCGATGGACAAGGCCCCCAAGGGCCTGAGCGAAGACATTATTCGCTTTATCTCGGCCAAGAAGGATGAACCGTCCTGGATGCTGGAATGGCGTCTGGAAGCCTATCGGCGCTGGCTGACGCTGGAAGAGCCGACCTGGGCGCGCGTCCATTATCCGAAGATCGACTTTCAGGACCTCTATTACTACGCGGCGCCCAAGAGCACGCCCGGCCCGACCTCGCTGAGCGACGTCGATCCCGAGTTGTTGAAGGTCTACGAGAAGCTCGGCATTCCGCTGCGGGAACAAGAAATCCTCGCTGGCGTGCAGAAGACCGACGTCTCCGATCTCGAGGAGCCCAGCGACAATGTCTACAAATCGGGCCGTGTCGCGGTCGACGCGGTGTTCGATTCCGTTTCCGTCGTCACCACGTTCAAGAAGGAGCTGGCGCAGGCCGGCGTCATCTTCTGCTCGATCTCGGAAGCCATCCGCGAGCATCCGGAGCTGGTGCAGAAATATCTCGGCTCGGTCGTGCCGACCTCCGACAATTTCTACGCCACGCTGAATTCGGCTGTCTTCACCGACGGCTCGTTCGTCTTCGTGCCCAAGGGCGTGCGCTGCCCGATGGAGCTGTCGACCTATTTCCGCATGAACGAGAAGAACACCGGCCAGTTCGAGCGCACGCTGATCATCGCCGAGGAGGGGGCTTACGTCTCCTATCTCGAAGGCTGCACGGCGCCGCAGCGCGACGAGAACCAGCTGCATGCCGCCGTCGTCGAACTGGTGGCGCTCGACGATGCCGAGATCAAATATTCGACGGTGCAGAACTGGTACCCCGGCGATGCCGAGGGCAAGGGCGGCATCTACAATTTCGTCACCAAGCGCGGCGACTGCCGCGGCGACCGTTCGAAGATCTCGTGGACGCAGGTCGAGACCGGTTCAGCGATCACCTGGAAATATCCCAGCTGCATCCTGCGCGGCGACGATTCCTCCGGCGAGTTCTATTCGATCGCCGTGTCGAACGGCTACCAGCAGGTCGACAGCGGCACCAAGATGATCCATCTCGGCAAGAACACGTCGAGCCGCATCATCTCCAAGGGCATCGCCGCCGGCTTCTCGCAGAACACCTATCGCGGCCAGGTTTCGGCGCACCGCAAGGCGACCAACGCCCGCAACTTCACCAATTGCGATAGTCTCCTGATCGGCGACCAGTGCGGCGCGCACACCGTGCCCTACATGGAAGCCAAGAATTCGACGGCGCAGTTCGAGCATGAGGCGACGACGTCGAAGATTTCGGAGGACCAGAAATTCTACGTCATGCAGCGCGGCATCCCCGAGGAAGAGGCGATCGCGCTGATCGTCAACGGCTTCGTCAAGGATGTCATCCAGCAGCTGCCGATGGAGTTCGCGGTCGAAGCGCAGAAGCTTATCGGCATCAGCCTTGAGGGTAGCGTGGGGTGACAAGGGCGCGCAAACGCGAATCCGTGGAAAAACATGTCTATCTGCGGGATCGAGTGGATAACTGGGAAGCGGGCCTGGGCCTTGCGTTCTGGTTTTGCGCGATAGGGATAGTGCTGCTCGGCGCGGCCTACTCGCCGGATGGCTTTTGGCGAGGACTTTGGCAAGCCCTGACGCAGATGTAGAATAACCGGGCGTAGGCGCTCGGATAGGCAATGCGATGGACACTGGAAGGATAGCGACCCGCCAAGCGTTCAGGACCGTGCACAAGGCATGGGATTGAAACTGAACGTTTGAAAGGAAGTTGAAATGATGGATACGGTTCCGATCGTTTTTTACGCTTTGGTGTGCGGCGCGCTCTGCGCTGTCGCGCCCTCTATCCAGTCGACGCCGCGCCGGATGGCGGCGGGCGCCGTGACCGGGCTGGTCTCGGCAATTATACTGCCGTTTCTGCGCCACTTGGTTGATGGCTGAAGAGATGACCATGACGCTGTCTCGCGACGAGATCTGGTTTGCGGTTCGCTGGCGGCGGCTGTGGGCGGTTCGTCGCGAGGGCAACATCGCCACGATGAAATACGCCGCGGCCGCAGTAGCCTCGGCCCTGGTAGGCGCCGTTTTGGCGGCGTTCGTCCATCCGATGGTCGGCCTTGCGGTTTTCGCGGTGGGGTTCGGCCTGTCCTTCTGGCGGTTCAAAACCCTGCAGCGCCGGCACACCGATTACACAGTCACCTACGACGATTATTTCAGAGAAAAGAACAATGCTTGAGATCAAGAACCTGCATGCCCGCATCGTCGATGACGGCACCGAGATCATCCGCGGCCTGAACCTGACGGTGAAAAACGGCGAGGTCGCCGCCATCATGGGGCCGAACGGCTCGGGCAAATCGACGCTGTCCTACATCCTCGCCGGCCGCGAGGATTATGAGGTCACCGAAGGCGACATCCTCTATAACGGCCAGTCGATCCTCGAAATGGATCCGGCCGAGCGCGCCACCGCGGGCATTTTTCTCGCCTTCCAGTATCCGATGGAGATACCTGGGGTCGCGACCATGGAATTCCTGAAAGTGGCGATGAACGAGCAGCGCAAGGCGCGCGGCGAGGAACCGCTGAAAATTCCGGAATTCCTGAAGCGGGTGAAGGAGGCGGCAGCCTCGCTCTCGATGGACATGGCGATGCTGAAGCGGCCGCTCAATGTCGGCTTCTCCGGCGGCGAGAAGAAGCGGGCCGAGATCCTGCAGATGAAGCTGCTGGAGCCGAAACTTTGCGTGCTCGACGAGACCGATTCCGGCCTCGATATCGATGCGCTGAAGATCGTCTCGGACGGCGTCAACGCGCTGCGCTCGCCCGACCGCGCCATCATCGTCATCACTCACTACCAGCGCCTGCTCGAGCACATCGTGCCCGATAGCGTGCACGTCCTATACAAGGGCCAGGTGATCAAGTCCGGCGACAAGTCGCTGGCGCTCGATCTCGAAGCCAATGGCTATGCCGGCGTGATCGGCGAAGCCGCGTGAGATGCCAGGTCATTTTGTACCAAAAGACAGGGCCAAGCTTATGAACATGCATTCGACACCCCAGCGCACCCAGGCTGAAACGGCGTTGATCGACGCTTTCGGCGAGCGGCTGTCGCTGCTGCCGGGCGACGGTGCGGTGATGCTGAAGCGCGACGACGCCATCGAGGCGATCAAGCACGGGCTGCCGACGCGGCGCATCGAATCCTGGCATTACACTGACCTGCGCCGGCTGTTGACCGCGGTGCCGGCATTCGATCCGACGGCCGCCGCTAAGGGGCTGGCGCCCATCGTCGAAGGTTCCGCCGTGCTGGCGGTTCTGAACGGCGTCTCGAGTGCGAAATTCCCTGCCATCGAAGGCGTGACCGTCCAGCGCCTGTCGGAAAAGCTGACCGACGGCTCGATTGCGCCCGGCCTCGACCCCTATGGCAGCGATGACGCCATCGGCGCGCTGAACACTGCTTTCGTCGCCGACGGCTATTTCGTCGACATCGCCGATGGCGCAGCACTGGAGAAGCCGATCGAATTGCAGAACCTGCAAGCCGGCGGACAGACCCATGTGCGCTTTCCCGTGCGTGTCGGCGCCGGCGCCAAGGCTGCGATCGTCGAGCGTCAGGCGGGCGAGGGCGCGGCTCTGGCCAGCTCCGTCAGCCAGCTGGTGTTGGGCGAGGGCGCCGAGGTGACCTGGCTGATCATCCAGGAACAGCCGGAAACGGCCACCCATCTGGCGCAGTTCAAGGCGCATCTCGGCAAGAATTCGAAGCTGACGCTGTTCTTCATGAATGCCGGCGGCAAGCTTGTGCGCCAGGAGATCGTGGTGAAGACCACGGGCGAAGGCGCCGACTTCAAACTGCGCGGCATCAACCTGCTCGCCGGCGACACCCACACCGACGTGACCATGGTGCTCGACCATGCCGTGCCGCATACGACATCGACGGAAGTGATCCGCAATGTCGTGACCGGCAAGGCGCGCGGCGTCTTCCAGGGCCGCATCAACGTCCACCAATACGCGCAGAAGACCAACGCCAAGATGGCCTGCAACACGCTGCTTTTGTCGGATGATGGCGAGTTCTCGACCAAGCCGGAGCTGGAAATCTTCGCCGACGACGTCATCTGCGGCCACGGCGCGACCGTTACCGAGATCGACCACAACCATCTGTTCTACCTGATGGCTCGCGGCATCGACGAGAAGAGCGCCCGTGGCCTGCTGGTCAAGGCGTTCGTCGCCGAAGTGATCGAGGAACTGGACGACGAAACCATCGTCGAGGCCCTGGAAACAAGGCTGGACGACTGGTTCGTGGCGCATGGGTAGCGCCTCCCCTTCTCCCCTTGTGGGTCCGAAGGACGGGCGAGGCAAGTGACACGCCCCGGGCGGTGGCCGAGCGAAGCTCGGTCGGGTGAGGGGTGCGTGACGAAGTGAGGCGGTGCCTCAAGAGAGCTTGTAATGGACCAGAAGATCGAAACAACCCCATACGACGTCGAGGCGATCCGCCGCGACTTCCCGATCCTGTCGCGCGAAGTCTACGGCAAACCGCTGGTCTATCTCGACAATGGCGCCTCGGCGCAGAAGCCGCAGGTGGTGCTGGATACGATCCAGCACGCCTATTCCCAGGAATACGCCAACGTGCATCGCGGCCTGCATTTCCTGTCGAATGCCGCAACCGACGCTTATGAGAAGGCACGCGAGACGGTGCGCCGTTTCCTCAATGCGCCAAGCACCGACAACATCGTCTTCACCTCGAACACGACCGCGGCGATCAACACCGTGGCTTACGGCTATGGCATGCCCAATATCGGCGCGGGCGACGAGATCGTGCTGTCGATCATGGAGCACCACTCCAACATCGTGCCGTGGCATTTCATCCGGGAGCGGCAGGGCGCCAAGCTGGTCTGGGTGCCGGTCGACGATCTCGGCATCTTCCACATCGAGGAATTCGAAAAGCGGCTGACCGACAAGACCAAGCTCGTCGCCATCACGCATATGTCGAACGCGCTGGGCACGGTAACCCCGATCAAGGAGATCGTGCGCATCGCGCATTCGCGTGGAATTCCCGTACTTGTCGACGGCAGCCAGAGCGCCGTGCACATGCCGATCGACGTCCAGGACCTCGATTGCGATTTCTTCGTCTTCACCGGCCACAAGGTCTACGGGCCCTCCGGCATCGGCGTGCTCTACGGCAAGAAGGACATTCTGCAGGGCATGCGCCCCTTCATGGGCGGCGGCGAAATGATCGAGGAGGTGACTGAAGACATCGTCACCTACAACGAGCCGCCGCACCGCTTCGAGGCCGGCACGCCGCCGATCGTGCAGGCGATTGGCCTGGGTGCAGCATTGGAATACATGGAAAAGGTTGGCCGCGAGCGCATTGCCGCCCATGAGGCCGATCTCAAGACCTATGCGCATGAACGGCTGCGCGCCATCAACTCGCTGCGCATCTTCGGCGACGCGCCGGACAAGGGCGCCATCATTTCCTTCGAATTGCAGGGCATTCATGCCCATGACGTGTCGATGGTGATAGACAGGCAAGGTGTTGCCGTCCGCGCGGGCACCCATTGCGCCCAGCCGCTGTTGAAACGCTTTGGCGTAACCTCCACATGCAGGGCATCGTTCGGCATGTATAATACCAGGGCCGAAGTCGACGCTTTGGCCGATGCGCTGGAAAAAGCGCGCAAGTTCTTCGGGTGACAGGTTCTTTGGATGACGACCATGGATGATGCGAGCCACACCACCGCGCCGGAAGCGGCCGTCAATCCGGTGGTTTCCGCCTCGGCAATTCCCGCCGACGAGCTGGCGCGGCTGACCGACGACATCGTCTCGGCGCTGAAGACGGTCTATGACCCGGAAATACCGGCCGACATCTATGAGCTCGGCCTCATCTACAAGATCGACATCGAGGACAACCGCGCGGTCAAGATCGACATGACGCTGACCGCGCCCGGCTGTCCGGTGGCCGGCGAAATGCCAGGCTGGGTGGAAAACGCCGTCGGCGCCGTCGAAGGCGTCTCCGGCGTCGAGGTCAACATGACCTTCGACCCGCCCTGGTCGCCCGACCGCATGTCGGAAGAGGCGCAGGTGGCGGTGGGCTGGTACTAGGTTGACTGAGGTTGGTGCACTTGCACCAGTGGTAAAACTTCACCATTTTAGGTGAGGAATCATTCGGCAGGCCTTGAACCTGCATGGAATGGAAGAGGAAAAAGAATGGGACGCTTCGCCGTCATCACGATGACCGAAAAGGCCGCCGACCGGGTGCGCGAGATCGTCGCCACGCGCGACAATGCGCATGGCATTCGCCTCGGCATCAAGAAGGGCGGCTGCGCCGGCATGGAATACACGGTCGACCTGGTGACCGAGCCCAATACCAAGGACGACCATATCGAACGCGACGGCGCGCATGTCTATGTCGCGCCCGAGGCTGCCCTTTTCCTGTTCGGCACCGAGATGGATTTCGAGCAGACCACGCTGCGCACCGGCTTCACCTTCCACAACCCGAACCAGAGTTCGGCCTGCGGCTGCGGCGAATCCGTCGAACTGAAGCCCGCCGACCTGAAGGCGCTGGCTGAAGCGCGCGCTTCCGCCTGATCTTTCCTTCGCCCCGTTCACGGGGAGGTGAGGAATGGTCCGCGCAGCGGGCGAAAAGCCAATTGCTTGGCTTTTCGAATGACGAACGGCCCGAAGGGCCGGATGAGGGGCAGCGCTAACCATCGGAAGTCGCGCTCCGAGTCCTCACTTCACCCACATCTTCGTCCGCTTGTGCCAGTCGGCGATCGATTCCTCGGGATAGACGTCGAACGCATTGTCCTTCTTGCCGATCACCGGCTCGACCCAACTCGCCTTGTATTTCAACATCAGATGCACCTTCTCCGGCGGCTTCGGCAACTCGCTGTCGATTGCCGAGGCGAAGGGGTGGACCAGGTCCGGCCATGTCGGATCGTAGAGCCAGAGCGCCGAACCGCACTTCTTGCAGAAATTGCGCTCGCCCGTCGAAATCTCACACTTTGGATGCTCGTCGTCCGCGATCTCGGCCTGGTAGACGCCGAGATTGCGCTTGCCCTTGATTTTCAGCGTCTTGTAATCGGCGCCGAGATTGATGGCGAAGCCGCCGCCGCCCTGCTGCTTGCGGCAGATCGAGCAGTAGCACAGCATGAACGGCACCGGCGTGTTGCTCTCCACCTCGAAATGGACGGCATCGCAGCGGCAGGATCCCTTGAGCAGCAGCGGCATGACAAAACTCCGACGGATGGCTCTCAACTTGCCAGCATGGTTTTTGGTTGCAGCCATGGCAAGCCCGGTGACATTGCGGCATGGACAATGAACGCATCGAAGAGCTGTTCGAAGGCCTCGGCCCGGTCAGTATCCGAAAACTGTTCGGCGGCAAGGGTATCTATTTCGACGGCGTCATCGTCGCTATCGTGCTGCGCGGCGAATTGCTGCTCAAGGCTGACGAGCAAAGCGCGCCCGACTTCGAAGCCGCCGGCTGCAAGCAATGGACCTATACCGGCACCCGCCACGGCAAGCTGGTCGCGATGCCGTACTGGAGCATTCCCGACGACGCGTTTGATGATCCTGACGAGATGAGGGTGTGGGCGCGCCGGGCGTATGAGGCGGGGCGGCGGGCGGGGAAGTGAACCGGGACCGTCGCGTTTCTTCCCACCCCCCTCTGTCCTGCCGGACATCTCCCCCGCAAGGGGGGAGATCAGTTGTCACATTGGCCTTCGCCAATCACCATCGTTGAAAATGGGAGCCTGCGGCTAAGCTGTTAATCTCCCTCCTTGCGGGGGAGATGGCCGGCAGGCCAGAGGGGGGTGCTGTCCCGCCGACGTAGGCGATCCTACAGCGCCTTGGCAATCCTCGCCGCCAGCCGCGCATTGTTCTCGACCAGCGCGATGTTGGTCTTCAAGCTCCGGCCGCCGGTCAGTTCGAGGATTTTGCCCAACAGGAACGGCGTCACCGCCTTTCCGGTCACATTCTGCACTTCCGCCGCCTTCTGCGCGGCCTCGATATAGCCGGCCATCTCGTCGGCCGGGATTTCATCGTCCTGCGGCACCGGGTTGGCGATCAGCGTGCCGCCGACCAGGCCAAGTGCCGCCCTGGTCTTGTAGAAATGCGCGATCTCTTCCGGTCTGTGCAGGGTCAGCGGCGCGCGGAACGGCGAATGCCGCGACCAGAAGGCCGGCATCGTCTCGCAGCCATGGCCAATCACCGGCACGCCGCGCGTCTCCAGCACTTCCAGGGTCTTTTCGATGTCGAGGATCGCCTTGGCGCCGGCCGAGACGACGATGACCGGGGTGCGCGCCAACTCGTCGAGATCGGCCGAGATGTCGAAGCTTTTTTCCGCGCCCTTGTGGACGCCGCCAATGCCGCCGGTGGCGAACACCTTTATCCCGACCATGTCGGCCGCGATCATGGTGGCGGCGACCGTGGTGCCGCCGGTGCGGCCTTGCGCCACCGCAAAGCCGAGATCGGCGCGCGACAGCTTCATGGCGTCGCCGGTCATCGCCAGCGACTCGCGCTCGCCGTCGGAAAGCCCGATCTTGATGCGGCCGGCGACCACGGCGATCGTCGCTGGCACCGCGCCATTGTCCAGGATTATCTTTTCGACATTGGCGGCCATGGCGCCATTGTCGGGGTAAGGCATGCCATGGGTGATGATGGTGCTTTCCAGCGCCACGACGGGGCGGCCAGCGGCGAGCGCCTCGGCCACGGGCGCGTGGAGGTCGATGAAGGGGCGGGCGCTTTGCGGTGTCATGATGGTCTCCGATCCGGAGATCCGCGCGTCCGCTTGGACGTCGCGCTCCGGCAATGGCAATTGGCCGCCCTCATGCCATTTCCTGCGCGTCGGGCACAAGAGCCAGTGCCTCGGTGAAGGTCGCAATCGTGAAGGCCGGAACCGCGTCGGCGCTTTCAATGGCCAGCGTGGCGGCGGCAACGCCCTCGCGCAATGCCTGGCGCAGGGGCAGGCCGCGCAGCAGGGCAGCGATGGTGGCGCCGGCCAGCGCGTCGCCGGCGCCGGTGACGTCGGCGACTTTTCTCGGCGCCGGCGGCAGGATAGAGAAGGCGCCGGCTTCGTCGAATCCCAGCACCGGGCCGTCGCCCGCCGTCACCACGCCACTGGTGAGGCCGCTGCAGCGCAGTCCGTCGACGGTCTCGCGCTCGGTGGCATTGGCATCGACGCCGGCCAGCACCATGGCCTCGCGCCGGTTCATGAAGACCTGCGCGAGTTCCTTCAGCACCGGTATCAGCCGCACCACCTTGGCCGGCGAAATGGCGATGGCGAACACCGGCTTGCCGGCGGCGAGCCCCACCAGCCGCTCCAGCGCCGTTGATGGCAGATTGGCGTCGCAGAGCACCGCATCGGCCTCGGCGACCACCTCGCGCACCTTGGAGCGGCGGATCTGCTTGGGGAACGCCAAATCGTAGAGCGCCATATCGGCAAAGCCGGTGATCAGCTCGCCGTCGCGATCGATCAGCGCCGTGTAGCTCGGCGTGGTGCGGTCGAGGAACACCGCCGACAGATCGGCAATGCCGGCCTCAGTGATGGCGCGCGCAACCGTCTCGGCCGAGGCATCGCCGCCGCGCACCGACAAAAGCGAGGCCGAGACGCCGCGCCGCACGAGGCTGCGCAGCGCGTTGAAGACGCCGCCGCCGACATCCTCGCGCATCGTGCCGGGGTTGGACGCCGCCGGCACGTAAGCACCGGACACCTGACCGCGCCGGTCGATATGGGCGCCGCCCACCGCCAGTATTTTTGCTGATTTCACCATGTAGGCGATATGACCTTTGTTATTCGAACCAGACAAGCGCTAGGCTGTGCGACGGAGCTTCGCAAGCAAGCCAGCGATTCGGGCGGAGCCAAACCGCCGGAGCGCCTGGCCCAATGGTGGATACATCCGGAAACGAACGGATGTATCCCCTTGAAACATGTAAGGGCTCATGCTATATAATTCGGTATGAGCAACAAACTTCCTACTCTCCGCCAGTTCCAAGAGCGCTTCACGACCGAAGACGCATGCCTTGAACACCTCATGGTGACACGGTACGGCGAGCGTCACGAATGCGCCAAGTGCCATCGCGTTGCCAAGTTCCATCGCGTCAAGGCTCGCCGCTGCTATGAGTGCGACTTCTGCGGTGCGCAGGTCTACCCGACCGCAGGCACACCGTTTGAAGCCACGCGCACGTCATTGCGCGACTGGTTTACCGTCATGTTCATGTTCTGCGCGTCCCGCAACGGCTTATCCGCGAAGGAAGTCCAGCGCACCATCGGCGTGACCTACAAGACCGCTTGGCGCATGTGCAACCTCATTCGCCAGTACATGGGTTATGTCGATGGCGACAACCCTCTTGGCGGCAAGGATGGCGGCATCGTTGAAGCCGACGAGATGTACTTTGGCGGCGTAGACAAGCGCGGCGAAGACGACAAGGCCATTATCTTCGGCGCTATCGAGCGCGGCGGCGATGTGGTTACTCAGGTCATCCCAAGCCGCAAGGCTCGCCACATCATGCCCGCCATTTTCAAGTGGGTTAAGCAGGGTTCGCGCGTCGCAACAGACGAGCTGCTTTCATATGGCGAATTAACGGAAAACGGCTACATGCACGGCACCGTGAACCATAGCGCCGGTGAGTATGTGCGCGGTCAGGTCCACACCAACAACATCGAAGCCTTCTGGTCGCACGTCAGGCGTTCGATGGCCGGGACTTACGTTTCGGTTTCGAAGAAGTGGCTGCAGACTTACCTTTGGGAGTTCGAGTACCGGCAGAACCTTCGTCAGGAACCCCACCTGATGCTTGACCTCTTGCTGCAATCGTTCCCGCGCCCGGAACGGTGAGGGCGGGCTTGGTAGCCATCGCCTTTAGCAGGCGGTCAAAACGTTTTCTGGGGTCCACAGGTTATTTCCCCGCTGAGATGATCGTATTGAATTGCCGAATGCACCTTACAAAATTCACAACGATAAGTCCCAGGTTATAGAACCAGAACCAGATAATGCCCTGCATTATTGACCATGCGGCCACGTCCTTTGGCTGCATGATAACCAGAACGTAGGATGCGAATATCATCGCAGCCGACCATACGAGAGTAAAGCGCAACAGCCTGAGCATGGCTTTGAACGTCATTGTGTTTTGAATTTTCGCCAAGAATTCGTTCTGCCGAGCGCCAACGAACACGAAAAAGGTGGCGATAAAGCCCGTAAACACAGTCAGAAGGTCAAAAATGCCGGAATAAATCGCCAGCGAATTAATATCGCTATCGCGAGACGCCCACGTTGCCACAATGGTTCCGGCAACGGAAAACACAGCCGCTAGGGCCAACGGCCGATGCGACAAGAAGGTGGCGCTCCACCTCGAAATAGAAATACCAGCAAAATCAACCATTTCCATAAAGCCGCTCGATTGTTCTAAAGTGTGCATCAAAAGTTTGTCGTAAAAATGACCGGCGAACTTCAAAGTTAGCGTCCGCGATTGGGGGCAGGTCCAATTCTCTGCTTGCCTTAATCTGTTCAGACAGCACGTCAATTGGCTGTTCTTCTTCGAGGATCTTTATTCTTAACTTCTCGACGTGATCTCTGTTGTTTGTTGACCAACGCAACATTCTTTGAACACCCCGCCGGGATAAAGTACCATCTTGATCCCCTCGCGGCCATGAGACGCGAACCTCGACGTTCGGCCCACCAAAAGCATTGGCCAATCGCCCAAGATTCCCCTCAATATCCAACGGATCACCCTCGACAATCGCCATGTCGGCAGGCCGTGCTACCCTGAACTCAATTGCTCTTGGGGTGCCGCCTCGCAACCGTTCAAGCGCTGTCTGCGTAAGGCACGGGGAGATATGAAACCCCTTGTGCCGCCTAATTTTCTGGCTCACCAGAAGATTAATTCGTCCCGGCGTTATCGCCTCCCGGCGACTTTCCAAAAGCAGCACATTCGATCGGGGATGATAGCGAAACGCGCAACGGTGGCCTAATGGCCGATCCTGATCTTCAAGCGGGCCAATATCGGGAGCTATCGGCGGGATATTGTCGCGCTGCTGCCGGATGAATTCGCCCTCAACAAAATCGGCGTTATCGGCAGCATCCTGGTAGCGCAAGAGCCTAATTCTTATCTCGGTTGCTACCTCAGTCCATTGATCCCTGTCGGCGCTTCTCCAGATTGCTTGTAGGCAATCGAAAAACGTTCTGTCGCGAGCCTCTAGGGGTTCAACTTGATAGAATCGAGCAACAACAGTCCTGTCCATTTTTTAGTCCCCATCCCAAGACTGAGCCATCAAAGCACGGTTCGGGGAAAGTGGCGACTCAGAGTATGTGTATAACTAAGAGAGGAGAATGGATTTATGGGCGAACGAATTATTGCGCGACACAAGGCTCGCGGCGACGACGGCACAATCCACAATTTTACGGAGGTTCAAGAGTTCGAGGAACACCGCGACGTCAATGGCAAATGGATAAGAATGGATGGCTTCAAACGCCTAGAATTGGATGCCGGCGGGTTTCTGAATCGAAAGGATGCCGACACGTTTGAGATCGTCAGCACTGGCGAGATCATTCGGAAGATCGGCTAACGCCACCTTCGTGTAGTGCCTGTAGCCGTGGCGCTCGTGGGCGCTCACGATAATATGGCGCGCGTCACAGTGGTGAAATGTCGTATCCTTCGCCATGAGCCTTTTCACATGATTCTCCCCAATCCGGCTAGGCGTTAATTCCTAGCATTTAATTTACATGCCCGAAGGGGATACATCCGGAAACGAAACCATGAGACAAAAAAAGAACAAATCCGGATAAAGATTGCTTTTCAGATATTTGACCCCTCTTGCCAAACGAGAACAAAAAAGGTACAAATAGGGCAGGGATTACGGATTGTCCGGCCTTCATTGACGACCAAGGGGTGATGTATCATGGCTCAGAATACTTTGCGGCTTGTAGAGGACAAAGCGGTGGACAAATCAAAGGCTCTGGACGCGGCGCTGTCGCAAATCGAGCGCGCCTTCGGCAAGGGCTCGATCATGCGGCTGGGCGCCAACGAGCAGGTCGTCGAGATTGAAACCGTGCCGACCGGATCGCTTGGCCTCGACATCGCGCTTGGCGTCGGTGGCCTGCCGCGCGGCCGCATTGTCGAGATCTACGGGCCGGAAAGCTCGGGCAAGACGACACTGGCGCTGCACACAGTTGCCGAAGCCCAGAAGAAGGGCGGTATCTGCGCCTTCGTCGATGCCGAGCATGCGCTCGACCCGGTCTATGCCCGCAAGCTCGGCGTCGATCTGGAAAACCTCTTGATCTCGCAGCCGGACACCGGCGAGCAGGCACTGGAAATCTGCGACACGCTGGTGCGTTCCGGCGCCATCGACGTTCTGGTGGTCGATTCGGTGGCCGCCCTGACGCCGCGCGCTGAAATCGAGGGCGAGATGGGCGATTCGCTGCCCGGTCTCCAGGCTCGTCTGATGAGCCAGGCGCTGCGCAAGCTGACCGCCTCGATCTCGCGCTCCAACACCATGGTCATCTTCATCAACCAGATCCGCATGAAGATCGGCGTCATGTTCGGTTCGCCGGAAACCACGACCGGCGGCAACGCGCTGAAATTCTACGCTTCGGTGCGCCTCGACATCCGCCGCATCGGCTCGGTCAAGGACCGCGACGAGGTCGTCGGCAACCAGACCCGGGTCAAGGTGGTCAAGAACAAGCTGGCGCCGCCCTTCAAGGTGGTCGAGTTCGACATCATGTATGGCGAGGGCGTCTCCAAGACCGGCGAACTGGTCGATCTCGGCGTCAAGGCCGGCGTGGTCGAGAAGTCCGGCGCCTGGTTCTCCTACAATTCGCAGCGTCTCGGCCAAGGTCGCGAAAACGCCAAACTGTTCCTGCGCGACAATCCGGACACGGCGCGTGAGATCGAACTTGCGCTGCGGCAGAATGCCGGGCTGATCGCCGAGAAATTTCTTGAAAATGGTGGCCCCGAGCGCGGCGAAAGCGACGACGGCTTCGAGGAAGAATCCGGCGCCATGTAGGGCACGGCCAGAGTTCGGCCATAAATCCAGTCTATTATCCGATGCTTAAGTAACCGAGTTCTTTAGTATTGCGTTTCAAACCGCCGGCCTTCGCGCCGGCGGTTTTCGTTTTTGGGCAGCGTGAAGCCGGCTTGGCAGTTGCCGGATTGGCCCAATTCCGTGTTTCTGGACAGGGTGGGGCGTGCCCGCTAAAAGGCCAAGTCAATCTTCTAAAAAGCAGAGACCAGTGTCCGCCGGCCGTGCCGGCGGTTTTCGCGAAAAGGCAGCACTCATGAGTGGCGTGAACGAGATCCGGTCGACATTCCTCGACTATTTCCGCAAGGAGGGCCACGAGGTCGTGGCCTCGAGCCCGCTGGTGCCGCGCAACGACCCGACGCTGATGTTCACCAATGCCGGCATGGTGCAGTTCAAGAACGTCTTCACCGGCCTGGAGAAGCGGTCCTATTCGCGCGCCACCACTGCGCAGAAAAGCGTGCGCGCCGGCGGCAAGCACAACGACCTCGACAATGTCGGCTACACCGCGCGCCATCTGACCTTCTTCGAAATGCTCGGCAATTTCTCCTTCGGCGACTATTTCAAGGAGCGCGCCATCGAACTGGCCTGGAACCTGATCACCAAGGAGTTCGGGCTGAACAAGGACAAGCTGCTGGTCACCGTCTATCACACCGATGACGAGGCGGCCGGCTTCTGGAAGAAGATCGCCGGTTTCTCCGATGACCGCATCATCCGCATCCCGACCTCCGACAATTTCTGGGCTATGGGCGACACCGGACCGTGCGGGCCGTGCTCGGAAATCTTCATCGACCGTGGCGAGCACATCTGGGGCGGCCCTCCCGGCAGCCCGGAGGAGGATGGCGACCGCTTCCTTGAATTCTGGAACCTGGTGTTCATGCAATATGAGCAGGTCACCAAGGATGAGCGCATCGACCTGCCGCGGCCGTCGATCGACACCGGCATGGGCCTGGAGCGCATGGCCTCCATCCTGCAAGGGGTGGAGAGCGTCTTCGAGACCGACCTGTTCCGTCATCTGATCGATGCGGCCTCGTCGGCGCTCGGGCAGGGACCCGACAAGGAGACGGTTGCCTCCTTCCGCGTCATTGCCGATCATCTGCGCTCGTCCTCTTTCCTGGTTGCCGACGGCGTGCTGCCGTCGAACGAAGGCCGCGGCTATGTGCTGCGCCGCATCATGCGCCGCGCCATGCGCCATGCGCAGTTGCTCGGCGCCAAGGAGCCGTTGATGTGGAAGCTGGTGCCGGCGCTAGTGCGTGAGATGGGCCAGGCCTATCCCGAACTGCTGCGCGGCGAACAGCTGATTACCGAGACGCTGAAGCTCGAAGAGACCAGGTTCCGCAAGACGCTGGTGCGCGGCCTCGGCCTGCTCTCGGAGGCGACGGATACGCTGCACGCCGGCGATATGCTGGATGGCGAGACGGCGTTCAAGCTCTATGACACGTACGGCTTCCCGCTCGATCTGACGCAGGACGCACTGCGCCAGCGCAACATCTCGGTCGACCTTGCCGGCTTCACCCATGCGATGGAGCAGCAGAAGGCCGAAGCGCGCAAGCATTGGGCTGGCTCCGGCGACGCGGCCACCGAGACCATCTGGTTTTCTGTACGCGAGAAGGCCGGCGCCACCGAATTCCTCGGCTACGAGACCGAACAGGCGGAAGGCCTCATCCAGGCCCTGGTCAAGGACGGCAAGACAGTCGATAGCGCCGGCAAGGGCGACGTGGTGGCGGTGGTCGTCAACCAGACGCCGTTCTATGGCGAGTCGGGCGGCCAGATGGGCGACACCGGCATCATCTCCGGCGAAGGTTTCTCGATCGAGGTTTCCGACACGCAGAAAAAGGCCGACGGCCTGTTCGTGCATCTGGGCAAGGTGACGAACGGCACGGTCAAGCCAGGTGCAGCCGTCGAGCTGAAGGTTGACCATGCGCGCCGCACCCGGCTGCGTGCCAACCATTCGGCAACGCATCTGATCCATGAGGCGCTGCGCGAGGTGCTGGGCACCCATGTCGCGCAGAAAGGATCGCTGGTCGCGCCCGAGCGCCTGCGCTTCGACATCTCGCACAACAAGCCGATCTCGGCCGAAGATCTCGAAGAGGTCGAGCGCATGGCCAACGAAATCGTCGTCCAGAACAGCCCGGTGACGACGCGGCTGATGTCGGTCGACGACGCCATCGCCGAAGGCGCCATGGCGCTGTTCGGCGAAAAATACGGCGACGAGGTGCGTGTCGTCTCGATGGGCACCGGCGTGCATGGCGCCAAGGCCAATAGACCCTATTCCGTCGAACTTTGTGGCGGCACCCATGTCCGGGCGACCGGCGATATCGGCCTGGTCCGTGTCGTCTCCGACAGCGCAGTCGCCGCCGGCGTGCGCCGCATCGAGGCGCTGACCGGCGAAGCCGCACGAAAATATCTCGACGAGCAGGACAGGCGCCTGAAGGCGACGGCGGCTGTGCTGAAGATCTCGCCGGCCGACGTGCCGGCGCGTGTCGAGACGCTGCTCGAGGAGCGCAAGAAGCTCGAGAAGGAGCTGAGCGAAGCGCGCAAGAAACTCGCGCTGGGCGGTGGTGCCGCGGCCGATGCTCCGGCCACCACCGAAACCGTCGCCGGTATCGGCTTCCTCGGCAAAGCGGTTTCCGGCGTGTCGCCGAAGGATTTGAAGCCGCTGGCCGATGCCGGCAAGACTTCGCTCGGCTCAGGCGTCGTCGTCTTCGTCGGTGCGGGCGAAGACAACAAGGCAAGCGTCGTGGTCGCCGTGACGGACGATCTCGTCGGCCGCTTCAGCGCTGTCGATCTTGTGCGCGTTGCCTCGGCCGCATTGGGCGGGCAGGGCGGTGGCGGACGGCCCGACATGGCGCAAGCCGGCGGCCCGGACGCCTCGAAGGCCAATGATGCGATCGCCGCGGTGAGGGCGGCGCTGGAGGCAGCCTGAAAGCCACCCTATGCCTTATCTGGTTTTGTGTGCGGCTTTCCGGCCTTCGCCGCCGTGCTTGCCATTCTGTGGCTGATAGTGGCAAGCCGGCAATCAGCTCTTAGACGGTCCGTCTAGCTAGTTCTTTTTCGCCGCTTTCAGGGCGCGCGTCATTCTGCTGGAATCGCCCCAGGTGGACAGCCAGATCAGCACGTCCGTGGCGATCGAAATCAGCGACCGTAAAAAGTTCAGCGCCGGGCCGGACGATTTCAGCTGCTCTTCGGCGTGATGGAGATGGGCGAGCTCTTCCTCGCGGATCGCCAGGATGATGCCGTGCAAGTCGTGGTCGCGATTGGCGAGGAAAAACAGCTGATCGTCCAGATGGCGATGCACCGCCGCTTCAACCGCCGCCGTGCAGGCCCAGATGCCTTGCGGACCGAGCAGGGCGGTGACAAAACCCAGCACCCAGCCACCCCAGCTCCAGAACTGCATTACCCGGCACGGTCGCGACCGCCGCGCCGGCATGGCGGCGCGGAACGCAGCCCAATGCGTGCGCTCGTGCCCAAGCATCTCCGACAAGGATGGCACGCAATCCGGCCATAAGCGCCTGGCGACAAGAATCTGCGCCGAATAGATCCTGATCGCACCGAACTCACCGGCGTGGTTGACCCTGACAATTCTGGCGACGGTGAGCGCGTCCTGGCGAGATGGGTCAGCCATGGCCCGAACCCATATCAGCCCGCCGCCAGGCTCGGACGTTTTGCGATGCCCTCCCACCAGGCCTGGATGTCGGCGAACGCCGCAAGCAGCTTTTGCCCATCGGCGACCTTGACGAAATAGGCGATGATGGATGCCGCATGCAGGTCGACCAGCGTCAGCTGGTCGCCGAGCAGCCACGGCCCGGGAGGCTTGAGTGCGGTGAGCACCCGCAGCACCGTTTCCGCCTGGCGCAGCCCGTTGGCGACCAGTGCCTCGTCTGGCGCTTCCTTCTCAAGCCGCTCGACGGCGACGTCCCAGACCATCGATCTGTAGGCATAGGCGTCGAGCATGCCGATGATCTGGTTCATCGTTGCGCGGGTGCGGGCGTCTTTTGGCTGCAGTGCCGGGCCGTCGAACGCCTCGTCGACATAGCGGGCGATTGCGCTGGTTTCGAACAGGCGAAACCCGTCATGCTCGAAGGCCGGAATGCGGCCGAAAGGGTGATGCTCGAAGTACCAGGCGGGAGCGCCCTCGGCGGCAAAGACATCGACCGGCACAAGGTCGTAGTCGATGCCTTTTTCCGCCAGCACGAGGCGGACGATGCGCACATATACGCTGTAGTCCGCCCCGTAGACGACCGGCTTGGCCATGGCTGCCGGCTTACGCCATCGCCTTCTGCAAATTCTCGTCGATCTTGTCGAGGAAGCCGGTGGTCGACAGCCATGGTTGGTCGGGACCGATCAAGAGCGACAGGTCCTTGGTCATGAAGCCGCTCTCAACCGTCTGGATGCAGACCTTCTCCAGCGTGTCGGCAAATCGCTTCAACTCGGCATTGTCGTCGAGCTTGGCGCGGTGGGCGAGGCCGCGCGTCCAGGCGAAGATCGAGGCGATCGAATTGGTCGAGGTTTCCTCGCCCTTCTGGTGCTGGCGATAGTGGCGCGTCACGGTGCCGTGCGCGGCCTCCGCTTCCACCGTCTTGCCGTCCGGCGTCATCAGCACGGAGGTCATCAGGCCAAGCGAGCCAAAACCTTGCGCCACCGTGTCGGACTGGACGTCGCCGTCATAATTCTTGCAGGCCCAGACGTAGCCGCCAGACCATTTCAGGGCGGAGGCCACCATGTCGTCGATCAGCCGGTGCTCGTACCACAGCTTCTTCGCCTTGAACTCGGCCTCGAATTCAGCCTCGTAGACCTCCTGGAAAATGTCCTTGAAGCGGCCATCATAGGCTTTGAGGATGGTGTTCTTGGTCGAGAGATAAACCGGATAATTGCGCAGCAGGCCGTAATTCAGCGAGGCGCGGGCGAATTCGCGGATGGAGTCGTCGAGATTGTACATCGCCATGGCAACACCGGCGCCGGGTGCGTCGTACACGTCGTGCTCGATCACCTTGCCGTCCTCGCCGACGAACTTGATGGTCAGCTTGCCCTTGCCGGGGAAGCGGAAGTCGGTGGCGCGATACTGGTCGCCGAAGGCATGACGGCCGACGATGATCGGCTTGGTCCATCCCGGCACGAGACGCGGCACGTTCTTCATGATGATCGGTTCGCGGAAAATGGTACCGCCGAGAATGTTACGGATGGTGCCGTTGGGCGACTTCCACATCTTCTTCAGCTTGAATTCCTCGACGCGCTGCTCGTCGGGCGTGATCGTCGCGCATTTCACACCGACGCCCCATTTCTTGATGGCATTGGCCGAATCGATGGTCACCTGGTCGTTGGTGGCGTCGCGGTGCTCGACGCCGAGGTCGTAATATTCGAGCTTCAGGTCGAGATAAGGGTGAATCAGCTTGTCCTTGATGAACTGCCAGATGATGCGGGTCATCTCGTCGCCGTCGAGCTCGACGACCGGGTTCGCCACCTTGATCTTCGCCATGAAAAGAATGCCTCGCTTTTGGGGAACTAAACGGCCTTGCCCGCATGGCTTCGGCCGGGGATGCGGAGCGTATATCAAAGCCTATTTGGCCGCGCAAACCGACGCGTTTGCGTAGAGACATCATATGCCAATTTATAATCGGATGAGATGGGCCGCAATCGTCACCCAACGGTGCTGTGTCGCGTGGACTTTCCACGCGACACTGCCTGTCGGCTATTTCAACGCGACTGGTGTCGGCGCGACGCCTGGCGATACATTGCCGTCAATTTGGTTGTTGCCGTAAGATTGGATTTGGCCGCTGACCAATGTGTTGAGACCAGTACCGTTGCCGCTTATGACTGAGCTTCCAACGCGGACGACAGAGTTGGCATTTGCCGAACGGATGCCGCTGTCGCCGTTGTTTGCCGACGTGACCCGGTTCAACATCACCCGTAGTGCCCCGGATCCGGCAGATGCCGAGAAGCCATGGGCGCCGCCTCCAGCTACGACTGTGTCCGTAACACTAATATCGACGGAACCCGTCGTTGTGCCGGTGGAGCCAAGCAATCCGACGAGATTGTTCGACAGGACGCTGTTCTTGACCATCAGAGTAGCACCCCCGCTCCCGCCGGGTTCGATCGAGATGCCATTCCTGCTATTGCCCGTAATATATGAGTTGCTGACATGAATCTCGGTTACAAGCGCGGTGTTGTTGACGAGAATGCCATTACCGCTGCCGGCGGGCGCGGCGGCGGTGAAATCACGTATTATGCAATCTTCAACGATGAGAGATGCACCTTGCAAGAAGCGAATCCCGTTTACACCGCCATTGCTGCCGTCAATATCGAGCCCGCGAAGCACAACATCAATACCGGCACCATTAATGATTACGCCAGTTACGCCTGAAGCTAGGATGGAACCTTCGACATGCTTGCATGAAATCGTCATCGACTTGGTTATCGTCACCGTGCCGAATCCACCGGGATCGATACAATTTATGATGCCGCCTGTCGCCGTCTTGGAAATCGCGCCGGCAAACGTCTTGCAAGGCGCAGTGCGGCTGCAGGGATTGGCGTCGTCGCCAACACCGGAAACCCAAGTCCTGGTCGCTTGCGCGGAAGCTGGCGCAATCAGGAAGCCCGACGCCAGAATCAATATTGCGAATGAAAAGAAGAACCGTAACATCTTCATTTGCCCCTCCTAAAAAGATTAGCCGGGAGCCCTTGCCGGCTGGTGAACCTGTTAAACACGCTTGGGGGCGCATACAGATAGTGGTCGGATGCAGGACGCAATCCCACCGCCAAATTACCATTTGCTATACAACTTTGAACCCAAGCTTTTTGGATATTATACCTTTCTAAATTGGTTTTCCAGCGATGCGACACACGGTTGCAAATAAAAGCGTCAATCACAGGTAATATCGGCGCATAAACACCGTTGCTGGCGATATCGGGCACCGATTTGAATGGGGGCCGGATGCACCCCGCACCTGCACGTGTTTTGATTCGTTATTTAATTCCGATCACTCCAATTTGTGGCACATAGGTGTCACGATAGGGATCAGCTGTTTTTCGGGCCCCCTTCGCCCGTGATTTGCAGTCCGTTCCATGCCAGATTCCTCGTCAGGGTCCGGAGCGTAGATCACTCCGACCTGCTTCCCTTTACATTTTCACATCTCGGCTTCGGACCTGTCGGACGCTCAATGCTTACGGTCTTGGCAATTGCATTGTTTATTCTCCCTATGGCGATCCAAATGCGGCCAGATACCATTCCGCGCCATCGTACTCTACCTCGGCCCACTGATTGCCGACAAAGCTTTGTCTGCAATCGTCAGCGTGAAAGCGCCACCGCCAGTACGAGTGAGGCGGAAGCGAGGGCTTGGTAAGCATTGGTGTTTGACAGCGTAACGATGCGGTTGGCAGTCAGCGTTCCGGTGTGCTTGCGATGCTCGCCGTTAGTCAACGTGGTCAGGTGAAGTCAGCATCGGTGGCAAGCGTTTCCTGCCCGCCGTGGGTTAGGCGCTTCCAGTCAGTACCGTCTGACTCCAACATTCCCCCGCGGCCGCCACTGTGGCGGTATTGGGCGTAGATGCTTGGATAGTCATAACCGGGACCCGATTACGTCAGGTCTGTGGAAAATTTGGAACCCGTTGGTCGTCGCCGCCGTCGGTGCGGATGTCAATGACGTAAATGTTGCGTCGCCTATATCCGGCGTACCCAGGCTAAACCTGTATTTGCGACAAACTTCGTGCCGGTACCGGTTTGGCTCGCGGTCGGTTCCACGTTCGGCCTGATCGCGCCTGTCGCGGCCTGAAACAATATCAGCGCGGCGATCTCGGTAGCGGCGATCCGATGACCTTCCTTTCCATATTCCCCTCCTTAAATCGGGATCTAAGCATTTCGCTGCTGGAGACGTAAAAAGCCCCCGCACCTTGGGAGTGTGGTCAGTCAGGTCATCGGAAACGCCTCGCAGGTTTTTAACAAGCGAGACCCGCGGGTGGACCCATGGGTATTTGTCGATCGCGCGCCACAACCCTTCAAAAAGTCGTATCGATATGGCAGGACGCGCTGAGACTTCACAATGCAGCCATCTGGACCACATGTCAGGAACGGACTTTCAGCGCGCCGCCGGGCCGGCGATCATCCTGGTCGAGCCGCAGCTCGGCGAGAATATCGGCATGGTCGCGCGCGCCATGGCCAATTTCGGCCTTGCCGAACTGAGACTGGTCAACCCGCGTGACGGCTGGCCGAGCGAGAAGGCGCGCGCCGCCGCCAGCCGCGCCGACCATGTCATCGATGCCGTAACAGTGTTCGGCGACCTGGCGTCCGCCGTCGCCGACCTCAACTTCGTCTTCGCCACCACGGCGCGCGAGCGCGACGGCTTCAAACCCGTGCGTGGTCCGGTCGAGGCGGGCAGGGCGCTCAGGGCGCGTCAGATGGCCGGCCTGCGCACCGGCATCTTGTTCGGCCGCGAGCGTTTTGGGCTCTACAATGACGAGGTCGGGCTGGCCGACGAGATCGTCACCTTCCCGGTCGTTCCCGGCTTTTCGTCGCTCAACATCGCCCAGGCCGTGCTGTTGATGTCCTATGAATGGATGAAATCCGGCCTGGAGGACGAGACGGCGACCAATTTCTCCAGTCCTGAAATGAAGCCGGCGAGCAAGGAAGAGTTGCACGGCCTGTTTGCCTATCTCGAAGGCGCGCTCGAAGCGCGCGGTTATTTCCGCCCGGCGCCCAAGAAACCCAAGATGGTCGACAATCTGCGCGCCGTCTTGACGCGCGCCGGTTTCGCCGAGCCGGAACTGAAAGTGCTGCGTGGCATCATCTCGTCGCTCGACCGGTTTTCGCCGGCCATGCCGCGCGGTGACGGCTCGCCGGGAGACGATCCAAGGCGTTTGCCGGCCGCTGCGCGAAAACGCCAGGCAGACAAAGAAGATTAGAAATCGCTAAGCTTCGAACGGCTGAAGTAACCGAATTTTATTTGCCTCTCATCCATTGTTGTCAAAACGGTGGGGTGGCAAATGTTCACGTCCAAAATCGGCCGTATGCGCTTCTTCTTCTATTCGCTCGGCGTAGCCCTGCTCGAGGCCGTTCTAGCTGTGCTGTGCATCGTTGGCACGATCGGCTTTGAGGGGCTGGTCAACTCGGCGCCCGGTCCATTGCGGCAAGGGATGGCAGGCGCGGTTCTGGTCGTTTCCCTCCTGGCCGTGGTCATGCGTGCCAACATCGCCTGGCGACGCAGCCGCGACGCCAACGGCAAAGCCTGGATCCTGTGGTCCTACATCGTGTTCTGCGCCATCTACGCCTTTCTGCAGGCAGGCACGCTGCTGGTCATCGATTTCAACAATCCGGAAAGCACGTCCAGCGGTTTGAACCTGCTTGCGCTGTCGATCTTTGGCCTTTGGTGCACGATTCTGGTGGCTAAGCCGGTGGCGGGCATCAATATCGACGAACTGACATCGGTTTTCGATTTCGATGGCGATACGCCCATGCCTGCGGCATCCGGCCGGACGGCCAGCAGCACGGCACAGTCTTCCATGCGCAACGCCACACCGGCCACGCGCTCGGTGCCGTCCGCCCAGCCTCTGGGCCGTCCGCGGCCCGCCGGGTTCGGCAAGCGCGGGCTCTAGAACAACCGAGGCAAGGTCGTCTTCGCCGGCTTTGCATGGAAGTTGCTAACATTCGCCACTTCAAGGCCATGATGGTTGCAGATAGAACGGCATTGGCCAATGACCGCCAAGCCTTCTGATCCAGCCTCTTTCATGGTCCGATATCAATGAGCCACCGTCCGATACTGATGTTCGATTCCGGCGTTGGAGGATTGACCGTGCTGCGCGAAGCGCGCGTGCTGATGCCTGACCGGCGCTTCGTCTACGTCGCCGATGACAAGGCCTTTCCCTACGGCGCCTGGGAAGAGCCGGCGCTGCAGGCCCATATAGTCGAGCTCTTCGCCAAGCTGCTCGACCGTTTTGATCCGGAAATTTCGGTCGTCGCCTGCAATACCGCTTCGACGCTGGTGATCGATGCGTTGCGGGAAAAATTCCCTGGCCATCCCTTTGTCGGCACCGTGCCGGCAATCAAGCCGGCGGCCGAGCGCACCCGGTCCGGGCTGGTCTCGGTGCTGGCGACGCCGGGCACGGTGAAGCGCCAGTACACGCGCGACCTGATCGGCAAATGGGCGCAGAAATGCCATGTGCGGCTGGTCGGCAGCAACAATCTCGCCGGACTGGCCGAGGCCTACATGCGCGAGGGCTTTGTCGACGAGGAGGCCGTGCGTGCCGAGATCGCACCGTGTTTCGTCCAGCATGACGATTTGCGCACGGACATCGTCGTGCTCGCCTGCACGCACTATCCGTTCCTGGCCAATCGCATGCGCAAGACCGCGCCCTGGCCGGTCGACTGGATCGACCCGGCCGAGGCGATTGCGCGGCGCGCTCTGTCGCTGCTTCCGGCTGTCGCCGGGCCATTGCCGCAAAGCGAGCCCGACATCGCCGTCTTTACCTCGGGAAAGGCGGACTTCGCCATCAGCCGGCTGATGCAGGGTTTTGGATTGAGCGCGCGCTAATGCATGTCGCCCAAAAGTGCGCAGCGGTTTTGGGACAAGGACATGCACAAAACGAAAAAACTAAAGCGCGTCGCCGACGCGCTTTAGGCAGGCTCGAAGACAATGACGCGCCGATCCGGATCGGCCGAAACAAGCCTTAGCGTCAGGCCATCGCCCTGCCTGAACCCAGAGGCCTTCACATTCGCAACGACAGGCATGTCCGAGAGCTGAACGCGCACACGCTGATCACCGACGTCGGTGACGACGGCCTTGAATGTTTCACCCATGCGCCCCCTCAGCATCACCGCCTCGGCAAGGTCGATGGCCGCGTGGTTGATCTGCGAGGCGCGGGCGCCTGCGCGGCCCATCACCTTCGGCAGTCTGGAAAACGCCTCGGTAACGGCTTGCGGCACCGGCTGGCCGTTGACGATGGCCAGCACGCAGCGCACGACATAGCGATCGGCCAGCCGCCTCAGGGGCGCGGTGGCGTGGGCATAGGTCGCGGCCATCGCCTCGTGCCAGGGGACAACGCCTTCTTCATAGGGTTGGTAGGACGCACCGGAGCCGGCGCGGCGGATTTCCAGCATCAGCGCTGCCTGGTGCATGTTGGTCGGATCGAGGGTTCGCTGATAGTCGGACAGGCTGGTCGAAGGAGGCCAGGACAGGCCTAAGGCCCGTGCCGCGCTGCGCAGTCTTTGTACTTTGGAAGCATCGGGCGGCGCCATCACCCGGAACAAGCCGGTCCGGTGTGCCAGCATGGCGTCGGCAATCGCCATGTTGGCGGCCAGCGAAAGTGCTGCGTTGTCTTGCTCGGATTGCAGCAGCGGTCTGAACGCAAGCTGGAACGTGCCATCGGCAAGCTGTTCCACCTCCTGCTCGGGCGGGTCGACGCGCGAAGCGCCGCGACGGTCTTCGGCCGCCGCCATGCGTCGCGCGATTTCGGCGAAGCCGACTGGGACGTCGGCGGCCTGCACGCTGTCATAGGCGAGCTTGGCGCGGCTTTGAATGATTGCCCGCTCCGCGCCATCCAGCCTTACCGCTCCGTCGTCGACGATCCGGACCGTGAAGATGACAGCCGGACGCGGACCGCTGGGCAGCAAGCTCGCGGCGCCCTCGGCAAGCACCCGGGGATAGAGCCCGGCCTTGCCGTCCGGCAAATACAGGGTTTCGCCCCGCGCCCAGGCTTCGCGATCCACCGCGTCGCCGTCCGCGACGAACCAGGCTACGTCGGCAATCGCATAGTGCAACAGAAGGTCGCTACCGCTCGCTTCGATCGAAAACGCTTGGTCAAGATCGGTGGAAGCCGCGGGATCGAGCGTCACGAAGGGCATCGCCGTGCGGTCGGCATGCTGGTCGGGCACGCGCCTGGCCGCCGTCTGTGCCATGGCCATTACATCAGGGGGAAATGCCTCCGGCACATGGAACTCGGTGCGGATTTTCGCGAGGCCGGTAGCGAGTGCCTGCGAGGGATCGTTCAACGATTTCATGGCGCCGTCCTACACCGGCGTTGCGGGCACGGGAAGGTGGTTTTGCCGGCAGTTGGCCGACCATGGGCAGGCATGAGCGCGGAACGGAAGTTGACCGCCAGCGCTGGAACCGTCGCCGGAGCGCAACGTTTCTTCCTCTGTCAGCAAAGGAGGTGCCGATATGCCTGCAACCTCAAAAGCACAGCAAAAGGCCGCTGGAGCAGCCCTGTCGGCCAAGCGCGGCGAGACCAGGAAGAGCGAACTTCAAGGCGCGTCGAAGTCGATGTACAATTCGATGAGCGAAAAACAGCTCGAGGAATTCGCAGAGACCAAGCGCAAAGGCCTGCCGGAGAAGAAATCGGCAGACTGAAACCTTGAACCGAGTCGATAAACAAAGCCCGTGGCCGAAACCACGGGCTTCTTCGGTTCAGGCCAAGCCCGAAACCCCTGACGTCACCAGCAGCGCTTCACCTTGTAGCGGATGACCTTCTTGTGGCCATGCCGCCAGATGACCTTCTTCTTCACCACGACATGGCAGGTCTGACGATGCTTGTGGCCCTGCCAATGCTTGGCCATCGCTGGCTCGGGCACGGCGATCGACATCGTCCCGGCCAGGACGGCTGCACCGACCAACGAGAGGAAAAACTTCTTCATGCGACTTCGGGCTCCTTTGGCTCCAGTCCCTTCCTAAATGCCGTCGGCGCAACAACCTCCCGCCGCATCCGGCACGGCACTCAACGCCAAAGACGTGATATGGTTGCCGGGCCCAGCGCCAGCGACGCGCTTGACTCTGCTCAAATCTCCGTTTAACGAGCGCACCAACACCGGGCCGCAATGCCCGGTTGTTTCTTTTGCATGGCAAGCCCGGGAAAGCAGGTTTATCGTTTCCTGGGTTTTGTCTAGACTGACGTGTCCCGTGGGTTTTCCGCCGCGTTGCGTGGGAAAACCCTGTCAGGCCTCGAAAACGGAGGCCAGAGGAGGGCGCGTTTCCTTCACCCGGACCATGAGGTTCCGGGTGGTTTGTTTTGAAAGGGAATGCGATGAGCAAGCGCGAATCCGCGAAGTACAAGATCGACCGCCGTCTCGGCGAAAACATCTGGGGCCGCCCGAAGTCCCCGGTCAACAAGCGTGAATACGGCCCCGGCCAGCACGGCCAGCGCCGCAAGGGCAAGCTTTCCGATTTCGGCCTGCAGCTGCGCGCCAAGCAGAAGCTGAAGGGTCACTATGGTGATGTCTCCGAAAAGCAGTTCCGCAAAGTCTATGAAGAGGCTGATCGCCGCAAGGGCGACACCTCCGAGAACCTGATCGGCCTGCTCGAGTCGCGTCTCGACGCGGTCGTCTACCGCTCCAAGTTCGTGCCCACCATTTTCGCGGCTCGCCAGTTCGTCAACCACGGCCACGTCAACGTCAACGGCAAGCGCGTCAACATCGGCTCGTACCGTTGCAAGCCGGGCGACGTCGTCGAAGTGCGCGAAAAGTCGAAGCAGCTGGTCATCGTGCTGGAAGCGGTCGGCCTCGCCGAGCGCGACGTGCCGGACTATATCGAAGTCGATCACAACAAGATGGTCGCGACCTTCTCGCGCATCCCCGGCCTGGCCGACGTACCGTTCGCCGTGCAGATGGAGCCGAACCTGGTCGTCGAATTCTATTCGCGCTAAGCGATCGCTTTCTGCGATACCGGAAAGGGCCGCCCGTCGAGGCGGCCTTTTCTTTGTCGGCCATGTCCGCTAATCCGGCACTCTCGGCTATGGAAAGCGACAAGCCATGAACATGCTGGCAGACATCGAAACAGTTGAACCGATTGCTGAAGGCGGCTTCCACCCGCTGTTTGCCGACGTGCCGTCTTCGGTCGAGTTCAACAAACTGCGTAAGCGGCTGTTGCGGTTGACCCGCCAGGCGATCGACGATTTCGCCATGGCGAGGCCCGGCGACCGCTGGCTGGTGGCCTTGTCCGGCGGCAAGGATTCCTACGGCCTGCTGGCCGTGCTGCTCGATCTCAAATGGCGCGGGCTGCTGCCGGTCGAGCTGCTGGCCTGCAATCTCGACCAGGGCCAGCCGAATTTCCCGAAGCACATTTTGCCCGATTACCTCGATGCGCATCGCATTCCCCATCGCATCGAGTATCAGGACACCTATTCGGTGGTCACCGACAAGCTGCCTCAGGGCAGCACCTACTGTTCGCTGTGCTCGCGGCTGCGGCGCGGCCATCTCTATCGCATCGCGCGCGAGGAGGGCTGTTCGGCGCTGGTCCTCGGCCACCACCGCGAGGACATTCTCGAAACCTTCTTCATGAATCTATTTCATGGCGGCCGCCTTGCCGCCATGCCGCCAAAGCTGCTCAATGACGACGGCGACGTCATGGTGCTGCGGCCGCTGAGTTACTGCGCCGAGGTCGATCTGGAGAAATTCGCCGCCGCGATGAAATTCCCGATCATTCCCTGCGATCTCTGCGGCAGCCAGGAAGGCCTGCAGCGCAACGCCATGAAGGCGATGCTGGACGACATGGAAAAGCGCATGCCGGGCCGCAAGGACACGATGCTGCGCGCGCTGTCCAACACCAGGCCCTCGCATCTGCTCGACAGAAAGCTGTTCGACTTTGCCGCCCTCAATGGCAGCCTCAGCACAGGACAAGACATTTCCGATGATATTTGACGACCAAGCGATCGACTGGCTGGCCGAGCTTCTCGCCGATGCAGCCAGGGCCGAAATCATGCCGCGCTTCCGCCGGCTGGGTGAGGGCGACATCAGGCAGAAGACCTCGGCCGCCGATCTGGTGACCGAGGCCGACATCAACGCCGAGCGGCTGATCACGGCCAGGCTGCGCGAGCGCTATCCCACGGCGATGATCGTCGGCGAGGAAGCCTGTTCCGACAATCCGGCGCTGCTTCAGGGGCTCGGTGATGCCGACCTCGCCTTCGTCGTCGACCCGGTCGACGGCACCTTCAACTTCGCCTCCGGCGTGCCGCTCTTCGGCGTCATGCTGAGCGTCGTCGTCAAGGGCGAAACCGTCGCCGGTATCATCCATGACCCCGTAGGCCGGGACTGGCTGATCGGCGCCAAGGGCGCCGGCAGCCATATCCGCCATGCGCATGGCGCGCTGGAGACGGTGCATGTCGCCGATGCCGTGCCGATCTCGCAGATGACCGGCTCCGTCTCCTGGCAATATCTGGCGGAACCGCAACGCTCGCTCTTGGCGCGCAACCAGACCAAGACCCTATCGCAGTTCGGCTATCGCTGCGCGGCACATGAATACCGTCTTCTGGCCAGCGGCCATGCCCATTTCGTCGTCTACAACAAACTGATGCCGTGGGACCATCTGGTCGGTGTGCTGATCCACGCCGAGGCCGGCGGCTACACCGCGCGGATCGACGGCAGCGCCTATCTGCCCTCGCATATCGACGGCGGCATTCTTGTCGCCCCGGACAAGGAAAGCTGGCAGGAGTTGCGCAGGGAACTCTGGGCGCAATAATCGGTCCAACTGCTGGTAGAGGCTTTCGTCAAGTATATTGGCTCTGTTATAGTGTCCAATCTCTCGCGAAGTCGGAAGCTGCGAAATGAAACATCGGTCCGCAATTGTTGCAACGGCGCTTGCACTTGCCTTGGCCGCCGCTGGCGCCACTGAGGCAAGATCGCAGGAACGCGCGTGCGGCAGTCGCGATCCCGTCGATACCATAGACGAGATGTTTTCCGCGATCTTTGCCTGTTGGCAGCCGCCGCCTGGAAGTGCTGGCATGACCCTGACGCTGAGTTTCTCAATTCGCAAAAACGGCACGCTGATGGGCAAACCGCGCGCCACTTTCTCCCATATGGGAGATGATGCCTCGCTCAACCGGGTCTTTGTGTCATCCGTGCTCGAAGCTCTCGACAAGGCTCTGCCGATGCCTCTTTCGGACAGCATGGGTGGCGCCATCGCAGGGCGCCCGCTGTTCCCTCGTTTCACGGCAGTGATTGGCGGCGCATCCTGAAACGCGTCGCTTGAAGGTGGCTGCGGTCTGAGACAAATAAAACTCGTAGCGCAGAACAGTTGCTCAATGCAGGTCGGTGACGTGCCCTGAAATGGGTGGGTTGTGCGGCTGGAACATCTTGCCGCGCTCGGCGATCAGGATCATCAGCAGGGCCGCGACCGAGACGCTGCAGAAGCCGGCGGCAAGCGGCGTCACCGTGCCGTTGAAGGCCTGGCCGATCAGCGTGCCGAGGATGCCGCCGAGAAAAGTCTGCATGAAGCCCAGGATGGACGACGCGGTGCCCGCCAGTTGGCCGAGCGGCTCCATCGCGAGCGCGTTGAAATTGGCGCCGAGCGCGCCGAACGGGAGCATCGCGCTGGCGAAGAAGGTGATGAACAGCCAGAGTGGCATCTTCATTTGAAGCGAAACGGTGAGCCAGGCAAGGCTGATCACCAGGAACAACAGCAGTGCGCTCTGCGACAGGCGGCGCATGCCGATGCGGCCGACCAGGCGCGAGTTGAGGTAGTTCGAAAAAGCGAGAACGCCGGCGACACCCGCGAAGATGACAGGAAACAATTCGCCGACATGAAAAATGTCGACATAGATCTGCTGTGCGGAGGCGATGAAGCCGAACATGGCGGCGAAAATGAAGGTGCTGGCAAAGGCGTAGCAAAGCGCCATGCGGTTGGTGAGCACGATGCGGAAACCACCGACGACGGATGAGACTGTCAGCGGCCGGCGGTACTCCGGATGCAGCGTCTCCGGCAGCCGCAGCAGCGACCACGCCGACACGATCAGCGCTCCGACGGCCATGGTGACGAAGATCCAGTGCCATGTTGCGAACAGCATGATGAACTGGCCGATCCCAGGCGCGATCACCGGGATGGCCATGAACACCATGAAGATCAGAGACATCACCTCGGCCATGCGCCGACCGTCGAACGTGTCGCGCACGATCGAGACGGCGATGACGCGGGTCGCCGCCGCACCGATGCCTTGCACCAGCCGGCACAGCAGTAGGACGGCGAATGACGGGGCGATGGCGGCAGCTGCCGCCGCCACGACATAAATCGCCAGCCCGGCAACGAGCGGCGCGCGGCGCCCGAACCGGTCCGAGATCGGTCCGAAGAAAAGCTGTCCGCCACCGAAGCCCAATATATAGGCGGTGATCACATACTGGCGGTGGTTTTCATTCTCAACGCCAAGCGTGGCGCCGATTTGCTGCAGTGCCGGCAGCATGATGTCGATGGCCAGCGAGTTCAACGCCATCAGTGCCGCGCACAGCGCGATGAATTCCCAGCGCGGAATAGGCAATTTGCGTGCCTGTTGCGGCGCTTTTGCTGGCTGGTCCACGGCGGGTCCGATCTTCAAAACGAATATGCGCCGGCATGCCGGCGCATAACTTCGTCCTCACTCCGATAGGGGGAGGTAACATTTTGCCGGGGCGGGGCTGCCCCGTCTCAACTCAGAATCAGGCTGTCGCTTTGACGCTGACGCCCTTGTCGACGAGCAACGTCTGCAGCTCGCCCGCCTGGAACATTTCGCGGATGATGTCGCAGCCGCCGACGAATTCGCCCTTGACGTAAAGCTGCGGGATCGTCGGCCAGTTCGAATATTCCTTGATGCCTTGGCGCAGTTCGGCCGAGGTCAGCACGTCGACGCCCTTATAGTCGGCTCCGATGTAATCGAGGATCTGGACGACCTGGCCGGAAAAGCCGCACTGCGGAAAACCGGGCGTGCCCTTCATGAAAAGGACGACGTCGTTGCCCTTCACTTCGCTGTCGATGTAGTCGTTGATGCCGCTCATGAGATATCCTTTCACGCCTGTGGGAGTCAGGCTCGAAGCATAGCCATCAAATAAACCCATAGATGGGCCGAAACAAGATGTTTGCGCCGCCGTCGCGGAAATGGCGCAAAGGATCGCCTGTCTTGGGCCAAGCATCCGACCCGATTGCAGCCTTCGGAACATGATGAGAAGACGATATGGCGCCGCCCTTCCGATCGCCATCCTGCTGGCGGCGATTGCCGTTGTGTGGTGGCCGAGACGCCCGGAGCCGCCGCCGCTGGTCATTGGCGGTGACCTGCCCGCGCCTTGCCGGAATGTCGCCTTCGAGGCGGTGACCTATGTCGTCTGCGAGATCGATCTTCGCGCCGACAGCATCGGTGTTTTCCACGCCGGCGCCGATGGCAAGCCTTTTGGTTCGCTCGAAGCCTTCGACAAGGCGGTTGCGGGCGAGGGGAGGCCGGTGCTGCTCGCCATGAATGGCGGCATGTATCACGAGGATTTGTCGCCGGTCGGCCTGCTGGTCGAGAACGGCAGCGAAAAGTCGCCGCTCAACCTTGCCGATAGCGAAGGTAATTTCTTCCTGAAGCCGAACGGCGTCTTTCTGGTCGGCAAGGACGGCAAGGCGGCTGTCATGGAAAGCAACGCCTATGCCGCCGCCAAACCCGATGTCGCCTTCGCCACGCAGTCGGGCCCGATGCTGGTGATCGATGGCCAGATTCATCCACGCTTCGAGCCGAACGGAACCTCGCGCTACGTCCGCAACGGCGTCGGCGTGCGCGATGAAAACACCGTTTTGCTGGCGATCTCGCGGTCTGAGGTAAGTTTCGGCAGCTTTGCGCGGCTGTTTCGCGACGCGCTACAATGCCGCAACGCGCTGTTCCTCGACGGCGCGGTCTCCGCGCTGTCGGATGGCGACAGGATGATTGTCGGCGGAAGATATCCGGCAGGGCCGATCATTGCCGTGTTGGCAAGCCAGCCGCCGACGCGCTAGGCCAGTCTGGCTTCAGTCCGGCACGCTGGTCTGCAGGGCCAGCGCGTGCAGCACGCCGCCCATATTGCCCTTCAGCGCATCATAGACCATTTGGTGCTGCTGGACGCGGCTCTTTCCGCGGAAGCTTTCGGCCACCACTTCGGCTGCATAGTGATCGCCGTCACCGGCGAGGTCGCGGATCGTCACCTTGGCGTCCGGAATGCCGTCCTTGATCAGTTTTTCGATGTCGTGGGCATCCATTGCCATGGCAAAATCCTGTTCTGGGCGGCTAGGCACGAGTGACTCGGACGGCAGCCTAAAGCCTTTCTGGTCCGGGTTGAAGCCGTTCTGTCGGCGACGCAGTGTCTAAGGGCCATCCTGCCGCGGGTGAACCACACCATCTTCGGTAATGTCGTCGCGGGTCGAGAACCCCCGGCCAAGGCTGAACACCAGGACATAGAGCGGGATGTTGAGCGCCAGGTTGATAATCGGGAGATAGCTGGTCATCTGCCACAAGGGCGAAAAGAATGGTTGGCCATAGCCGTCGCAGATCAGCGATGACCCGTATTCCCACAGCGCGCCGGTAATGACCGCAATGGCAAAGAGCTTGATGCAGGTGGCGACATGCCTTGCGCGCGCCGGGTTCGGCAAAAGGCGGCTCCACAGCACCAGGCAGACGATGGGGATCGCATAGATCAGACTTTGCAAGGCCAGCATCTGCAGTGTGCCATTGGCCGCCTCAATGAACTGGTCACGCCTTTCCAGCAGCGGACAGACCTCGCTCGAGGTCGTCGACAGCAGGAAAAAGACGAACGGCCCGAGGAACCAGAAGAAGAACAGCGACGGCCAGAAGACGACTGCGATCAGCGTCCGGGCTGCCAGGCTGGTCAAATGGACTTGTCCATGAAGTTCGGGAACCAGCCTTCGTGGGCGGCGGTCAATTCGCTGACCGGGATCGCCCTGGCATCGCCGAGCTTCAGTTCGTTTCCACCGGTCGAGCCGATCCATGGCGCAAAGATGCCGAGCCTGCTCTGTTCCTCGCGGATGGCGTCCCATTCCTTGCTCTGCGGATCGACGGACAGCGTCAGGAGGTAGCGGCCCTGGTCTTCGCCGAACCAGACCGGGATCGGGTCGGTGCCGGCGAGCCCCGGAATTGTGGCGCCGATGCCGGACGCCGTCGCCATCTCGGCCAGGGCCACCGCAAGGCCGCCATCGGAAAGGTCATGCGCCGCGGTGACGACACCCGACGCGATCAGCGCGCGCACGTGGTCGCCGACGCGCTTTTCATGGGCGAGGTCGACGGATGGCGGCGGCCCGTCGGTACGGCCATGGATGTCCCTGAAATAGGCGGACTGGCCGAGATGGCTGCCCCAGCTTGCGGGTGCGCCGACCAGCAGGATCATCTGGCCCTCGGCGGCAAAGCCGATACGGGTCATCTTCGACCAGTCGGCAATCAGCCCGACGCCGCCGATGGTCGGCGTCGGCAGGATGCCCTGGCCGTTGGTTTCATTGTAGAGCGAGACATTGCCCGACACGATCGGGAAGCCGAGCGCGCGGCAGGCATCGCCAATGCCTTTCACCGCGCCGACCAGTTGGCCCATGATCTCGGGCCGTTCCGGATTGCCGAAATTGAGGTTGTCCGTCGCCGCCAGCGGCAGCGCGCCGGTGGCGGTAAGGTTGCGCCAGCATTCGGCCACCGCCTGCTTGCCGCCTTCATACGGGTCGGCCTCGCAATAGCGCGGCGTCACGTCGGAGGAGAAGGCGAGCGCCTTGGTCGGATGGCCTTCGACGCGCACCACGCCGGCGTCGCCGCCCGGAAGCTGCAGCGAATTGCCCTGGATCAGCGTGTCGTATTGCTCCCACACCCATCGCCGCGACGACAGGTCCGGCCCGCCGAGCAGTTTCAGCAGCGCGTCGGCGACATCGGCCTTCGGCGCATCGCCGGCGGCAAGCGCCGCAGGTTTCTTCGGCTCGACCCAGGGGCGGTCGTATTCCGGCGCCTTGTCGCCAAGGTCCTTGATCGGCAGGTTGGCGACCTCGTCGCCCTGGTGAATGACGCGGAAGCGCAGATCGTCGGTGGTCTTGCCGACAATGGCGAAGTCGAGGCCCCATTTGTGGAAGATCGCCTCGGCTTCCTTTTCCTTCTCGGGGCGCAGCACCATCAGCATGCGCTCCTGGCTCTCCGACAGCATCATCTCATAGGCGCTCATGCGCTCTTCGCGCACCGGCACCTGGTCGAGGTGAAGCTCGATGCCGAGGTCGCCCTTGGCACCCATCTCGACCGCCGAACAGGTGAGGCCGGCCGCACCCATGTCCTGGATGGCGATGACGGCGCCGGACGCCATCAGCTCAAGGCAGGCTTCGAGCAGGCATTTTTCCGTGAAGGGATCGCCGACCTGCACGGTCGGGCGCTTCTCGTCGATCTTGTCGTCGAACTCGGCCGAGGCCATCGTGGCGCCGCCGACGCCGTCGCGGCCGGTCTTGGCGCCGAGATAGACGACCGGCAGGCCGACGCCCTTGGCTTCCGACAGGAAGATCGCATCTGTCTTGGCGAGGCCGGCGGCAAAGGCGTTGACCAGGATGTTGCCGTTGTAGCGGGCGTCGAAATTGACCTCGCCGCCGACGGTCGGCACGCCAAAGGCGTTGCCGTATCCTCCGACGCCGGAAACCACGCCGCTGACCAGGTGCCTGGTCTTGGGATGGTCCGGTGCGCCGAAGCGCAAAGCGTTCATCGCCGCAATCGGCCGCGCGCCCATGGTGAAGACGTCGCGCAATATGCCGCCGACGCCGGTCGCCGCACCCTGGTAGGGCTCGATGTAGGAGGGATGGTTGTGGCTCTCCATCTTGAAGACGACGCAGTCGCCGTCGCCGATATCGACCACGCCGGCGTTCTCGCCCGGACCCTGGATGACCTGCGGCCCGGTGGTCGGCAGCGTGCGCAGCCATTTCTTCGAGGATTTGTAGGAGCAGTGCTCATTCCACATCGCCGAGAAGATGCCGAGTTCGGTAAAGCTCGGTTCGCGCCCGACCAGGTCGAGGATGCGCTGGTATTCGTCGGGCTTCAGCCCATGCGCGGCGATGAGTTCCGGGGTGATCGGCACGGAATTGGAAATGGTCATGGGCGGCGATTGATGTCCATGGGAGAGGGGAATTTGAGTCCCCCTCATATCGCAAGCTTTGGCGTGATACACCCCATTGGATGACGAAAAACGCCGGAAAACCACAGGGCGACGATGGTAGCGGGGAGCCGCTGGGGAACGCTATGGCATCCCGGCCGTTAGGCCTCAAACCAACCAGGAGATTTCGACATGGCCACCAAGCAAGGCAAGAAAGACAATCGCCTCTCCGACAAGGAGGCCATGCATATTGCCGAGACCACCGACGTTTCGCCCAAGCAAGCCAAGGACCTGGCCGAGAAGCACGGCAAGGACAAGGGCGCGAAGGAAGCCAAAAACTTCAAGGCAGAAGGCTGAACCTGAGATCGGTACGCAGGGGCACGGTTTGGCGCCAACGATTCAGGACGAACTGTCGTAGCCGGCGCGGCCTTCCTCCAGCAGCCGCCGGATCACCGCGACGCCGCCGGTGATGTCCTCGCGCCGCCTTGGCTGCGAGACGCCGAAACGCACGCCGTGAAAAACCTGCTCGGAACGCCCCGCCTTGAACTCGTCCTCGTCGTCGAGGAGCACGCCATTTTCGAGGCATGCGCTCCTGAACGTGCCGGACAGCCAGGGATCGGGCAGCGTCAGCCAGACGAAGGGCACGCTGCCGTGTGACTTGAAGGCGAAACCCGCCAGTGTCTCGCGCACGATGGCGATGCGGGCGGCAATTTCGGCAATGCTGCGTTTGCGGATATCGCCAGCCTGCCCAGACAGCACCAGCCGCGCATTCACCTCCGCCAGCAGGAACGGCATCCCGCCGGTCATCATCTTGTGGGCGACGCGGATGCGATGGCGATAGGCGGGCGGGCAGGAGAGCCAGCCGCCGCGAACACCTGCCGCGACCGATTTCGACAGACCGCCGGCGACAATGGTGCGCTCGGGTGCATATTCGGCGATGAGCGGCGTCGGATCTTCGGTCAGGCCGCCATAGAGATCGTCCTCGATGACGATGACATTGTACGCGCGCGCGACACGAGCGATCGCCTCGCGGCGCGAAACCGACAGGATCGCCAGCGTCGGGTTCTGCACCGTCGGCATCAGGAAGATCATCTTCGGGTGCTTTTGCGCGCAGACGCGTTCGAAATCCTCGGGATCGAGGCCTTCTTCGTCCGATGCCACCAGTGCTATGCGCCGCCCGATCAGCCCGGCGCTGCGGGCGATCTGCGAATAGGTGAGGTGCTCGAAGGCGACATAGTCGCCCGGTGTGGTCAGTGCCGAAATCGCCGCCATCACCGCGGCATGTGTGCCAAGCGTGGGAACGATGGTGTCGGCCGCCGGACGGAACGAATTGCGCGACAGCCAGCGGGCGCCGGCCTCGAACCAGCGCTCCGGAAAATCCCTGGTGTAGCTCGAAATCTCGTGCGGGTGATCCTGCACCGTGCGCGAGAGCATGTCAGCGACAATGGCGCCCTGGCCGATGTCGGGCGCGGCAGTGCTGTCGAAACGCAGCTTGCCGGGCGGTGCATCGACATAGCGCGTGCCTTGCACGGCCGGCTCGGCGAATTCGGGTGACGCCGCTTCCGATTGCTGCGCCAGCACATAGGTCCCGCGTCCGACTTCGCCGCTCACCAGCCCGCGTTCGCGCAGCAGCTGATAGGCCCGGCCGATCGTGCCGACCGTCGTGCCGATGTCATAGGCGAGATCGCGCTGCGGCGGCAATTTTGCCCCGGCATCGATGACGCCCTTGTCGATGTCCGACTCGATGCTGTCGGCAAGGCGCTGGTAAAGCGGGCCGGAACCGATGGTGAGGTCAGGGAGCCAATTTGTCATGGTGACAATTCTGTATATTGCACCAGATCGGGTGTCAATGCATATCAGAACCGTACCAAGATGGGTACAATTTGCAAGGTTGGCAGAAAAACAATGGATACAATCGAGACAATCCGCTGCGCGGGCATTGAATTGGTCGGGCCGTCCAGCCGGCGAGGCTTTGTCGGCCGGATCGTGCATGTGGTCAGATCGCTGGCGCGATGGATCGAAGCGTTGATCGAGCGCCGTCGCGGCCGCCTGGCCTTGCTGGAAATGACCGACGAGCAGCTCAGGGATATCGGTGTTTCGCGTGGCGACGCCTACCGTGAAGGAATCCGACGGCTCTGGGACTGACCCGGAGCCGGTTCGTCAACGACGGGTGCGCGGAGCCCTGAGGCGTGAGACGCCCCTATCGGCAAGCACGGCGAGGATGCACAGCACCAGGAAAACACCGGTGACGGCCAGCGCCGCAAGGGCGACGCTGGCCGCGCCGTTTTTCGCAACGTCGAGGAACGGGTAGGGCACTTCGCCTGCGATCGGTGCGCGCGCCAGCGCATAGGCGAGATAGGCGATCGGAAAGGCCATCCACCACGAAATGTCGCTCCAGCGTGTCCTGCCGTCAGCGCCTGCAACAAGCCACCACAGCACGAACAGCACCGGCGTCACATAGTGCAGCAGCACGTCACAGAGCAGGAACAGCCCCTGCGGCTGCCAGAGCTGCGCCAGAACTGTCGCGTAGACGATGAAGACCAGGGCGATGGAAGCCGCCACGCCCGCCCGCATCCGCGGCCCGGCAAAGGCCGGCAGCCAGGCGTAGCCCGAAGGCGACAGCAGCGAGACATGGACCAGCACTGCACCGATGTTGGTCAGGATGGTGAAGAAGCTGAACAGAAAGACGATGGAGCCGAGAAAACTGCGGCCGGCTTCCATCGATGCCGGGATGGTGATGCACGCTTGCAGGACAAGCCCGGCCAGACCGATGATCAATCCCGCAAACTGCAGGAAGCGGCCCATGGCGTCAGGCGGCCGCGTTGCAGGAGGGGTTGCCCGTTTGCCAGCGCGCAATGTCGGATCCGATGCGCGCGCCGAGCGGATCGTCCATCAGCGGACCGAACACGTCGACGCGGCTGGAATTGCCTTGCGCCTGGACGACCAGCAGCGGCTTGCCGCCATAATGCTTGGCCGGCACCAGCAGGAAGCGGGGCGTGCCGCTGAACGAATTCAGCTCATTGGCCATCTGATAGGATTTGAAGGCGGGATCCTTGCTGGCGATCCAGCATTTGTGGGCCGATATCGCTACCTGTTCCATGGCCAGCAGCGAAGCGCTCTTGCCCGTGGGGACCGGCGCGCTCTTCGGGCTGGACTGGCAGGACGCCAACGCCAAGCCGGCAGCAGCCAGGGGACCTAGGCGAACAATCGTCAGTCTCATGGTCAACCGCCCCCGCGTTTTGAAAGGTTCGAAGAGATATCAGGCGGCGATGCCGAGTGCGCCTTCGAACAGCGCCCGGCCGTCACTGCCGCCATGCGCGGCCTCGATCAGGTTTTCCGGATGCGGCATCAGGCCGAGCACATTGCCCTTCTCGCTGACGATACCGGCAATGTCGTTCATCGAGCCATTGGGATTGCTGCCCTCGGCATAGCGAAACACCACCTGTCCTTCGCCTTCGAGGCGCGCAAGCGTGTCGGTATCGGCGAAATAATTGCCGTCATGATGCGCAACCGGCGTGCGGATGATTTGGCCCGGCTGATAGCGGCGGGTGAACATGGTGTTGGCGTTGGCGATTTCGAGCTTCACCTCTCGGCAGACGAATTTCAGCGAGGCATTGCGCATCAGCGCGCCAGGCAAAAGGCCGGCTTCCACCAGAATCTGGAACCCGTTGCAGACGCCGATGACCATGACGCCCTTGGCCGCCTTTTCCGCCACCGCCCGCATGACCGGCATGCGCGCGGCAATGGCGCCGCAACGCAGATAGTCGCCGAACGAGAAGCCGCCGGGAATGGCGATCAGGTCCACATCAGGGATTTCGGTGTCGGTCTGCCAGACGGTCGCCGGCGCCTGCCCGGAAATCTTGGTCAGCGCCGCAATCATGTCGCGGTCGCGGTTGAGGCCGGGGAGAAGAACGACAGCTGATTTCATATCAAGCGATCTCCACCGCGTAATTCTCGATCACTGTGTTCGCCAGCAGCTTGTCGCACATGGCTTTCAGATCGGCTTCGGCCTTGGCCTTGTCGGTCTCTGAGAGCTCGAGGTCGAAGACCTTGCCCTGCCGCACCTGGCCGACGCCGCCGAACCCCAGTCCGGACAGAGCGTGCTCTATGGCTTTTCCCTGCGGGTCGAGCACGCCGTTCTTGAGGGTGACGGTGATGCGGGCCTTGATCATGCTGGACAGGTTCCTGTTCGAAGACTTAGCAATTCCAGGAAAAGTCTGAAGCGGTTTTTCGTCCGGAATCGCGTCAAGAAATGAAGACTTAGTGCGGCTTGCCTTTGAGGCCATCGGTCGAGGCGACGAGCACCGGGCCGGTCGGGCGCGGCGGCTCGTTCTCGTTCATGATGCCGAGGCGGCGGGCAACTTCCTGATAGGCTTCGACGAGGCCGCCCATATCGCGGCGGAAACGGTCCTTGTCGAGCTTGTCCTGCGTTGCCACGTCCCACAGCCGGCACGAATCCGGCGAGATCTCGTCGGCAACGACGATGCGCATCATGTCGCCCTCGAACAGGCGGCCGCATTCGATCTTGAAATCCACGAGCTGGATGCCGACACCCATGAACAGGCCGGAGAGGAAGTCGTTGACGCGGATGGCCAGCGCCATGACGTCGTCGATCTCCTGCGGGCTTGCCCAGCCGAAAGCGGTGATGTGCTCTTCCGACACCATCGGATCGTCGAGCGCATCGGCCTTATAATAGAATTCGATGATCGAGCGCGGCAGAACGGTGCCTTCCTCGATGCCGAGGCGCTTGGACAGCGAGCCGGCGGCGACATTGCGCACCACCACTTCGAGCGGAATGATCTCGACTTCCTTGATCAACTGCTCGCGCATGTTGAGCCGGCGGATGAAGTGGGTCGGAATGCCCATGCGGTTCAGATGGTTGAAGATGTACTCGGAAATGCGGTTGTTGAGCACACCCTTGCCGTCGATGACCTCATGTTTCTTCTTGTTGAATGCGGTCGCATCATCCTTGAAGAACTGGATAAGTGTGCCCGGTTCCGGTCCCTCATAGAGGATCTTGGCCTTGCCTTCATAAATGCGGCGGCGATTTTTCATCTGATTTTTCTCTGGATTTGCGGGCAGGCGGCAAGCGACCAGTTCCTGTCCGTCTGCCTAAATTGGTGCGGCGACGGGTGGGGTTCAATGCCGGGTCTATCCCAATCACAGCGTTTGCTCAATCGGCAAATCCTTTCCATCGACCGCTTTCAGGAATGAAATGCCGCAGCGCAGCAAGCGATGTAGCATATTGACCGGCCCGCGCCCTTTTGGTTTGTGCTGCGGCAGCACACATATCCATCACCAACGCGAATCGATTTCATCGGAGGGAAGCCATGAGCAGCATGAAAGACCGCGAAGAGGGTTTTGAGCGCAAATTCGCCTTCGACGAAGAACTTCGCTTCAAGGCTTCCGCACGCCGCAACAAGGCGCTCGGTCTGTGGGCCGCCGAAAAGCTGGGCAAATCCGGCACTGACGCCGACGCCTATGCCAAGGAAGTTGTGGTTTCCGACATCGAGGAAGCCGGCGATCACGACGTATTCCGCAAGATCCGCAAGGATTTCGACGCCGCCGGCGTCGACCAGACGGATCACCAGATCCGCCGCACCATGGACGAACTGATGGCGCAGGCGATCGAGCAGATCAAGAACACCTAGAGCGAGTAGCGCTGGACCAATCGACCGCCCGGTCCAGCCGGGCGGTTTTTCTTTGCCTTTTCAGCCTTTTCCGGCTGAAACTGTGCGTAGGCCTGTTACAAGGCTCTACCCAACGAGGAAAGCACCCATGTCCCTGAAGTCACGCCTGGCGGCGGATGAAACGCTGTTCACCGCCTGGTCCGGCGTTCCGGACGCTTTGACGGTCGAAATCATCGCCAAGCAGGGTTTTGACGCCGTCACCCTGGATATGCAGCATGGCGGACACCACGAAGACTCGGTCTTGCGCGGCCTGGTGCCGGTGCTGGCCGCCAACAAGCCGGCGCTGGTGCGCATTCCGGTCGGCCGCTTCGACATGGCCAGCCGCGCCCTCGATTTCGGTGCCGAGGCGGTGATTGCACCGATGGTGAATTCGGTGGCCGATGCAAAACTCTTTGCCGCGGCGATGAAATATCCGCCGATGGGCGAGCGCTCCTGGGGCCCGACCTATGCTTTTCCGCGCCATGGCAAAGGCGACCACGCCGAATGGCTGCGCGACACCAATCAACGCACCATGGCCTTTGCCATGGTCGAAACGCGCGCCGCACTCGATGCGCTGGACGGCATCCTCGACACGCCGGGCATTGACGGCATCTTCCTCGGCCCATCGGATTTCTCCATCGCATGGTCGAACGGCGCGACCGTCAATTCGACGCTGGAAAGCATGATGGAAACCGTCGCCTCCATCGCCGAGCGGACGCGCAAGGCGGGCAAGCATGCGGCGATCTACGTCGTTGAGCCGGCGATTGCCGGCCGCGTCGTGGCGATGGGCTACCGGCTGCTGGCGATGGGCTCGGACCATGCGCTGATTTCGCTCGGCGCAAAGACACTCATCAAAAGCATGAACGATTCGATCAAGGGCTGAGGCGTGGTGCCTTGCCCGGTCAGGCCTTGAGGTCGGTCAGGAACTTGGCGAAGGTCATCGACCCTTCCGGCCACGGGCCGAAGCCGGCATCCTCATTGAGGTGACCGGTTTCGCCGGCATCGATGAACAGCGAACCCCAGGCAGCGGCAATGTCCTCGGCAACCTCGAAGGCGCAGAACGGATCGTTGCGGCTGGCGATGACGATGGACGGGAAGGGCAGCGGTTCGCGCGCATAGGGACCAAAGGTCATCAGGTGACGCGGCCTTATCTCCGGGTTGGCGACGTCGGGCGGCGCGACAAAAAACGCGCCGGCGACCGGCTTCCTGAACTGCGGAATGGCCTGCACCGCGGCCGCCACACCGAGGGAATGGGCAACGATCACCACCGGCCGCTCGGCCTCGTTGACAGCGTTCGCCACGCTCGTCGTCCAGTCCTCGCGCACCGGCTTCGACCACTCCGCCTGTTCGACCCGACGCGCTGTCGACAGTTTCGACTGCCAGCGTGTCTGCCAGTGTTCAGGGCCGGAATTGGTGTAGCCCGGCACGATCAGAATATCTGCGTCTTTGACTTTCATGGCGCTGAGATAGCGAGCGGCCGTGTCTCGTGCAACCCGCGCTGACGCATGCGGTGCATCACAATTGTGAACAACCTGTTCGATTCTTTCCATCTTGTGTGAACGATCAGGATCGACGATTTGAGGCAGGAAGAGATGGACAACAGAATAGACTGGTGGCGCGGCCTGGGATAATGCGCTGAACGGAGGTTTTATGAGCGAACTGCCTTTTGCCGCGACGACCCCCGTCAGCGTGTCACGCGTGGGCCTGAAGGCGCGCGACGCCGAAGGACTTGCCGATTACTACCGGGCTGTTGTCGGCCTGCAGGAATTGAGCCGCGCCGATGGCGCCATCACGCTGGGCGCTGCCGAGCGCCCGCTGCTGGTCATCGAGCCTGACGCAGCGGCCAAGCCCGACGATCCGCGCAGCGCCGGCCTGTTCCACACCGCTTTCCTGCTGCCCAGCCGCGCCGATCTCGGCCGCTGGATAAACCACGCCGCCGCCAACAAGATCCGCATCGAGGGCGCCTCCGACCATCTGGTCAGCGAGGCTCTCTACCTGACCGACCCCGAAGGCAACGGCATTGAAATCTATAGGGACCGTCTGCCGCAGGAGTGGAAGTGGAACGGCGACAAGATCGCCATGGCGACCGAGCGGCTGAACCTGGCTGCCGTGGTTGGCAGCGTGCCGGCCGGTGACGCCGGCTGGCAGGGCGCGCCGCAAAACAGCATTGTCGGCCATGTCCATCTGCGCGTCGGCCGGCCGGAAGATGCCGAGGCCTGGTGGCACGACGAATTTGGCTTCGACACGGTCGCTAAGTATGGAGGGCAGGCGGTGTTCCTGTCGTCGGGAGGCTACCACCATCATATCGGTGGCAATTCGTGGCACAGCGCCGGCGCCGGGCGCCGCGATCCGTCCCGCTCAGGGCTGGCCTGGGTCGAGATGCGCTCGGACAAGGCAACCGAGGAAACGAGCCGTGAAGATCCGTGGGGCACGGTTATCCGCACCGTGCCGGGCACCGCAGGCTGAGCGGCGGTTCGGGTCCTACACCGAGCCGGCGGCGTAGCCCGTCAGCAGCCCGTGCGCCCAGTTGTCGAATCCGGTCGCCGTGGCGCGGCCGGATGCTTCGGTCCAGTCATAATTGACCACGTGATGGCTGAACGACCATTGTCCGTCCTTGCGCGTAGCGAGGGCGTAGCGGGCATGCGGACTGCCGGTCACGGTCAGGCCGGGGAATGTCTGGACGCCGACGCTGCCGGGATTGAGGATTGTCCGGTTGTCCGACAAGCGCACAACGCGCGGCGTATGTGTATGGCCGCACAAGGTCAGCCCGGCGCCGGCGCTGCCCAGCTTGTGCCTGATCTGCTTTTCATTGGACGGGTGGAAGTGGCTGCCTCCGTCTTCCTCGAGCAGGAACACGTCGTCGTCACTGGGGCTGCCATGGCAAAGCAGGATGTCCTGGGCAGGCGACAGGGTGACCGGCAATGCCGAGAGCCAGGTCAATGACGCCTGGGACAGGCATTGGTGGGTGAAAGCATCGACGTCTTCCAACCCGGAAGCAGGCGGCTCGACCAGCACACGGTCGTGATTGCCGCGCACGGTCGGCCAATTCTGTGCAATCAGATATTGCGCGGTTTCTTAAGGCCATAGCGGCCCGGAGAGACAATCGCCCAGATTGACGATTATGTCGGGAGAAGCGTCTTTGATCTGCGCATGAACCGCCTCAAGCGCGCGCAGGTTCCCATGGATGTCGGAAAGGACAGCCAGCCGCATGGAAGATCCTATCCGAAAACCCGCTTGAAGATCGTGTCGACATGCTTGGTGTGATAGCCCAGGTCGAATTTCTCGCGGATCTCGGCTTCGGGCAGCGCTGCGGTGACTTCCTTGTCGGCCAACAATTCCTCAAGGAAATCAGCGCCATGTTCCCATACCTTCATGGCGTTGCGCTGCACCAGGCGGTAGGCGTCCTCGCGGCTGACGCCGGCTTGCGTCAGCGCCAAAAGCACGCGCTGCGAATGCACAAGGCCACGGAACTTGTTCATGTTCTTCAGCATGTTGTCGGGATAGACCAGCAATTTGTCGATGACGCCGGTCAACCGCGACAGCGCGAAATCGAGTGTTATCGTGGCGTCCGGGCCGACCATGCGCTCGACCGAGGAATGCGAAATGTCGCGCTCGTGCCAGAGCGCCACATTCTCCATCGCCGGCAGCGCCATGGAGCGCACCATGCGGGCAAGGCCGGTGAGGTTTTCGGTCAGCACCGGGTTGCGCTTGTGCGGCATTGCCGACGAGCCCTTCTGGCCCGGCGAAAAATACTCTTCCGCTTCCAGCACCTCGGTGCGCTGCAGATGGCGGATCTCAGTCGCCAGCCGCTCGACCGACGAGGCGATGACGCCGAGCGTGGCAAAGAACATGGCATGGCGGTCGCGAGGGATGACCTGCGTCGACACCGGCTCCGGCTTCAGCCCAAGCTTTTTCGCCACATGTTCTTCGACATAGGGATCGATGTTGGCGAAGGTGCCGATCGCGCCCGATATGGCGCAGGTGGCAATATCCTCCCGCGCGTGCACCAGCCGCTCGCGGCAGCGTGAGAACTCGGCATAGGCCTGCGCCAGCTTGACGCCGAACGTGGTCGGCTCGGCATGAATGCCGTGGCTGCGGCCGATGGTGATGGTGTCCTTGTGCTCGAAGGCCCGGCGTTTCAGCGCGGCGAGCAGGCCGTCGAGGTCGGCCAGCAGGATATCGCTGGCGCGGCTGAGCTGCACCGCAAGGCAGGTGTCGAGAACATCCGATGAGGTCATGCCCTGGTGGATGAAACGCGCATCCGGCCCGACGAATTCGGCCAGATGGGTGAGGAAGGCGATGACGTCGTGCTTGGTCACGGCCTCGATCTCGTCGATCTTGCCGACGTCGAATTGGGCGGCGCCGCCTTTTTCCCAGATGGTTTTGGCGGCTTCCCTGGGAATGACGCCGAGCTCGGCCAGCGCATCGCAGGCATGGGCCTCGATCTCGAACCAGATGCGGAAGCGGGTTTCCGGGGACCAGATGGCGACCATTTCCGGCCGGGAATAGCGAGGGATCATCCGTCAGTCCTGATGTGTCCGTGGTTAAGTGCGCGTCCTAACAGAGGCGGACCGAATGCTCAACGCTGCTGGCGCGCAAACCACACGCTGGCGGCGGCAAGCGCGATGAATCCGAGCGGAAAATAGAGCCTGATACCCAGCACCACGAATTGGTAGAGCGCCGTCAGCGAGGTGAAGACCAGTTCGAACGCCCACCGGGCGGTGAAGGCCTCCGCGTGCCATTCGGCATAGTAGGAGCGGTATTGCAGCGCAAACAACCCGCCGGTGAAGGCGAGCGTCGTGGCAAGCAGGCAGACGAAGGCGGCGGCGAACGCCACCTCCCAATGCCGGTCGAGCGAGACCAGCCGCGCCGCGAACAACCCGACGGGAAAGGCCAATGCCGCGCCGGTCGCAAACAGCAGGGCGACGAAGCGGATCTTTTCCGGGGTCTCCCAATTGTCGAGCCAAAGACCGGTCAGCGCGCTGGCGCCCATGGCCATCGCCCACAGCAAGGCGCCGACAAGCGCCGTGCCCGTCGATGGTACGGCGCGGCTGACGCGATTTCCGGCGCGCTTGCGCCAACTGGATTGATCGAGCGATGTCACAGGCGTCCGGTCACGGCGATCCAGCGAAAATCCGGCCCTTCGAAGCCGTATTGGCGCACCGCGATCAGCACCGCATAGGCGCTGATGCTGTCCATCGAGAACGTCTGCACCGCGCCGATCCTGTAGCCGTTGGGGCAGCCACGGCTTTTCGGGATCGATTTATCCTCATGCAGCAGATGGGTCCGGCCGCCATCCCTGGCCTCGATCCGCAGCAGGCGAAAACCGTTGACCTCGCCCTGGCTCTGGCAGCTTTCGGTGTCATTCATGCCGATCTCGTCCAGCCGGAATTCCAGCGGCGGGTCGACCGGCGAAAAGATCGGCCGTGGGTTGACCACCATGCGGAACGGGTCGGCCGACAATTCGGTCACCGGGTTGAAGCCGGCGGTGATGCCGCGGTTGGCGGTAAGCTCGGCCTGGGCAATGATTGCTTCGCCTTTTTGCCTGGCTTGCTGACGGGCCGTCTCGAGCGAGGCGGTCTCATCCTCCAGCCGGACCCGGATTGGCGTGCCCTTCAGGAACGTGTCGTCGGCGGTGTTGATGTAGTAGCGATTGGCATAGGGAAAGCCCGAACCGTCTGCCACACCATATTCCTCGAAGGTGAAGACGCTGCCATCCTTGCTGAAGCCGAGGATTTCAAGCTCGGCGACATCGCCCGCTCGGGCGGCCATGGCGGATGCGAGATGGACCAGCAGGCAAACGCCAATCAGGACGAGATTTCGCATCGGGGTTCCGCTCCGCCTGCCGTGGTTCGATCGTTCCCTATCACGAGACAGTCAAAACATCGTGCTATTCGAAAGGCGATGCATCCAATTTCGCCTCTGTTTGTTATCGTCGATCGTTTTCAAAAGGAGAACACCCCATGACTGAGGCCAGCAAGATTCGCGAGCATATGGAAGTGGTCGGCGCCGACGGCGTTCACATCGGCACCGTCGACAGGGTCGATGGCGAGCGGATCAAGTTGACCAAGGCCGACAGCGGCGAGGGCACCCATCAGGGGCATCACCACTACATTCCCTTGAGCCTGCTTGCCGAGGTCGAGGGCCAGAAAGTCTGGCTGTCGGCGAATTCGGATGTCGCGGTCAGCTTCGAGGAAGAGGAGTCCGACCCGACCTGACTGAAAGTCAGCGCGACGACCACACCGGAAACAGATCGCCATCGGCCGGCGTCGCGGCATGGATGCCGCGGCTGATGGCGCGCGCCATGGTGGCGCCGGCGGCGGCAAAGAAATCGACGGCATCGTCGGCGCTGAGTTCTATGCCGCTCTTGCCCGTCGCCAGCGCGAACACCAGATCGCCGTCGGCCGGCGTGTGCACCGGCCAGATGGCGCGCACGAAGCCGTCATGCGCTGAAATGGCCAGCCGCTTGGCTGCCGCCTTGGTCAGCACGGCATCGGTGGCGATGACGGCGATGGTGGTGTTGCCACCGGCCTCGACTTGTCCACCGACACGCTTGTCGCGGTATTTCAACAGGATCCGCCTGGCGTCGTCCGGCATCGGCGAGGGATAGCCGAGGCCTCCGAACTCATCGCCGATCTCGAAGGGTGCCGCCCAGAAATAGCGTGTACGCGCAATCGTCACCGAGCCGGTCGGGTTGGCGGCGGCGAGCGCGCCGATGGTGATGCCGCTGTCGAGCGCGGTCGAGGCCGAGCCGAGGCCGCCCTTCAGCCCGGAGCTTAGCGCGCCGGTGCCGGCGCCGATTGTGCCGAGCGGAAAGTCGACTGTTGCCGCCTGGGCGGCTTCGTAGCCGAGGTCGCGGTAGGGAGGATAACGGCCCCAATCCTTGTCGCCGCCATTGCGCAGGTCAAACAGGATCGCCGCCGGCACGACCGGCACCCGAAAGCCGCCGACATCGACGCCAATGCCTTTTTCACGCAACGCCGCCTGCACGCCCGACGCGGCGTCGAGGCCGAAGGCCGAACCGCCCGAAAGCACGACGGCATGAACCGCCTCGATGGAATTGTGCGGTTCGAGCAAATCGGTCTCGCGCGTGCCCGGCGCGCCGCCGAGGATCTGCACGCCACCGACCGCCGGTTCGTCGCACAATACGGTGGTGACGCCCGATTTCAGCTTGGCGTCCGACGCGTTGCCGACGCGCAGGCCGGCGACATCGGTGATCAGATTGCGCGGCCCGGTGCGAAACATCAGTTCGTCTCCGCCGGCACGAAACGCGTCCCGTCGAAGCGGAAGGCGCGATAGAGGTTTTGGCTCAGATCGCCTTTGTCGTCGAACCGCAGCGGGCCGATCGCGGTGGTGAAATCGTGCCCGGTTAGCGCGTCGGCCAGCCCCTTGCCCGAGGTCTCGGGCGCGGCCGAGGCCGCCTTGGCAATCTCCACCGCCGCATAGGCCGGCAAGGCATAGCCATCCGGCGCGATGTTTTTGGCCGTAAACGCCGCCAGCACCTTGGGATCGGCGACATCGGCCCATTCCGGCGGCGCGATCATCAGCGTGCCGACGGCGTAAGGCACATCGCCGGGTGGCGTGCGCAAATTCTCGCCGCCGGCAAAGACAATGCCGGCCTCGAGCTGGCCGGCGTCGCGGCCCATAATGGCGATGTCGTCGCCGTCGCCACCGGCAAAGACATGCGTGGCGCCCGCCTTCTTCAGCCGGCCGATCAGCCCGATCTGGTTGTCGAGCTGGGGCCGGAACGTGTCTGTGAAGACCGGCTTCAGCGCTGCCTGCTCCGCTGCGGCGCGCAGCGTCTCGGCGATTTCGCGGCCATAGATTGTGCCGTCATCGACGATGGCGAACAATTCGCTCTGCCACAGCCGGGTCAGGATGGCGGCCACCGCATTGCGCTCGTCATCGCCGCGCGGCCCCAGCCGATAGGCCGGCCAGCCGGTTTTGGCGCGGCGATCGGTCAGGCTTTCGGTGCGCACGCCAACGGTGATGACCGGTATGTCAGCGTCCTTGAGGATCGGCAGCGCCGCCTGGATCGCCTCGGTGCAGAGGAAGCCGACGACGACCTTGACCTTCGCCGCCGCGAACTCCCTCGCGGCGGCGGCGCCGCCATCGGCTGTGCAGGCATCGTCGACCGTCTTGATCTCGGCGCCGTTGGCTTCTGCTGCCAGGGCAGCACCCGCCTCGATCTGCTTGCCCAGGATCGCCGACGGACCGGACAGGGGTGCGGCGACGCCGACAAGCAAAGTCTGCGCGCCGGCGCTTGCCGGCAGCAGCCAGAGCAGTGCCGCTATTACAGCTGTTAGGGGTCGCATTCTGACGACGAATTCCTCCGTGCCGGTCGCATGCTTCCAGCGTCTCTTCCGCCAAGACCTAAAGGCTGCCCGCCCCAGGCGCAACACGGGAATTTGCGGATTGGCGTCAAGCACTTCGCTTGTGGCCTATTGTGTGCCGCCATATATAACGCTTGGATTCCCGCTTATGGAAAATCATCGGTGTTGAAGTTGAACGACATAGGGCCCCAGGCCTATCGCGACGCGATGGCGCATTTTGCCGGCCATGTCCATGTGGTGACCACCGACGGGGCCGCCGGCAAACGCGGCACGACGGTGATTGCCGCCTGTTCGGTGTCGGACACGCCGCCGACGGTTCTCGTCTGTCTGAACCGCGAGAATGCCAAGAACGAGCTGTTCATGCAAAACGGCCGGTTTGCGCTGAACACGCTGGCTTCGCACCAGCAGCCCCTATCGGTGGCGTTTTCAGGCCTGACCGGGCTGTCGGCCGATGAGCGTTTCGCGCTTGGCGAGTGGGATGTCATATCGACGGGCGCGCCTACCCTGAAGGGCGCTCTTGCGGTTTTCGACTGCGAATTGATCGACACCAAGGATCTCGCCACCCATCGTGTGCTTTTTGGCAAGGTGACAGGCCTGCGCATGGGCGATAATTTGCGGCCGCTGATCTACCACGCCCGCGACTACCACGTGCTGCAGAGCGGAGCAGAGGCGGCAACGGAGAAAGAATGACCGAGCTGAAACCGCGCCCCGCGCCGCGGACGATCGACGAAACGCTCGATCTCCTGACCGGCGCGGACTACGTCGCGGACCGCTCGCTGGCAACGGTGCTGTTCCTGTCCCTGCGCATGCAGCGGCCGCTGTTCCTTGAAGGGGAGGCCGGTGTCGGCAAGACCGAGATCGCCAAGGTGCTGGCGCAGGCACTCGGCCGCCGGCTGATCCGCCTGCAATGCTATGAAGGGCTTGACGTCTCGTCCGCTGTCTATGAGTGGAATTACGCCGCGCAGATGATAGAGATCCGCATGGAGGAGGCGGCAGGCTCGGTCGACCGCTCCGACATGGAGCGCAATGTCTTTTCCGAAAAATACCTGATCCGCCGCCCGGTGCTCGATGCGCTGACCGGCAAGGCGGGTGCGGCCCCGGTGTTCCTGATCGATGAGCTCGACCGCACCGACGAGGCTTTCGAAGCATTCCTGCTCGAAATCCTGTCCGATTTCCAGGTGACGGTGCCTGAGCTCGGCACCATCAAGGCGGAGGAGCCGCCGATCGTCATCATCACCACCAACCGCACCCGCGAAATCCACGACGCGCTGAAGCGGCGCTGCCTCTATCACTGGGTCGACTATCCCAATGCCGAGCGCGAGCTGGAGATCGTGCGCCGCAAGGTGCCGCAGGCCAACAGCCGACTTTCCGCGGAAGTGGTGTCGTTCATCCAGAAGCTGCGCCGGGTCGAGCTGTTCAAGGCGCCGGGTGTCGCCGAAACCATCGACTGGGCCGGCGCGCTGACCGAACTCGACAAGGTGGCGCTCGATCCCGAAACCGTCTCCGACACGATCGGCGTTTTGTTGAAATACCAGGACGACATTGCCCGCATCGGCGCGGGCGAGGGCCGGCGCATCCTCGATGAGGTCAAGGCCGAACTGGCGGCGGCGGAGTAGGGCAGTGAAGGCGCCGGGTGCTTACCCCAAAGAGACCGACCCCAGAGAGGCGACGGAAGACGGGCGCATCGCCGACAACATCGTCTATTTCGCCCGCACCTTGCGCAAATCCGGCATGCGGGTCGGGCCGGCTTCGGTCAAGGATGGGATCGAGGCGGTGCTGGCAGCCGGCATCGGTTCGCGCGACGATTTCTACTGGACGCTGCATGCCGTGCTGGTGTCGCGGCACGAGGATCACCCTGTTTTCGACGAAGCCTTCCGGCTATTCTGGAAATCGCGCGAGCTGATCGAGAAACTTCTGGCGATGTTCTCGCCGGTGGCGCCCGACACCAGGGAGAAGCAAAAGCCGCGCACGGCAGAAAACCGCGTCAGCCAGGCCATGTTCGAAGGCCACGAGAAGAATCGGCCGGTCAGGGAAATCCCGGAGATTGAAGTCGACGCCCGGCTAACCTTCTCTGGGAATGAAGTGCTGCGCGGCAAGGACTTTGCCCAGATGAATGCCGACGAGATGGCAGACGCCAAGAAGGCGATTGCCCGGCTGCGGCTGCCGTTCGACATGGTCCGTACCCGACGCTTCAAGGCAGACCTGCATGGCCGCCGTATCGATCCACGCGCCATGATGCGCTCGGCCGCGCGCACCGGCGGCGAACTGATCCTGCCGAAATTCCGCTCAGCCCGCGAAGTGCATCCGCCGCTGGTGGTTCTCGCCGATATCTCCGGTTCGATGAGCCAATACACGCGCATCTTCCTGCACTTTCTGCATGCGCTGACCGAAAAACGGCGGCGCGTGCACACCTTCGTCTTCGGCACGCGGCTGACCAATCTCACGCGGCAGATGCGCCATCGCGACCCCGATGCCGCCCTTGCCGACTGCTCGGCGGCGGTCAAGGACTGGTCGGGCGGCACCCGCATCGGCGATACGCTGGCGGAATTCAACAAGCACTGGTCACGCCGCGTGCTCGGGCAGGGCGCGGTGGTGCTTTTAATCACCGACGGTTTGGAGCGCGACGATGTTTCCGGCCTGTCGCAAGAAATGGATCGCCTGCACAAATCCTGCCGGCGGCTGATCTGGCTCAACCCGCTTCTGCGCTTTGGCGGCTTCGAGGCGCGGGCCCGCGGCGTCAGAGCGATGCTGCCTCATGTCGACGAGTTCCGCTCGGTACACAATCTCGATGCGCTGGCCGACCTCTGCGCCTCGCTGGACAAGAAATCCGCCGCTTCGGTCGATCCGCGTCGCTGGCTGGACGCTGGTGTCAGGCGCGCCGCATAGCCATATTGGATTCCGAAAACAGGCTCCCAGAGAAAAACAGACTTTGAGGCAAGCGATCATGGACAACAGCATCTATCTCGATGAAGCCCGCGATCCGCTGATCATCGCGGAGGGCTGGATGAAGGACGGCAAGGATGTCGCCATCGCCACTGTGGTCGAGACCTGGGGTTCGGCGCCGAGGCCGGTCGGCAGTCATCTGGTCATCGACGCCGAAGGCAATTTCCACGGCTCGGTCTCGGGCGGCTGCGTCGAGGGCGCCGTGGTAAGCGAGGCGATCGACGTCATCGACAGCGGCAAGGCCAAAATGCTGGAGTTCGGCGTTGCCGACGAGACCGCCTGGCAGGTCGGCCTATCCTGCGGCGGCCGCATCAAGGTCTATGTGGAGCGGCTCGGTTAGGCATGGATCCCTACGCTCTCAAAGCCCTCAATGCCGAACGCCGTGCCCGCCGTGCGGCGATCCTGGTGACCGATCTCGGCGACGGCCGCGACCGCATCGTGCGAGAAGGCGACCAGGTTGCCGGCGATCTCGGGCAAGCGATCGCCAAGGCTTTCCGCACCGGCAATTCGGGTTCGGTCGAGGCTGAAGGGCGCACCTTCTTCCTCAACGCGCATTTGCCGCAGCCGCGCCTGGTGGTAGTCGGCGCCGTCCATATCAGTCAGGCGCTGGCGCCGATGGCCAGGATCGCCGGCTATCCCCTGGAGATCGCCGATCCGCGCACCGCCTTCGCCACCCCGGACCGTTTTCCCGATGTAGCACTCCATGCCGAATGGCCGGAGGATGTGCTGAAACGCCAGCCGCTCGACAGCTATACGGCGCTCGCCGCCGTCACCCATGATCCGAAGATCGACGATTTCGCACTGAAGGCCGCGCTCGACGCCAACTGTTTCTATGTCGGCGCACTCGGCAGCCGCAAAACACACGCCAGGCGCGTCGAGCGCCTGCTGGCGCTCGGCGCCAGCGCCGACCAGATCGCCCGCATCCACGCACCGATCGGTATCGACATTGGCGCGGCGAGCCCGGCCGAGATCGCCGTCGCCATCCTGGCGCAGACGATCCACGCCTTTCGCTCGCGCGGGCTGGAATCGAAAGGCGCTGCGGCGTGAGATTCGGTCCGGTTCCAATCGACCAGGCGCAAGGCGCGGTGCTGGCGCATGCCACGACGGCGGGCGAGCGGCGTTTCCGCAAGGCGCACAGGCTGAGCACGCAGGACGTGGCGGTGCTGAAGGCGGCCGGCATTACCGAGATCGTCGTGGCGGTGCTTGCCGCCGATGACCTCAGCGAGGATGCGGCGGCCGAAAAGATTGCTGCCAGCATGGCCCACCGCAACATCGAGGCAAAACCTGCCGCGACCGGCCGCGTCAACCTCCATGCCAAGGCCGCCGGTCTCTTCACCGTCGATGCCGCCATGATCGACGCCATCAATGCGGTCGACCCGACCATCACCATCGCCACGCTGGCGCAGCACGCGCCGGTCGAGACGGGGCAAATGGTGGCGACGGTCAAGATCATCCCGTTCGCCGTTGCCTCGGCCCTTGTCGATGCGGTGACAAAGATCTGCGCCGGCGGCGAGATCTTCGCCGTCAACGCCTACCATCCGGTGCGCATCGGCGTCATTCAGACGATGCTGCCCGGCATCAAGCCCAGCGTGCTCGACAAGACGCTGCGCGTCACCGAGGCCCGGCTGGCACGCTCCGGCGGTCGGCTGACGACGGAGCGCCGCACGCCGCACGAGATCGCGCCTGTAGCCGAGGCAGCGGCCGCGCTGGCGCGCGACAACGACATGGTGGTGATCTTCGGCGCCTCGGCAATGAGCGATTTCAACGATGTCGTTCCGGCGGCGATCGAGGCAGCAGGTGGCACGGTGATCCGCGCGGGCATGCCCGTCGATCCCGGCAATCTGCTGGTGCTGGGCACGCTCGACGGCAAGCGCGTCATCGGCGCGCCCGGTTGCGCCCGCAGCCCCAAGGAGAACGGTTTCGATTGGGTGCTCGACAGGCTGATCGCCGGCCTCGACGTCACCGCCAAGGACATCGCCGGCATGGGCGTTGGCGGCCTCTTGATGGAAATCCCGACCCGGCCGCAGCCGCGCGAGCCGCTGCCGGCGAGAGCCGGGCTGAAGGTCGAGATCGTGCTTCTGGCCGCCGGTCGCTCCAGCCGCATGGGCGGGCCGAACAAGCTTCTGGCGCTGTTCGACGGCAAACCGCTGGTGCGCCGGACAGTCGAGCGCGCACTGGCCTCGAAGGCAACCAGCACCGTTGTCGTCACCGGCCACCAGCGTGAGCGGGTGCACCAAGCCTTGACCGGCCTCGACGTGATCTTCGCCGACAATCCGGAGTTTGCTGACGGCCTGTCCTCGTCTCTAAAAGCCGGCATTGCCCGCGTTGGAGCCGAGGCGGCCGGCGCCATGATCGTCCTCGGCGACATGCCGGGTATCTCATCGGCCGATCTCGACCGGTTGATCGAGGCCTTCCGTAGGGACGGCGGCCGCTCAGTGGTGCGTGCCGCCCATGACGGCCGCCGCGGCAATCCGGTGCTGCTGCCACGCGCGCTGTTTGGAGGCATCGCTCACCTCGAGGGCGACACCGGCGCCCGCCATCTGGTCGAGGCCGAGGGACTGGATGTCATCGACGTCGAGATCGGCGACGGCGCGTCGATCGATATCGACACCCGCGAGGCGCTGGAAGACGCCGGCGGCGTGCTGCAGGATTGACAAAGTGAAGCCGAAAAACGCATGCCTTTAGCATGGCTCTCTCTTTACTTGCCTCAGCGCTTCTACCCCCCTCTGGCCTACCGGCCATCTCCCCCTCAAGGGGGGAGATCAGCAGCCTCGATGGCGGCGTCTATCCTGCAGCTTTGAAGATTGGCGGAAGGCGGCGTGATATCCAATCTCCCCCCTTGAGGGGCAGATGGCCGGCAGGCCAGAGGGGGGCGGCCGCGCTCCATAGCCTTCTGATTTCGCTCTTTTTCCTGTTCTCTGCCGCCCACGCCGACGCGCTCGAACTAAAACCCTACAAGGATGACCTCTTCGCCTATCCGGCGACGCTCTCGTCCACGGACAAAGGCGCCTACACCGTCATCGACTATCGCGAGATGCGCGACATCAACGACCGCGACGAAGTGCCGGAAAAGCGCGTGCATGCGCAGTATACCGACACCGGCGTGCGCAAGGTGCAGCAGGATTTGATGCTGAAAACCGATGCCGGCGATGTCAGGCATGTCGCTGTCGGCAAGACCGATGGCGCCGGCATCATCGTGCTTTACCTGCACGGGCAGGGCGGCAGCCGCAAGCAGGGTGTCGACGACTTCACCTTCGGCGGCAATTTCAACCGCATCAAGAACCTGATGGCCGGCAATGGCGGCCTCTACCTCTCACCGGATTTCACCGATTTCGGCGACAAGGGCGCGGCGCAGATCGCAGCCCTGATCGGCCACTATGCCGAGGCCTCGCCGGACGCGAAGATTTTCGTCGCCTGCGGCTCGATGGGTGGTGCGCTGTGCTGGAAACTTGCCGGCCGCGACGATACCGGACGGCGCATCAGCGGGCTGCTGCTGCTCGGCTCGCTATGGGATGACAGCTTCCTTTCGAGCCCGGCTTACAGGCGTCACGTGCCGGTGTTTTTCGGCCAGGGCAGCAAGGACCCGGTCTTTCCCGTGGAGAAACAGGAAGCCTTCTTCCGCTCCATCATCGCGAAGTCGAAGGCCTATCCCTATCCGACACACTTCGTCCGTTTTGAAACGGGCACCCACGGCACGCCGATCCGCATGGTGGACTGGCGCCAAACGTTGAACTGGATGCTGTCAAAAGCGCCCTGAGGCATATGGCCCAGAGGTGCCCGTTGGTTTTGGCGATCATGGTTCGGCCGATATCCTTACTGGTGTAGGCTGATATGATCCAACAGATCGGAAGCACAGCGATGGACGCTCACCCCTTCAAGATCCAAATTCCGAACGAACAACTTGAAGATCTCCAGCGCCGGCTTAGCGCAACACGATGGCCAATTCCGCTAAGCGAAGCGGGCTGGAGCGATGGGGCCGAGCTGCCGTTCATCAAGCGTCTTGCGGATTACTGGCGAGACCGCTTCGACTGGAGAGCGCAAGAGGCGCGGCTGAACCGGCTGCCGCAATATCTGACGAGGCTGAACAACCTAGATGTCCACTTTGTCCACCAGCCAGGCAACGGACCGGCGCCGCTGCCGCTGATCATAACGCATGGCTGGCCCGGCTCGTTCATCGAAATGGAACACGTCATTCCATTGCTGGCAGACCCAGCTGCCCATGGTGGTGACCCGGCCGACGCTTTCCACGTGGTAGTTCCCTCTTTGCCCGGATACGGCTTTTCCCAGGCGCCGACGGAACCAGGCTTCCATTCCGGCCGCATCGCGGAGTTATGGGTACAGTTGATGCGCGGGCTCGGCTACGACCGCTTCGCTTCCCAAGGAGGCGACATCGGCGCGGGCGTTTCCGCCTGGATGGCACGGCTCCATTCCGAAAGCGTGCTTGGCGTCCACGTCAATTACATTCCCGGGAGCTATCGGCCACCCTTGGGTGCAGGTCTGCCATCTGTCACCGTTGAGGAGCAGGCCTTTCTGGAAAAGGCCGCGGCCTGGACGGCAACGGAGGGCGCCTATGCCCATCTGCAGGGCACGAAGCCTCAGACGCTTGCTTATGCTCTGACAGACTCGCCGATCGGTCTCGCAGCCTGGATGATCGAGAAGTTCCGTAGCTGGAGCGATTGCGACGGTGACGTGGAGCGCACCTTCGGCATGGACACGCTCCTTACGGATGTTTCGCTCTATTGGTTCAGCAACGCGCTCACCTCGTCCTTGCGGCTCTACAAGGAGAATCGACTGTTCCCTCTTGCGTTCGAGACGCTGGAACGCGTTTCGCCGCCATTTGGGGTAGCGCTTTTCCCTCGCGAGTTGCCGATGCCGCCTCGATCCTGGGTGGCGCGGGTCTTTGACGTTCAGCGATGGACATCGATGCCGCGAGGCGGCCATTTCGCTGCGCTGGAGGAACCGAGTCTTCTGGTCGAGGACATTCGCGCCTTCTTCCGGCCGATGCGTTCCCGGCCTGAAACGAGAAGGCGAATGTGAAGGACTGCTTGAGCGCGGCGGTTCCTGGTAAGATCCCTACGGCGCGGTGTTGTAGTCGACCACCGTCTGCGGGTTCTCCTCGCCATCGTAAGACGCGTCCACATCATATTGGACGAGGGAAAAATCGCCGTTACGGAACAGGTATATCCCCTTGTCCGAGGCGTCGCCGATGCCGCGCCATTTGTTGAACGTGGTCAGCGTCTTGGCGTCTTCGTCATATTCGGAGTTGGCCGCCCAGCCGGTCGTGCGGAAGCCGATGATATCCATGCCCAGCAGTTTGCCGTCGCTGTCATTGTTCTCGTAACGGATATCCATTTCGGGCTCGGTGAACTGCAACTGCCGCACGCCCGATACTTCGTCGGTCATGTAGTAGACCGAACTTGCGTTATAGGCTGCCGCTTGGCAGTAGAACTCGAAAAGCCGCGTTTCCTTGTCGGGATCGCTGGCAGCCGCGTCCTTTGCCTTGTATTTGATCGAAAAGATGTTCGGCTCCTCGCCGAGAAACTGCTTGTCACACTGATCGCCATAATCGGCGGCGAACAGTTTCTTCACGTGCTCGAGTGCGGTGTCCTTCTTCGGCGGCGGCGGCCCGTCACCACAGCTTGGCGGCAGCGCCTCCTCGAAATCGGCCTTGGACGGCTTCAGCGCGCCCTTGTCGATAAAGATCGGTCGGAACGGCGGGGCCTGGATCTGAGCGCTGACCTGGCGCAGCGTGTAGCAGCCGGCGAAGACCGCTTCATTGCCGTCCTTGTCGGTGGCGCGGATGGCGACAGGAACGCTGTAATAGATGCTGCCGGCCGCACCTTCATCGGAAATGGCGCCGGTTTCGACGTCGACCTTGTCGGTGCCGTCATAGCCCTTGACGAAGGTATCAAAATCCTTTGCCGGCTTGGTATCGCCGTAGTAAGCCCAGGCGCGGGCGAATTCGTGCCGGTTGATGGCGCTGTAGAGCGAGCGGATGACGGCTGCGGCGTCCGACCTGTCATCGACGTAAGGGGCTTGGCCATCGGCTGCCGGTTCATCGTCGGCGAACACAGCCTGGCCGGATGCGGCAAGGGAGCAAAAGGCGGCCGCTGCCAGAAAGACGCGTCTCATCGGAGAATCTCCACCACGAAGGAGTCTATCATAGAGATTGCGGCGACGTGGTGACGCTTGAAAAATCCTCCGGGAAGGCGCTACGTCCCGCCGTCGGCGCTTCAGCCGCAATGGAGATTTGAACGTGACACTATCGATGTATGAAGCCTCGGTGCCGGTGTTTTCGGCCAGGCTGAAGGCGCTGTCCGGCGTGCTGTCGGCGGCCGAACAGAATGCAACCGAGCGCAAGATCGACCCGCAGGTGTTTTTGACCGCGAGGTTGGCGCCCGACATGTACGCGCTGGTCAGGCAGGTGCAGGTCGCCACCGACCACGCCAAGGGCGCGCCATCACGGCTGGCCCGTCGCGAGGTGCCGAAATACGAAGACAATGAAGCGACCTTCGCCGAGCTTCAGGCGCGCCTGACCAAGACGCTCGATCTGCTGGCGTCATTCTCGGCCGCCGAATTCGATGGTTCGGATGAAAGGGTGGTCGAATTGAAGTTTGGCCAGCGCGAGGCTTCGATGCCCGGCATGCAGTATCTGCTGCATGTCGCCATGCCCAACTTCTATTTCCACGTGACCACCGCCTACGACATCCTGCGCCACAATGGCGTGCCGCTGACCAAGGGCGCCTATCTCGGTAATCGTTGACGAATTGCGCGTTGCGAGGTTTCCCGGCCGCTACCGGGAAACTTCGTATGACGCTGGTTCAGCGCCAAGGCTTACTCAACGCAGTGACATTTCGCGCGCGATGCGTGGGAAATCGGCCGGCTTGACGCCGATGTCGGCGCGGTCGGCATTGCTCATCGAGTGCAGCAGTGCCAGGGCGGAACGATAACGCTGATGCTCCTGCGGACGCGGACGGGCAAACGTTTCAGTGAAGAACCCCATGATTCGGCCCCTTGTTGATCCTCCACGGCGCCGAATATAGGAAAATTGTGAAGATTGTGCAGTGCAGCATTTGCATGGCAGCCATGCCAAGCGAATTTTTTTCGGCACAATTGCCGCGTGCGCTGAAACTTGTGGCGCATCCCCACCGTATGCATAGACGCTGGCACATGGCCGGCTTTTCCTCGCCACTCCTGGCGAATTTCCGGACTGCATGCAAATGCAGTCCGGCTTTTTGTTGGGTCTTGCACATCGCCAACCGGGCCCGCGCAAGCCTCGCAAACGCCTAAACTGGTTAAGATCAGCGGCATTCATTTTTAACGAGCCGGTTCTATGCTGCGACCGGCTCTGTTCGCACGCTTAAACGAGGGGGAGGCTGACATCGGCGCCAAGCGGGATTTCGCTTCCTTGCTCGACGATCTGTTCGTTGCCTCCGACAAGGATGAGGGGGCGGAAGAGACGAGCGCCCGGCCGTCGATCCCGTTCGACTATCTCTCCGTGGCCGACGAGCTTCATTCCGGCCGCATCAAGGTCTCGGGCGAAACATTCGCCGCCGAATACCGCGAGGCGGGAGCCGATCTGGCCGCAGAATTCGCGGCCCTTCTCGATCATGCCAAGCTGGCGCTGGCCGGCGAGGAGGCAAAGCCCGAGGAAAAGCTGCCGCCGATCGACCCTGACGCGATCGCCGTCGAGCTCGGCCTCGATCATCCCGTCAAGAACGCCGATCTCGGCCGCATGCGCCGCAGCTTCGCCTTCGCCAACCACCCCGACCGCGTCGCGCCGCATCTGCGCCAGCGCGCCATGATCCGCATGCAGGTGGCCAATATGCTGATCGATGAGGCCAAGCGGCGGGCTTTGGCTGGGGCACGCCGTTAGAGCACTCTCACAATTCACGCAAAGGTTGGAGCCGAGTAGTGTATCAGCCTGGTCGATGAAAGAGCGTTGCGAGAAGATGGACGCGCGTTGCGCCAAAGCCGGAAAAGCGCGGACCTTGCAAAAAAAGCGACTGGGATGAGCACTGTACTCAAAACGATCTATCGAGATGATCGGCTTGCACGGGCCAATATCGTCAGATTTGAAGTAGGTGAAGCTTCTTATTACACGTTCCGTGAGGACGCTTGGTACGAAGGCGAACACGGTCTCGACGAGAGATATGCTTACTGGGCACCCTCCGAAAACAGCTTCGGAGGAGGATTTTACGAGACCGCTGAGGCGGCTGAGAGTGAATGCCGTGCGACTATCCCGTGGCTCAGGAATTCAAACTGAGGCACCACCCGGAGCCGGCAGGGGGTTGGAGAAGCCGCAGCCTTTGCTTTATGCTGGAATCTCCTCCCCGCGCCGTCCGCGCAAACCTCCCGCCGGAGAAACCCCATGCACAAACGCCGTCTCGGTCGGACCGATCTTCTTGTTACCCAGATCTGCCTGGGGTCGATGACCTGGGGCCAGCAGAACACCGAGGCCGATGGCCATGCGCAGATGGATCTGGCCTTTGCGCGCGGGGTCAATTTCATCGACACGGCCGAGCTCTACCCGATACCGCCCAAGGAGGAGACGCAGGGGCGGACGGAGAAGTTCATCGGCAGCTGGATGAAGGCCAAGGGCAATCGCGACAAGGTCATCCTGGCCTCGAAAGTGGTCGGCCGCACCGCCAACCGCTGGTTTCGTGGCGACCGGCCGTCAAAACTGGTGCGCGCCGACATCTTTGACGCCATCGACAAATCGCTTGCCAAGCTCGGCACCGACTATCTCGACCTCTACCAGATCCACTGGCCGGAGCGCGACATCCCCTGGGGCGCCAACCCGACCCGCGTGGGTGCTGTGCCGCGCCGTGCCGATGCCGTTGGCGCGCCGCCCGGCGAGACGCCGATCGCCGAGACACTCGCAGTCTTCGAGGAGCTGGTGAAGGCGGGAAAGATCCGCCATCTCGGCCTGTCGAACGAAAGCTCCTGGGGCGTCATGCGCTTCATCGCCGAGGCCGACAAGGGCGTCGGCCCGCGCGTCGTTTCGCTGCAGAACGCCTACAATCTGGTCAACCGCACGTTCGAGGTGAACCTCGCCGAGGCCTGCGAACGCGAGGATGTCGGCTTTCTCGCATATTCGCCGCTGGCGCAGGGCTATCTCACCGGCAAATACGACCATGGCGCACGGCCGCAGGGTTCGCGCTCGCAGCTCTTCAACCGCGGCCAGCGCTACGAGACGCCGAATGCGGCGGAGGCACAGCTCGAATACAATGAGCTGGCGCGCTCCTTCGGCCTCGAGCCGGCGCTGTTTGCCAACGCCTATGTCGCCAGCCGGCCTTTCGTCACGTCCAGCATCATCGGCGCGACGACCATTGCCCAGCTTGAGATGGCGCTGTCGTCAGCCGATGTGACCTGGACCGACGAGATGCAGAAGGGCGTGGATGCGATCCACCAGCGCGTCGGCAATCCGTGCCCATAAGCAGACCGTTTGGCCGGAATTGCCGAGCAAAGACAAGGGGAAGGGGACAGCCATGGATTTTCCGATCGAGGCCGTCAGGGGAAAATTTCCGGCGCTGGACCTGACCGACAAGGGCCGCCGGCGCATCTATCTCGACAATCCGGCCGGCACGCAGGTGCCGCAAGCGGTTGCCGACGCGGTGGCGCGCTGCCTCCTCACCACCAACGCCAATCTCGGCGGCTATTTCGAAACCACGCTTGCCGCGCAAAAGGTGTTCGACGACGCCCATGAGGCGATGGCCGATTTCCTGGGTGCAGCGAGCGCGGAGGAAATAATCATCGGCGCCAACATGACGACGCTGACCTATCAGATGTCGCGCACGCTCGGCCGCGGCTTCAAGCCGGGCGACGAGATCATCGTCACCCGCATGGATCATGAGGGCAATGTCTCGCCCTGGCTGCAACTGGCCGAAGATCTTGGCCTCTTGGTGCGCTTCCTGCCTTTCGACGAGAACAGCTGGCAGGTCGAGGAGGCGGCGCTCAGCGCTCTGCTTACCGACAGGACAAAACTCGTTGCGCTGAACTATGCCTCGAACCTCACCGGCTCGATCAATCGGGTGAAAGCGCTGACGGCCATCGCCAAACAGGCCGGCGCGGTGGTCTATGTCGACGCCGTGCAGTTCGCGCCGCATGGGCTGGTCGACGTGCAGGATCTCGGCTGCGACTTCCTGATCTGCTCGGCCTACAAATTCTTCGGCCCGCATATGGGCATATTGTGGGGACGCCGCGACATCATCGATGCGCTGCAACCCTACAAATGCCGTTGCTCTTCCAATGGCCTGCCGGAGCGCTTCGAACTCGGCACGCCGCAGATCGAACTGATGGCCGGGCTTACCGCAGCGGTCGATTACTTCGCCGAACTCGGTGCTGCGGCCGGCGAGGGCGGTTCGCGAAGGCAAAAGATCGCAAAGGCATACGAAGTGTCGATCGCCTACGAAAACCCGCTGGCGCTGAGGCTGATCGATGGGCTGTCCGCCATTGAGGGCCTGACCATCCGCGGCATCACCGATCAGAAGCGTGTCATTGAGCGCGTGCCGACCGTGTCCTTCACCGTCGACGGCATCGTGCCAGAGACGATCGTGCGGCAGATGAATGCCGAGAACATTTTTCTATGGTCGGGTCACAACTACGCCTGGGAGATCGTCCACCATCTCGGCATTCCGGCCGAGCAGGGCGTCGTGCGCATCGGTATTGCGCACTACAACACGGCGGCAGAGATCGACGAGACGTTGGAAAGCGTGCACCGGGTGATCGCCATGCTGAGGCAGCAGCGCTAGTCAGCTATCGCTGTTTGCCGCCGAAACCGGTGAGGAACGCCGTGAGATTGTCGCCGAGCGCGTCGCAAAGATAGCCGCCTTCCTGGACGATAACCGTCGGCAGGCCGAGCTTGGCAATTGCCTCGCCGATCCGCGAGAAACCGGGCGTGGTCACCGAAAGCCCGCCGAACGGATCGCCCTCGAACGCATCGAGACCGAGCGCCACGACCAGCGCGTCCGGCGAAAAGGCGCGGATACGCTGGAACGCCACTTCGAGGGCCTCCAGAAACGCCGCGTCGGCTGATTTGCGCGGCAATGGCAGGTTGAAATTATAGCCGAGGCCCGGACCTTCGCCGCGCTCGTCGGCATGGCCCCAGAAGAACGGATAGAAGCGCACCGGATCGGCGTGCAGCGACACCGTCAGGACGTCGGAACGCGTATAAAAGATGCCTTGCGTGCCATTGCCGTGATGCAGGTCGACATCGAGGATCACCACCCGCGCTGCCTGCTTGCGCAACACCTGGGCCGCGACCGCTGAATTGTTGATGAAGCAGAAGCCGCCGGCGACATCGGCAAAGGCATGGTGCCCGGGTGGCCGGCAGAGCGCATAGGCGGCGGGCGCGCCAGCCATGACGGTTTCAGCCGCCTCGACCGCGCTCCAGGCGCTCCACAGCGCGCTCTGCCAGGTCTCAGCCGAAATCGGGCAAGCGGTGTCGGCCATGTGGTAGCCGGCCTGGCCGACCGCCGAGGCCGGATAGGACCCTGTGCGGGCCAGTGGATGGATGTTGGGGATGACTTCCGCGGATGCGCTCTCGATGCGCTGCCAGCGCGCAAAAATGTGTTCGAGGAAGGCGAGATACTCCGGCGTATGCACGGCCGCCACCGGGCCTAGGCCATGTTCCCTGGGCCGCTCGATCATCAATCCGGCGGATTTTGCGCCGGCTAACAATCGCTCTACCCGCTCCGGCTGTTCGGGATTGGGCTGCGGCGTACCGCTGGACAGAAAGGCCTTCGGGTCGTGGCGTTTCTGCTCCTCGGCAAAGAAGGCTTTCATTCCGCGTCCCCATCCTGCGCTGCATCGGCAAAGGCGAAAAAGGCATCGCCAACAATCTTCTGCGTCTGCTCGTAGCTCGACCAGGCGATGCCCAGCCGCTCATAAAAAGCCTTGGCGCCGTCATTGTCGGTGTCGACGGACAGCCTGAGATAGGCGCCGCCATCCCGGCGGCAGTCGCGCGCGACCCGGCGCAGCAGTCTTTCGCCGATCTTGCGGCCGCGAAACCGGTCCTCGACATAGAGGTCCTGGATATAGACGCCGGGCCGCCCCATCCATGTCGAGAAGATCGGGAAATGCAGGCAGAGCCCCGCAAAATCGCCGCCGATCTCGGCGATCAGGGTGGAGAAGGCGGGTTTGTCGCCAAAGCCGTAGCGGCGGAGATCGTCGGCAGTGGACGTGATCTCCTGATGCGCGCCGATATGGGTGCCGAGCTTGAGCAGCGCGGCATGGATGGTGTCGACGTCGTCGATGGTGCCGGGGCGGAGGGTGACTGTACTCACGATAGGCAAGGCGCCCAGGCACCCCCCGCTGTCCTGCCGGACATCTCACCCTCAAGGGGGGAGATTGGCAGCTTTGGCGCTGCCATCCATTTTGCAACGATTGAGATTGGCGAAGGCCGCAGTGACATCCGATCTCCCCACTTGAGGGTGAGATGGCCGGCAGGCCAGAGGGGGGTGTGCCAGAACGCCATCATCGCAGATCAATCATCTCAAAACGCCACCCTATCGCCACCCTTCAGCGCCAGCATCTCGCGCGCCTCGGTCGGCGTTGCGACTTCCAGCGACAACCCGTCGAGAATGGCGCGTATCCTGCGCACCTGATCGGCATTGGATTTCGCCAATTGCCGTCCATCGTAGAGACTGTCCTCCAGCCCGACGCGGACATTGCCGCCCATCGCCGCCGCGATCGAGATCAGGGGCATCTGATGGCGGCCGGCGGCGAGCACCGAGAACTGGTAGCTGTCGCCGAACAGCTTGTCGGCGATGCGCTTCATATGGATGAGATTGTCGGGATCGGCGCCGATGCCGCCGAGAATGCCGAGCACGAACTGGATGAACAGCGGCCCCGACACCAGCCCGCGGTCGCGAAAATGCGCCAGCGAATAGAGATGGCCGACATCGTAGCATTCGAACTCAAAGCGCGTGCCGCAGCCCTTGCCGAGCCTTTCGAGCACGCCTTCCATATCGGCAAAGGTGTTCTTGAAGATGGTGTCGCGCGTGGCTTCGAGCAGCTTTGGTTCCCACTCGTGCTGCCACTCCCTTGGCTTGTCGAGCATCGGGAACAGCGCGAAATTCATCGAGCCCATGTTGAGCGAGCACATTTCCGGCTCGGCCCGCAGTGGTGCCGCCAGCCGCTGGTCGAGCGTCATCAGCGACGAACCGCCGGTGGTGATGTTGATCACCGCATCGGTCGCTTGCTTGATGCGCGGCAGGAACTGCATGAACACCTCAGGATCGGCGGTCGGCCGGCCGTCTTTGGGATCGCGGGCGTGGAGATGCAGGATTGAGGCGCCAGCCTCGGCCGCCGCGATGGCGCCGGTCGCGATCTGGTCCGGCGTCACCGGCAGATAGGGCGACATGGACGGGGTGTGCACCGAGCCAGTGACCGCGCAGGTGATGATGACTTTCCTCGGCGCCATTCTTTAGCCCTCAGCCTTCGACCGGCAGGTCGAGTTCGGCGGCCAGAACTTCCAGCGAATCGCCGATGATGGAAATGATCTCGCCGACCTCTTCAGCCGTGACGATCATCGGCGGCGCCACCATGAAATTGTCGCCGTCTACACCGCCCTTGACCCTGCGGCCGTAGATGATCAGCCCGCGCTCGTAGGCGAGGTCGAGCAGGCGCTGCGTGGCTTTCTTGCCCTGTTCGATCGGCCGTAGAGTTTCGGGATCGGCAACCATCTCGGCGCCGGTGAGCAGGCCTTTGCCTCGGACATCGGCGATGAACGGAAAACGCTTCGCCAGCCCTTTCAGCCCGTCCATCAGCACGTCGCCCATCGCGGCGGCATTGGCGATCAGGTCGAGGCGGTCCATTTCGCCGAGCACGGCGAGCCCGGCCGCGCAGGCGAGCGGATTGCCAGCATAGGTGTGGCCATGCTGGAAGCCGCCCGACGCCAGCAGCGGCTCGACCAGCCGCATCGGGGCGGCCAGCGCGCCGAGCGGCGCATAGCCGGAGCCAAGCCCCTTCGACAGCGCGACGATGTCGGGCTTGCAGTTCCAATGGTCGCCGCCAAGGAATTTTCCGGTGCGGCCGGCGCCGCTCATCACTTCATCATGGATGAGCAGGATGCCGTAGCGGTCGCAGATCTCGCGTATACGCGGATAATAGCTGTCCGGTGCGACGAGGGCCGAAGTCGCCGCACCGCCGATCGGCTCCATGATGAAGGCGAGCACGCTGTCCGGGCCCTCGGCCTGGATCTTCTCCTCCAGCATGTCGGCATAGCGGACGCCGCGCTGCTCCATCGAAAGATTGTCGCGGTCGCGCCATGCCGTCGGCGCCGGCACGGTCGGCATCACCCGCATCATCGGTGTGAACGTTTCGGCCAGCGCATCGTCGCCGGTTATCGAAAGCGAACCCAGCGTGCCGCCATGATAGGAGGGAAAACGCGTGATAACCTTCCAGCGCTTCGGCTGGCCGGTCGCGACCGCCCATTGCCGCGCCAGCTTGATGCAGGATTCCGTCGCCTCCGAACCGCCGGAGACGAAGAAGATTCGGTCCATGCCCTCCGGCAGTTTGCCGGCGAGCTCCCGCGCCAGTTCTTCCGCCGGCTCGTTCTCGAAATGCAGGCGGTAGGCGAAGGTGGCGCGGTCCATCTGCCGCTTCATGGCGTCCAGCACATTGCGGTTGGAGTGACCGATATTGGCGACCATCGGCCCGCTCGATCCGTCGATGAAGCGGCGGCCGTCCTGCGTCCACATATAGATGCCTTCGGCGCGGTCGATCAGCGGCCGGCGCAGGCTGGAGAGGTAGAACAGGTGCGATGGCGCGCGCGTTTCTGAACCAGTTGATGAGGGCTTCTGCATGTCAGGTCTTTCCGAGATAGCGGTCGATTACATTCCTGGTCACGCGCCCGACCATCGGATCCTGCCTGAGCAGGCCGGCCACCCATTCGCAGCTTCCGGCGTGGAAAACCTCGCCCTTGCCGCGCGGGAAATTGACGATCATGCCGTTGCCGCGTTTGACCTTTTCCAGATTGGCGTCGGTCGCCTCGCCAAACAGCGTTTCGGCCGTAAAGCGGCCATCCTCGTCGGTGAGAAACTGGTCCTCGATCGGGATGTCGGCGCTTTCCTCGACCTGGCTCGCCATGCCGACGGCCAGCACCTGCAGCCCGTCAGGCGCACCGCTGTCCGGTGTCGGATAGGGCAGGCCGCCGCGGATCTCGAAATCGAGCCCGTCGACCTCATAGCCATAGACATGGCTGTCGGCGCCGAGCAGGTCGCCATAGTACATGCCGGTGCCGGCAAAGGCCCAGTGCTCGGGCCGATAGACCGGAAAGCCGCGCACGCCGCGCGGTGCGCATCCGCCCCAGCCGGCATAGACGCCCCTCGTTGCGTTAAGGCCGAAGGTCAGAGCGCCGGGACGGCCGATCTCCGGCGCTTCCCAGGAGTTGGTGGCGCGGGTGACGTCGCCGCCATAGGCCGGGTCTTCGGCCCGCGCGCGGTATTTGTAACAGACCTGCCGGCGGCCTTCGTCCTCGAGCCTTGTCTGCCACATGAAATTGCCGGCAAAGCGCGCCGCATGGCCGCCGCGCTCGACGTAGCTGTCGACGGCGTCCCGCATCTCCCAGGTCCAGTACTCGTCATGGCCGACGAAGACCACACAGTCATAACCATCGAGGATTTCGGGCGAGAAGTGCAAATCGTGCTGGCTGGCGAGATCGACGCCATAGCCGGCGCGCTCGGCAAAGCGGAAGAAGTGGCTGTCATAGCTCGCCCAGCCGGAGGAGGTGTATTTCTTCGAATGTCCGGTGGCGTACGCCCATTCCATGTGCGGATAGCGCGGCACGGTTTTCGGCGGCACCGCGACCTCTAGGGGCACGCGCGGCGCGTCCTTGGGCAGCACGACAAAGCCGCGGCACCACGGCCGCTGCGTCGACACCATGCGCGCATATTGGCCGCGGCCAGGTCCGGTGATACCCTGATAGGCGTTGGAGCCGCCCCAGGTGTTGTAGGACAGCCAGGTGCCCGTCGCCGCCACCTGCAGCACGCGACCGGGCTTTTTGCCGGGCAGGGGCGCGACGATGATGAGGTGGTGGCAGTGGATCGGCTTGCCATCGCCGCCGTCCGCCGTCAGCGTTAGCCGGTAGGCGCCGGACGGCCAATCCTTGCCGATGCTGAATTGAAACGACGCCTCCCAGCCGCAGCCCTCGACCGAGCACTGGTCCGGCGTATCCTGCCAGCGCGCCGAAAGCCCCGTTTGCTCGAAGACTTTTGTCTCGCTGCCGCCGTCGCGGACAATGACAATGCTGAAGCGCGGCACTGTCGAACTGACATGCAGCGTCACGGTATCGCCGGCGCGGTAGGAAAAGCGGTTGGAATAACACCAGATCTCGCCGCGCTCGCCGTCCATTCCTGGCCATTCATAGTAATGGCCGCGCACTGCCTCGCGGCGCTGCTCGGGCGTCAGTCCGAAATCGGGAAATTCGGTCGGCAGTTGGGTCATGAACACCGGAAAAGTGACAGGCCGCCATTTCGGCCATCTGCCGGCCAAGCGTCAAATGGAAACGATCGGGCCAGCAATTGCATACGACACAATTGCTTGGCCGCTCTTGGCCGCACCTGGCAAACCGACTATCTCAGGCGAGGCGGCATTTTCCGCCTCGGGAGCCGGTATGCTGAGAGTGCAGAAGGTCAAGGTCGATGACATCTACGTGCCGACGGCGCGCAAGAAGACGCTTCATCCCGAAACGGTCCGGCACCTGGCCGAAGACATACTGGAAAACGGCATGAAGACGCCGATCCAGGTTCGCCATGACGGCAAGCGCCACATCCTGGTCGAGGGCCTGCACCGGCTGGAAGCCGCCAAATGGCTCGGCGAGACCGAGATCGACGCCTATCTGGTGCAGGCCAAGCGCCACTGAGGCGCGCGACCCGATCGACAAACAGCCAAACCGGTCATTCCTCCGCGGATTTTTTCGCAGGGCATGTCGGCACGCGGCGTGCTTGCTCGTCCTTGGGGCGGAACCCGAGGAGACCGACATGTCCAGACCAATCTATTTCGCCATTCTTGCCTCGGTCGCTGCCTTGTTCGTAGCGCCCGGCCCAGCCAATGCAGAGGAGACCAAGCCCGCCATGACCACCGAAGCAACAGCCATGCCGAAGCCGGAAAAGTCCGGCCTGCTGCCGATCGACGGCCTGAATTACTACTATGCCGTCTACGGCAAGGGCGAACCGCTGCTTCTGCTGCATGGCGGCCTTGGCACGTCCGACATGTTCGCGCCGTTGCTGCCTAGACTGGCGGAAAACCGCACCATCATTGCCGTCGACCTGCAGGGCCATGGCCGCACCGCGCTCGGCGAGCGACCCTTCAGCCTGGAGGGGATGGGCGACGACATGGCTGGTATCGTCAAGGCGCTCGGCTATGACAAGGTCGACGTGCTTGGCTATTCGCTGGGCGGCGGCGTCGCCTTCCGCATGGCCGTTCAGCATCCCGAGACGGTGAGACGTCTGGTCCTGGTCTCGACCGGCTTCGCCGCCAATGGCTTCTATGACGAGATGCGCGGCCAGCAGGCGCAGGTCAGCGCGGCCGCCGCCGATTTCATGAAGGACACGCCGATGTACAAATCCTACGTCGCCGTCGCCCCACGTCCCGACGATTTCCCTAAACTGCTCGATGCGCTGGGCAATTTCATGCGGAAGAATTACGACTATTCCGCCGATGTGGCGAAGCTGAAGATGCCAGTCATGCTGGCCTATGGCGACAGCGACATGTACAAGCCCGAGCACGAGATCAGGTTCTACCAGATGCTCGGCGGCGGGCTGAAGGATGCCGGCTGGATGCGTGAGAACCTGTCGCAGAACCGGCTGGCCATCATTCCCAATCGCACCCACTACGACGTATTCTTCGCACCGGAGCTGACGGCCGCGGCACTGCCCTTCCTCAATGGCGAAACCAAGGTGAAGACCTGGGACGAAGTCCTCAGCGAAACGAAATAGCTTGCCTGAAAATACATGCCGGCCGTCTCGAAGAGGCGGCCGGCTTTTTTGTGCCTGCGAAACCACGAAGCCCTGGCGCAGCCATTAGTCCTATCGGCGCAATCGATGGCGCCATCAGGGCTTTTCAATTGACCGAAAGGTACCTGTCGATATCATCAAGAGACCTTCAGTGTGATGGGTTCGAATGATGACGAAATACCAGGGCGGATGCCATTGCGGGGCAGTGCGCTACGGCACCGAGGCGGCGCCGCTCAACCAGCGCGTCTGCCACTGCCGGCGCTGCCAGAAGGTCATAGGCGCGGCGTTCAACGCCCGCCTTTTGTTTCGCATCGACGATGTCACGGTCGAGGGGCAGGTGGCGACGGTCAACACCTCTCCGGACCTCAAGCGCGGCTTTTGCGCCGCTTGCGGCACCACGCTGTTTTCCCGACGCGACTCCGCCGGCATCGTCGGCATCACCACCGGCTCGCTCGACGATCCCTCGCTGTTCAAGCCGGAAATGCATATGTGGACCGCCTCGAAGCAGCCCTGGCTGCAGCTCGATGACGGCCTGCCGCACCATGAAGGCGCGCCGCCTCCGAACTGACGCCGGCCTTACCGGAAATTAATCCCGAAACCACGACATAGCCGGCAAAGCGTCATTGGCGGGCCATGATTGCCTGCCTATCTGTCGTCTGCGGGCCGGTATCGAGGAGACGACCGATGAGCGACAGAATCAGCACTCTGGACGAGCTTTTGAGCGATCCGATGGTCCTCCTCGTGATGGAGCGTGACCGCGTGCGCCCCGAACAGGTTCGCCTGCTGCTCGAACGTGCCCGCCGCCCGGCCGCCGACGAACCGTCGGTGCCGCCGGCGCATGTGGTGGCCAAGACCTGTTTGCAGCAATGGCTGGGAAGGTAAGGCTATGATCCTTCGTCGTCCTCGGGCTTGACCCGAGGATCCACGCCGTGACGTCGGCCGAAGTATGTCGCGGTCGAGAATGGCTTCCTTGCTCGACCCGTTTCGCCCAAACTCAATCTTGAACCGTCTTCATGCCATGGATGCAACGGCATGGATTCCAGGGTCTGCCCGACGTCGCTTCGCGACTGCTTCGCCCTAGAATGACGAAGGTAGGTTATGGCCGCCGAACATACCCCGGCCAATTCCTAACAACTTGATTCAAACTTTGTTGGTAATTTCTCGTTAGTAATCGAGGCCGGTTTGTCCGGCGGCGTCTGTTTGCCTTCGGTCTGTTGTGTTTTGCGTACAGGTCCAGATGCGGATTTCAGGCGTCGTCAGTTTCGTGTTGGCATCGCTGTGGCTTGCCGGCTGTTCGTCCACAGCGGGCGTCGATGGCTTGCAGCCGTCGAACGAGACGACCAGTTCGGTAGTGCGTCCGAGCGCGCCGGTCACAGCGGCTCCGGCGGAGACCGCCGACCTCGCGCCGATGCGGTCCGACATGGTGGCCGACAACGCTGTGGCCGACAATGCGCCGCCCTTTTCCATGGTCGAGGAAGAAGAGGCCATCGTCGCGGGCACGCCGCAGGGGAGCACCAGACCACAGCTCGAGCCCGCCGCTCTGATGTCTGCGCCGAAGCGGTTGACGCGCGCTGCGCCGGCCATGCTGGCCTCGCCGGTCACCCGCTACGGTTTTCGCGACGCCAAGCCGATCAATTTCGGCAAGGCTTCGCCACGCTACCTTGCCGTCCACGGCGTCGACGTCTCGCGCTGGCAGGGCAATGTCAACTGGGGCAAGCTGCGCGCCCAGGGCGCCAACTTCGCCTATATCAAGGCGACCGATGGCGGCGACCATCTCGACCCGATGTTCATGAAGAACTGGCGCAATGCCGACGCCGCCGGGCTGAAGCGCGGCGCCTATCATTTCTTCTACTGGTGCCGCACCGCGGGCGAGCAGGCCGACTGGTTCATCCGCAATGTGCCGAGGGTCGAAGGCGCGCTGCCACCGGTAATCGATGTCGAGTGGAACGGCGAATCTTCCTGCAAGCGGCGGCCGTCGCGGGCCACCGTGCTGGAAAAGATGAAGGTGTTCATGGACAAGCTGGAGCGCCATTACGGCCAGCGGCCCATCATCTACACCGCACCGGATTTCTATCGCGACAATCTCAAGGGTGCGTTTCTCGATTATCCGTTCTGGCTGCGCGCCGTGGCGCGGCATCCCTCAAAAGTCTATCCCGGCCGCAAATGGCTGTTCTGGCAGTACTCCGGCTCCGGCCTGTCGCACGGCGTGACCGGCCGCATCGACCTCAACGTCTTCCATGGCGACGAGCGCGCCTGGCGGGCATGGGCAGGCGGGCAGACGACCGTCGCCGACGCCGACTGAACGTCAGGCCGGTGCCGGTGCGCCTGCGCTGCCTGCCGCTGCGCCTTGGGTTGAATTTTCAGAGTCTCGCTAACGATCCGCTCACTGTGTCCTTTAGCGGTATCGCAACAGCCTTCCGGTAACGTGCCCGTGATCGGGTTTCGGAGGGGTCCATGCGCAATCCAGTTGTGGCTGTCGCTCTTGCCGCCGCTGTCGGCTACGGGTTTTTCAGCTCGCTCGGCCACATGCCGGGCGGAAGTGGCACTTCGCTGGCCGAGTCGAAGCAGAACGTCGTGTCCTATTCCACCGAGGACAATGCGATGCAGGCCGCCAAGGACAGCGGCCGCTCGACCCTCAAGCGCTTCCACGAACTGATGGACGCCGGCACACCCGGCACCTACACGGTAAAATTCCCGCTGACCCAGAACGGCGCCACCGAGCATATCTGGCTGCAGCTGGTCGGCTACAGCGACGGCTCCTATATCGGCCTGCTCGCCGACGTCCCGGTCAATGGCAACAAGTACAAGATGGGCGACAGGATGACGGTGACCGAGGCCGACGTCGAGGACTGGATGATCAAGAACGGCAAGGTGATCTATGGCGGCTACACCACGCGCCAGGCGCTTGCGGATATGCCGAAGGAACAGGTTGCAAGATACGGGTTGACCTTCAAGGACTGAGGGTTGAGGCGGGGGCGAGTTTTATCGCGGTGCCTAGAGGGCTGTCGCGCTTTTCGCGTTCGCGTATCTCTGCCGTCTGCGCCAGCACCCAGTCGCGAAACACCTTGATTTTGGGCGCGTTGCGGCGGCTCTCCAGATGCACCAGCCAATAGCCGTCGCCGTCCGATCCAAGCACGCCGAATGGCTGTATCAACTGGCCCTTTTCCAACAGGGCGCTGTAAAGGTTTTTGGTCAGGATCGCGGCGCCCTTGTCGGTCAGCGCCGCCATCGCATCATAGGCCTGCGTACCCAGTTTCGGGCCAGCGATGACGCGATCGGGCTCGAACGGCACGCCGGCAGCCTTGAACCAGATTTCCCACCAGGGATCGTCGGCACAGCATAGCGGCAGTTGGTAGAGATCCTCGGGGCGGTGGATGCCGCCGACGCTTTCGGCGAGTCTCGGGCTGAGCATCGGCGTATAGTCCGCCTTGAACAGATAGTGAGCCGTCAGGCCCGGCCATTTTCCACTGCCGGTGCGAATGCCGACATCCATGTCGCCGCGCGTGAAATCGACCAGCCCGTGCGATGTATTCACCTTCACGGCAAGATCGGGATGCATCAGCTGGAATGTTCCAAGCCATACGGCCAGCCAGTTCGATGCGAAGGTTTCCATGGTCGTCACCGACAGCACGCCGGTCGCTCCACCCTTGGTGGCGACCCATGCGTCGGCCAGGGTCGAGAACGCGCCTGTTGCGTGCGGCGCCAGCTGCTGTCCGGCCTCGGTCAGCGCGATCTGCCTTGTTTTTCTTATGAAAAGCGGCGTTCCGGCACGTTCTTCCAGCACCTTTATCTGATAGCTGGCAGCTGATTGGGTCATGCCGAGTTCTTCGGCTGCCTTGGTGAAACTGCCCAGCCGGGCCGCGGCTTCAAAGACCCTGATGGCTCCTAATGGTGGTAGTTCCCAGCTCATGACGCATCAATCCCGCTGATGCATACTACGCGACGTTCGATTGGAAACCAAGCCCGGAAAACGGCATGCTGCATTCATCGGATCAAACCCTGAGGATACGGCAATGACCACCACCATCGCTCTCTACAACACGCTTCGCCGCCCGGTGCTCGACCTCTTCACCGCGCCGTTCAGGCCTCGCAAGCGCGGCTTGCTCGACCGCCGCTCGCTGTCGGATCATTTCCTCAGGGATATCGGTATGCTTGACGGACGCGTGCCTCCCGGCACCATTGGCTAAGCAAGCTCTTTGACCAGGGGAGGGAAAGATGACTGTGCCATCCGAGGATCTGGCGAAGAGCCGCCAAACGATCAACGCCTATGAGGACTATGCCGAACGCTACGACGCTCTGGTGCGGCACGTTCCGAACCAAAGAGAACAGAAATGGCTGAAGCGCCTGGTGAAGATCGCCGGCAAAGGTGGCCGGATTCTGGAAGTCGGTTCGGGGCCCGGATACGATGCGGACTTCGTCGAAGGGCTCGGTGTCCAGGTTCGGCGCACAGACGCAACGAAGCGGTTTCTCGAGTTGCAGGCCGCACGCGGCAAGCATGGTGAGTTTCTCGATCTCATCACCGACGATCTCGGCGGCCCCTACGACGCGGTGCTCGCATTGTGCGTCCTGATCCACGTGCCGCGCGAGCAGGCCGACCAGGTGCTTGCCAAGATTGCCGGGTCGTTGCGGCCGGGCGGCGCCTTCCTCGTCTCGATGCGCATTGGCGATGGCGAGAAGAGCGGCGAATATCATACGGTCTACTGGCGCAGGGACGACTTCGCGGCCCGCCTTGAAAACGCCGGGCTGGTTCTTGTCGGAGACGAATTCAACGTCGGCCGCGATCGCGAAGAGTGGACCACCTTTCTGGCTGTGAGGCCGTCATGACGCGCCGCGGACTGTTTTTGTTCGTGCTGCTCAGCCTCCTGTGGGGCATTCCCTATTTGTTGATCAAGCTGGCGGTTGCCGAGGTGTCGGTGCCCTTCCTGGTCTTTGCCCGAACAGCCGTCGGCGCCCTGGCGCTGCTGCCCTTCGTCCTTGTCCAGCGCAGTTTCGGATGGCTGAAGACACATTGGCCGGCGGTCGCCGCATTCTGTCAGGTCGAGATGATCCTGCCATGGGGCCTGATCACCCATGGCGAAGTCAGCATCGACAGTTCCACCGCCGGACTGCTGATTGCCATGACGCCGGCGGTAACCGTCGCGCTCTCAAAGCTGATGGGCTCGGATGAGCGGCTGGGGATACGCCGCTGGACCGGTCTTTTCCTCGGTTTTGCCGGTGTCTTCGTGCTGGCGCTGCCGACCTTGGGTGGCGGATTTCTCGCGGTCGTCGAGATTCTCATGGCCGCGGCCTGCTATGCCTCGGGTTCGATCATCGCGTCGCGCTGGCTGAACGATGTGCCGGCAACCTCGCTGACGGCAGTCTGTCTGGCAGGGGCCGCGCTGATCTACGCCGTGCCGGCGGCGTTGGCCTGGCCGGCGGCCATGCCGTCGACAACGGTGGTTGGCGCAATCCTCGGTCTTGGCGTGTTTTGCACGGCGATCGCCTTCGCCACCTATTTCTGCTGGTGCGGGAGATCGGCCCCGAACGGGCGGTCGTCATAACCTATGTGGCGCCCGCCGTCTCCGTGGCAGCCGGCGTGCTCGTCCTTTCAGAGCCGCTCGATATCGGCATTGTAGCGGCTTTCGCGCTCATCCTGTGCGGATCATATCTCGGCACGTGGCGCGCTCCGCCAGAACCGTCCGTGTCCGCGACCTCGGCAAGTTGACCGGCGGCCGCCAGCCGCCGTCAGAAATAAGGTCGCAGGTTCTCGCGAATGCGGTCCAGCACCGTCTTTCCCGAGATATCGGCGGTGAAGGTCTTGCCGGTGATGGTCTCAAAGGCCTGCGTGTAAACCCGCGATGTCTGCTCGATGAGCTCGGCGGGGATTTTCGGAATACGATCCTTGTAGGGATCGCAGCGCGCGGTCACCCAGGCGCGAATAAAGTCCTTGTCGAAACTTTGCGGCCGCTCGCCTGCCTTGAAACGCTCTTCATAGGTTGCCGCAAGCCAGTAGCGGCTTGAGTCGGGCGTATGGATTTCATCGGCAAGGATGATGGTGCCATCCTTGTTCGTGCCGAACTCATATTTGGTGTCGACCAGGATCAGGCCGCGCTTCGCGGCCAACGCTTTGCCGCGCGCAAACAGCGCCAGCGCATAGCGCGAGACTGTGTCCCATTGCTCTTCCGATAACAGGCCGCGCGTCAGGATCTCGTCGCGCGTCAAGGGCTCGTCATGACCGCCATCGAGCGCCTTGCTGGTCGGCGTGATGATGGCCTGCGGCAGCTTCTCATTGTCGCGCAGCCCGTCCGGCAGGCGGATGCCGTACATATCGCGTTCGCCGTTCTTGTATTTCGTCAGCACCGAAGTGCTGGTGGTGCCGGCGAGATAGTCGCGAACAACGATTTCCACCGGCAGAATGTCGAGCCTGGTGCCGACAACGACATTGGGGTCGGGATAATCGAGCACATGGTTTTGGCAGATGTCCGCCGTTTCCTCGAACCAGTAGCGCGCCGTCTGCGTCAGCAGCTCTCCCTTGAGAGGTATTGCGGTCAGGATCACATCGAAGGCGCTCAGCCGGTCGGTGGCGATGATGATGCGGCGGCCATCCGGCAGATCGTAATTCTCGCGGACCTTGCCTTTGTAGTGGTTCGGGAGTTCCGGAATGAAGGCATCCGAGAGAACGCGCAGTGCTGTCATCCTGGTCTCATGGCTCCTAACAGTTTGGGCGACTCTTAACAAAGTTGAGGGGGCTTCGATACCCGAGGAAGGGCGGTTCGTCCTTCGCGAATAATCAAGACATTGCCTTCGCCGTGCTATCTATTCGCAGCTTCCGACACTCCTGGGGGACGCGGTGGACGTAGAGCTCAAATTTCTGATTGTCGGATTTGCCTGCGCGATCGCGGGCGGTCTGTCGTTCATCACTTTCGTCAAATGGCGCGAGGTGCAGGCGATGAGCCACTGGCTGCCGGCGCCGGGCAAGATCATCTCGTCGCGCGTCGAGGCGCGTGAAGTCAGAAGGTCGGGCGTCGGCTCGGACAGCAGCGACACCACCGAGATGCGCAATTTTCCGGCGATCACCTTCGAATACAAGGTCGGTAAAAAGAAATTTCAAAGCTCGCGCTACAGCGTGAAGGAGAATCTGGGGAATTTCGAAGTCACCGAAACCCTGGCGCAGTTTCCCACCGGCGCTGAAGTGACCGTCTTCTACAATCCGGCCGATCCGGGCAAGGCCGTGATCGAACGCACCCTGCCGGACGGCGCCTTCAAGTTCATGGTCAAGCTCTCGGCCGGGCTGGTGATCGGCACGGTGGTGCTGGTGTTTTCGCTCGGTGGCGTGCTGGAGGCGATCCGGCCGCACCTGCCCAAGCCGCAGAACCTCGGCGCCGGAGCGCTGCTGCTGTTCATGGGCCTGATGATCCTGCGCATGGCCTTCGTCCAGAAGTCGCTTGCCGAGCAGGCGGCAAAATGGCCGGTCGCGCCCGGCCGCATCGATTCCTCCGGTCTGCAGGCGCTACGAAACTACAGCGGCCACCGACGCTGGAGCACCGTTTTCAAATCCCGCATCGTGTACAGCTACGGCGTCGCAGGCCAGCACTACACCTCAGACCGCGTCACCTTCGGCGCCACGGTCACCGCTTCAATGCCCGGCCTCGTCAGCAGCCAGGCGCGCAGCTATGCCGAGGGCGGCAAGGTCGACGTGCATTACGACCCAGCCAACCCCGCCTCGGCAGTGCTCGAATGCAGGGTGCGCGGGCTTTGGCTGCTGTGGGTCTGTTCGGCCGCGTTTCTGGGCGGCGCGGCTTGGCTGGTCGGTTTTATCTGAGGCGCCCACTTTCATGACAAGACATCCAATGATCGTCCGCAGGCTGGCCGTCGTTTGCCTGGCTCTGCTCGGCGCCGTGCAGGCAGCGAGCGCAAAAGAATGTCTGCTCAGCCATGCCACCTACCGCGAGCCGCGTTCGGGCGCGGTGATGCAATTCCGGCCGCTGAACAATGAGCCGGCGGCACTGACGGCCGAAGTGTTTTCGGTGACCGTGCCCAACACCGACACGCGCTTGCCGGCCGACATCACCTGGACCAATGGCAAAAATTCGTTTCCGCTCGGCACCATCCGCCATGCCTGCACCGACGACGACCGCGAAGCGGGGCTGGAGGACGGCAGCGGGATGTGCCGGATATGGACTGGCCAGGTCTATGCCTTGACCGGAGGCGGAGCCGAGCAGCTGAATTCACGCGAAGCGACACCGGCGCCGAAAGGCTGTTGCTGCCCGATTTCGGCGCGGGCTTCACCGAATTTGCCGATTTCGCCAATGCCAATCCGGACGGCTCGGCGTGGGACGCCTTCACATTGACAGGATGCAGCGATGAATAGCGCCATGAGACCGATTGTCTGGATATGCACGCTGTTTGCCTCGGCGACGATATCAGCCGCAGCGCGGGCGGACGAGCCGGCGCCATCCCGCCCGCCGATCGACAAATGCGTCTGGGAAAAGCTGGCCGACAAGACGATTGGGCTGGCCGCCTGGGTGCAGCGCTGCGATTTCGGCTTCCGCCAGATCCATTTCGAATTCGTCGACAACGCACTCGCCATCAAATACAGCGATGGCAGCGCGCCCGATCCGCTGATCGAGGTGTTCGACATCAAATCAGGCGAAACCGCCGAGGCCGCGGTGTTGCGCCTGTTGCTGGAAAAGACCGACAAATCAGTCAGCGCCCGCTGCGTGCTGACGCCCTACACCGAGGGCACCGTGCCCACCGGCGTCAAACGCTACACATTCAGCCCCGACGCCGCCTATTCCAAAGAGCTGAAAGCGCTTGCCAATGACGAAGTTCCCGAACCGCCCTGCGGCGACTGGGGCGAAATGCCGGATGGTATTCAGTATTTCGAGGCGCCGGCGGGTGAGGGGCGGAGGGTGCTGTTCGTTCGGGCGGGGCAGGACGAGCCGCTGTTCGACGATCAAACGCTGCGGGTGCCGGGATAGGATGTTGTCCTGAAGGGCTACCGCTTATGCCTCTACGTATTCCGCGAGACTGATTCCTTTGGGCACCTCCAGCCCATCGGCACGCAAGCCCTCGATGTGAAAGCGTATAGCGTCGCGAATTTCGATTTCTACTTCTGGCACGGTAGCACCAGTTGCGATGCAGCCGGGTAGGTCCGGCACATAGGCAGAGAAATTGTTGCCTGCTTTTTCAATCACCACCGCGTAACGCATATAGTCACTCCTTCAAACCGGACTGCTTGAGGATGCTGTTCAGTGTTCCTGGCGCAACCTCTTCAGACGGTTTGCCGGCCACGGTGACGCGGCCGGCTTTGGTTTTGTGCTTATATTGGCGATGGCTGCCCTTGGTTGCAACCAGATACCAACCGTCGGTCTCCAGCAGGCGAATGACTTCGCGGACTGTAAGCCGAGGCGGCATGAGTTCTCAGCTGCACCCGCTCGTCGATCCACAAGTATCGCACTTCTCGCAGGTTCCGTTCCGCACCATGGTGAAGTTGTGGCATTCCGAGCATTCGTTGCCGGTGTAGCCTTGCATCAAGGATTGCTGACGCCGCGTGGAGGCAAGCGCCTTTGCCTCGGCCGCTTCTTTCGCTGCTTCGTCGGTGAACAAACCGGTGGGGTCGGCTGCCTCCTCGGAAACAATATCTTCGACCAATTCCTTGGCTCGCTCCTCATAGTCGCGCTTGTAGGCGATGGCTTCGTCGCTTGCTGGTTTAAGCGCCAGCACATTGGAGCCTGAGAACGCAGTTGGGGTGACCCGGGCAGGGGCCGCGGCAGGTGATCCGGCAAAACCCTTGGGTTCGCCACCTAGGCCAGACACCAACTTGACCGGCGAGGCGCCGCGGGTAAGGCCCTTCGAGAACGGCGTCGCCTTGCCTTCGTTGATGCCGCGTCCGAGCGCCGTCTTGTCGAAATCCGACTGGTCGACATGGGCGAGGTCGTGGCGGCCGAGGTAGGACACGGCGAGTTCGCGGAACACGTAGTCGAGGATCGACGTCGCATTCTTGATCGCGTCGTTGCCCTGCACCATGCCGGCCGGCTCGAATTTGGTGAAGGTGAAGGCCTCGACAAATTCCTCGAGCGGCACGCCATATTGCAAGCCAAGCGAGATGGCGATGGCGAAGTTGTTCATCATCGCCCGGAAAGCGGCGCCTTCTTTGTGCATGTCGATGAAGATCTCGCCGATGCGGCCGTCGTCGAATTCGCCCGTGCGCAGGTAGACCTTGTGGCCGCCGACGACTGCCTTCTGGGTGTAGCCCTTGCGGCGATTCGGCAGTTTTTCACGATCGCGGTAGAGGCGTTCGATGACGCGCTCGACGATCTTCTCGGTGACCTGCACGGCACGCTGTGAAGCGGGCGCCGCGATCAACTGCTCGACCGCATCGTCCTCGTCGTCCTCGCTGTCGGCGAGCAGCGACGAATTGAGCGGCTGCGACAGCTTCGAGCCGTCGCGATAGAGCGCGTTGGCCTTCAGCGCCAGCTTCCACGACAGCATGTAGGCGCCCTTGGCGTCTTCCACCGTCGCATCGTTGGGCATGTTGATGGTCTTGGAGATGGCGCCGGAGATGAAAGGCTGTGCCGCCGCCATCATCTGGATGTGGCTGTTGATGGACAGCGAGCGCTTGCCGATCTTGCCGCACGGGCTGGCGCAGTCGAACACCGCGAGATGCTCGGCCTTGAGGAAGGGCGCGCCTTCCAGCGTCATCGCACCGCAGACATGGATGTTGGCGGCTTCGATGTCCTTCCTGGAGAAGCCGAGCGCCGGCAGCATCTCGAACGAGAAGTCGTTGAGCTGCTCGTCGGTGAAGCCGAACGTCTCCTTCACCCAGTCGGCGCCGAGCGTCCACTGGTTGAAGACGAACTTGATGTCGAAGGCCGACTTCAGTGCTGCATTGAGCGCCGCGATCTTGTCGTCGGTGAAGCCCTTCGCCTTGAGCGAGCCGGGGTTGACCGCCGGCGCCTGGTTCATGTTGCCGTGACCGACCGCATAGGCCTCGATCTCGGCGATCTGGCTTTCTGAGTAACCCAGTGTGCGCAGCGCTTCCGGCACGGCGCGGTTGATGATCTTGAAATAGCCGCCGCCGGCAAGCTTCTTGAACTTCACCAGCGCGAAGTCGGGCTCGATGCCGGTGGTATCGCAATCCATGACGAGACCGATCGTGCCGGTCGGCGCAATCACGGTCGCCTGCGCGTTGCGGTAGCCATGCTCCTCGCCGAGTTCGATGGCGCGGTCCCAGGCAGCCTTGGCGTGCGCGGCCAGTTCCTGCTGCTTCAGGTCGGACGCGACCAGCGGCACCGGATTGACGGCGAGCTTCTCGTAGCCCTGCTTTTCGCCATAGGCGGCACGGCGATGGTTGCGCATGACGCGCAGCATGTTCTGCGCATTGCGGTCGTAATCGGCGAAGGCGCCGAGCTCGCCGGCCATCTCGGCCGAGGTGGCATAGGCAGTGCCGGTCATGATGGCGGTGAGCGCTGCGCAGATGGCGCGGCCCTCGTCGGAATCATAGGGGATGCCGGACGTCATCAGCAGGCCGCCAATGTTGGCATAGCCGAGGCCGAGCGTGCGGTATTCGTAGGACTGCTTGGCGATCTCCTTCGACGGGAACTGCGCCATCATCACCGAGATTTCGAGGACGACGGTCCACAGCCGCACCGTGTGCTCATAGGCGGCGATGTCGATCGTGCCGTCGGCATTGCGGTAAGGCAGCAGGTTGATCGAGGCCAGGTTGCAGGCCGTGTCGTCGAGGAACATGTATTCCGAGCACGGGTTGGAGGCCCGGATCGCACCGGCCGAAGCGCAGGTGTGCCAGTCGTTCATCGTCGTGTTGAAATGCAGGCCCGGATCGGCCGAAGCCCAGGCGGCGTAGCCGATCTTTTCCCAGAGGTCGCGTGCCTTCAGCGTCTTCAGCACCTTGCCGTCCTTGCGGGCGGTCAGATGCCAGTCGGCGTCGTCCTCGACGGCGCGCAGGAAGTTGTCCTTCAGCGACACCGAATTGTTGGAGTTCTGGCCGGAAACGGTGAGGTAGGCGTCGGAATCCCAGTCGGTGTCGTAGGTCTTGAACGACATCGCGGTGTAGCCCTGCTTGGCGAACTGGATGACGCGGTAGATGTAGTTCTCCGGCACGGCCGACTTCTTGGCCGCCTTGATCTCGCGCTTCAGCGCGGTGTTGATCGACGGGTCGAAGCAATCGTCATCATGGCCTTCGCAATTGATGCAGGCCTTCATGATCGCTTCGAGATGTTTTTTCACGATCTTGGAGCCGGTGACCAGCGACGCCACCTTCTGCTCTTCATTGACCTTCCAGTCGATGAATTCCTCGATATCGGGATGGTCGGCGTCGACAATGACCATCTTGGCCGCACGACGCGTGGTGCCGCCCGACTTGATTGCGCCCGCCGCGCGGTCGCCGATCTTGAGGAAGCTCATCAGGCCGGACGAACGGCCGCCGCCCGACAGCTTTTCGCCTTCGCCGCGCAGCATGGAGAAATTGGAGCCGGTGCCCGAGCCGTATTTGAACAGGCGCGCTTCGCGCACCCACAGGTCCATGATGCCGCCTTCGTTGACGAGATCGTCCTGCACGCCCTGGATGAAACAGGCATGCGGCTGCGGATGCTCGTAGGAGGACTTCGACTTGGTCAGCTTGCCGGTAAACGGGTCGACATAATAGTGGCCCTGGCTCGGACCATCGATGCCGTAGGCCCAGTGCAGACCGGTGTTGAACCATTGCGGCGAGTTCGGCGCAACGCGCTGGGTGGCGAGCATATAGGCGAGTTCGTCGCGGAAGGCGCTCGCGTCTTCTTCCGACTTGAAGTAGCCGCCCTTGTAGCCCCAATAGGTCCAGGTGCCGGCCAGCCGGTCGAAGACCTGGCGGGCGTCGATTTCGGAACCGTAGCGCTCGGCTTCCGGCAGCTTGGCAAGCTCGGCCTCGTCGGCGACGGAGCGCCACAGGAAGGAGGGGACGTCGTTCTCCTCGACCTTCTTCAGGCGCGCGGGCACGCCGGCCTTGCGGAAATACTTCTGCGCCAGGATGTCGGCGGCAACCTGCGAGAACTGCGCCGGCACATCGATATTGTCCAAGCGGAACACCACCGAGCCGTCCGGATTCTTGATCTCCGAAAGCGCCTTGCGGAATTCGATCTCCGCGTAAGCTGATTGGCCTGGCTTGGTGAAACGACGCTCGATGCGCATTGGTCCGGTCCCTTTTGTCTATATATAGCGCTTTTCCCCGGGGATTTCTGCCCCCAATGCGAAACGCGCATGTCCGCCGTCTGCCGGCGTTCGAAAACACCGGCTCTCCTTGTGGCAGTCTTCGTCGCCTTGCTGGTCGAGCTTCTTACGATGCCGCTGTTCCAACTCTGCGCCGAACCCTGCGGGTCCCTCAAAACTGAATTTTTCCTCGATTCCCTCGACCGAGGAAATTCACACTATCTAGCGTCGAACCTGCCTGCAAACACTAAATATAGTGTTAACAGACAATTTATTCCAGTCCGACAAATCTCCCTTTTCGCTCCCGAAGCCCCCACGATCCAACGCTTCCGCCAGCCTCGTAAACAGGCGGAAATCATGGCCAAAACGCACAAAATCCGGGAAAATGACCGGGCTCGAAACTCTCCGGTCGCGCCCTCAACAAGAGCACATGGCACATAAAAGGCGACTCGGTTTGCGTCGTCAAGGATTCGTTTGCGTAGCTTTTGTGACCCCAACATCTTGTGTGTCACATATGTGGATAACGGGGACAAAAAGCGGCTGAGGAAAGCCCGATTCTGCCGGCGTGGACCGCTGGTGAGCGGTTCACCCGAGACAGGCCCGGCCGGATTCTGGCTCACAGCCTTTTCATTTTAGCTGGCGTGCATTATGTCTTTGGCGTCGCGCGGGGGCGCGTCTTGTCAATTCCAAGAGCATCCGTTACGCCCCGCCCATGACAGTTACCGTCCGTTTTGCCCCCTCACCAACCGGCCGCATTCATATCGGCAATGCCCGCACCGCCTTGTTCAACTGGCTGTTTGCCATGAACAACAAGGGCCGTTTCATTCAGCGCTTCGACGACACAGACATTGCCCGCTCGAGGCAGGAATTTTCCGACGCCATCCTCTACGACCTGCACTGGCTGGGGATTTTTCCCGACGCCACCGAATACCAGTCGCGGCGCTTCGAAACTTACGACGCGGCGGTGGAGCGGCTGCAGAGAGCCGGCGTTGTCTATCCCTGCTACGAGACCCCCGAAGAACTCGACCTGCGCCGCAAGGTGCGCCGCACGCGCGGCCTGCCGCCGGTCTATGGCCGCGAGGCGCTGGCGCTTTCGCAGCAGCAGATCGCCGAATACCGCTCCGATGGCCGCCGGCCGCACTGGCGCTTTCTGCTGCCGAATTTCACCAGCGATCCGCTGCAGCCCGAACGCACCGAAGTGCACTGGAACGATCTGGTGCGCGGCGAGGAAACCGTCGATCTGGCCTCACTGTCCGATCCGGTGCTGCGGCGCGAGGACGGCACTTATCTCTACACGCTGCCTTCGGTCGTCGACGACATCGAGATGGGGGTCAGTCATGTCATCCGCGGCGACGACCACGTCACCAACACCGGCGTGCAGATCGCGCTGTTCAAGGCATTGGGCGCCGAGCCGCCTGTCTTCGGCCACCACAATCTCTTGACCACGGCCTCGGGCGAGGGCCTGTCGAAGCGCAGCGGTGCGCTGTCGATCGAAAGCCTGCGCGAGGAGGGCATCGAACCGATGGCTGTGGCTTCGCTGGCCGTCCTTGTCGGCACCTCGGAAAATGTCGCAGCGGTGCATGACATGCCGGCACTGGCCGCGCGCTTCGATCCCGCCGCCACGTCGAAATCGGCGGCCAAATTCGACCCGGACGAGCTGTTCGTGCTCAATCGTGCGCTCATGCACCACATGCCGTTTTCCGAGGCGCGGGATCGGCTGATCGTGCTCGGCATCTCCGGCGACAAGGCCGAGCCGTTCTGGCTGGCGGTGCGCGGCAATCTCGACCGGCTGAGCGACGCGGTCGGCTGGTGGCGCATCCTTGCCGACGGCCCGCAGCCCGCGCCGGAATTTTCCGACGAGGATCGCGACTTCCTGCAGCAGGCCTTCGACCTGTTGCCGGAAGAGCCGTGGACCGGTACGGTCTGGAAAGACTGGACGGCCAGGATCAGGGAAGCCAGCGGCCGCAAGGGCAAGGCGCTGTTCATGCCGCTCAGGCTGGCGCTTACCGGACTTGCTTCCGGGCCGGAGCTTGCAGATCTATTGCCGCTGCTGGGTCGGGAAGGAACGCTGGCCCGACGACCCTGACCTTGCGCTGGTCCGGCGGGATCAGCGACACCGGCGACACCACCGGCTTGACGGCAAGGCGCTTGATGGCGGCGCGGTCGAGCCCGCCTTGTACGTTCGCCAGCGTCTCCGGATCCGCGCCCGGATCGGGTTTGGCCGCCGGCACCGGAATGAACGGCGTGGTCTCAATATCGGGCTGAAACTGCTCGGGCGGTGGCGGGTTACCGCCGATGATCTTGAAATTTCCGGCCTGCGCGTTGCAGCCACATGCCTGCGGCCGCGACTGGTTGGGTTGTTTGTAGAGATAAGCGGTAGGCAACTCGCTGTAGGGCCTCCCGGTCACCGACGACGTCATGTTGGCCGAATCGTCTTCCATGCCGCGCGAATAGAACACCTGCATTTCGGTGCCGGGGCAGCTCGATTCGCAATTCTTCTGGTCGCGCTCGAAATCGCCGAGCGAAGCCGAGTTCGACATCGGGAAGAAATAGCCGTCGCAGGTGCGCACGCAGCTCGTATGGAACTCGCCGCCGACCGTCGGGAAATCCGGCACGCCGGGCTGATTGAGCACCCGGCGCACATTGCGCTCCTCGCCGGGATCATCGGGCTGATCGAGCGTGTCGATCTGCCGGTTGCCGCCGAAAAGCTGGTCGAACAGATTGCCGTCGTCGGGTTCGCGGCTGGCTTCCTGCAGCGGCTCCCGGCGCGGCGCGGGCTCGTCACGGCAGCCATTGGCGTCGAGCGCGGCCAGGATGCGGCCGCGGTCGCGCCGCGAGCCGCCGCCGGCAAGCTGCGCGCGCTTGGCTTGCAACGCATCGAGATTGGCGTTCATGCGATCGATGCTGCTGTTCAGCGCAGCACATTGGCTGACATTGCGCGAAAACAGCGAAAACCCGCAATTCGCATCGCTCGCACGACCGCGCACCTTTGATAGCTGTTCGAACTGGCGGGAGATGGCCTTGTCATACTTCCGCACCATGCTGGAATTGCCGCCGCCATTCGATGAAGAAGCAAGCTCGGCTTCCAGTTGACGGCAAACGCGGGAGGCGGCCTGCGGTTCAGTGGTGGCGACGGCCGAAAGCACAAGCGCTCCGAGCAGCGCAGCCAGGTGCTTCAGCCTCCATCGTCCGCCCGTCATTGCCCGAACCCCGCTTGCCTGCCTGTCTACCGGATTCGCCGTTAACCGTTCCCTCAATCTACAACCAAAGATGGTCTTAGCCCATAGACGCGTTGCAGGAGGCGTTTGGATAGGGCGGCAACTGTGCGATCTCACCGCTGCATGAAAAAGGCGCAATCGCCCCGGAATTATCCCACGATCCAGCAATGCCCCGGGGAGCTGGCATGATCGCGATTACCCGTCGAACCGCGCTGCAGTTCGGTCTGTTGTGCCTGGCGGCGCCCGCCGTCCGGGCGCAGGAAAATCCAGCCGCTCCGGACTGGCGCAGCAAATTGGTCGAAGCCGGGCGTGAGCAGATCGGCGTCACCACCTTCTACGACCCGGCCTATGTCCGCCTCGGCTATCCCGGCGGCGACGTCGCGCCGGATAGGGGCGTGTGCACGGATGTCATTGTGCGCGCCTATCGCCGCGCCTTCAATCTCGACCTGCAGAAACTGGTGCATGAGGATATGGCCGCCAATTTCGCCGCCTATCCCAAGACCTGGGGTCTGAAAGCGACCGACCGCAACATCGATCACCGACGGGTCGGCAACCTTGCCGCCTTTTTCGGGCGCAAGGGTGCTTCCTTGGCCGTAAGCGAGGATCCTGCCGACTTTCAGCCGGGCGATCTTGTCACCCAGATGCTGCCCGGCAACCTGCCGCACATCGTCATCGTCTCATCCGAACGCTCGGCGGACGTGCCGGGAAGGCCGCTGGTCATCCACAATATCGGGTCGGGCGCCCGCGAGGAGGACACGCTGTTCGCCTTCAAGCAGACCGGGCATTACCGTTTCGTGCCTGCCTGACGGCGTCAGTTGAAATGAACCACCGCCTGTGCCTTGTGCGCCGCCTCGACCACCGCAAGCGCCGTCATGTTGACGACGCCGCGCGAGGTCACCGACGGCGTCAAAATATGCGCCGGCTTGTCGGTGCCAAGCAGGATCGGCCCGACATGCAGCGCGTCCATCATCGTGCGCAGCGCGGTCAGCGTGATGTTGGCGGAGTCGAGGTTGGGGAACACCAGGAGATTGGCTTCGCCCTTCAGCCGCGAATGCGGATAGACGCGCTGGCGCAGATGCTCCGACAGGGCTGAATCGGCATGCATCTCGCCGTCGCATTGCAGGTCGGGCGCAACGCGCGCCAGGATCGCCGCCGCCTGCCGCATCTTCAGCGCGCTGGGGGAATCGCGCGAGCCGAAATCCGAATGCGACAGCAGCGCTGCCTTCGGCTCGATGCCGAACCGCTGGATTTCCTCCGCCGCCAGAATGGTCATTTCGGCGATCTCCTCGGCCGTCGGGTCGACCGAGACATGGGTGTCGGTGAGGAAGATGATGCCGCGTTGCGAGATCAGCATCGACAGCGTCGACAGGTCGCGGTCCTTGACGCCTGCGCGTGGTCCGATGACCAGCGTCACATTGCGCAGATGCCGCTCGAAACGGCCCTCGAGGCCGCAGATCATGGCGTCGGCATCGCCGCGCTTCAGCGCCAGCGCGGCAATCACCGTATTGTCGGTGCGCACCATCGTGCGCGCGGCCTCCGTCGTCACGCCGCGCCGGCCGGCAAGCTCGATCAACAGGTCGACATAATGGCGGTAGCGCGGATCGTCTTCCGGGTTGATCAGGCCGAAATCGACGCCCGGCTTGATACGCAGGCCGTAGCGCTTCAGCCTGACCTCGATGACATGCGGGCGGCCGATCAGGATCGGCTCGGCAATGCCTTCCTCCAGCACCACCTGGGCTGCGCGCAGCACGCGCTCGTCCTCGCCGTCGGCATAGATGACGCGCTTGGCGGTCGACGCCTTGGCCGACGAAAACACCGGCTTCATCACCAGGCCGGAGCGGAAGACGAAGCGGTTGAGCTGGTCGATATAGGCGGCGAAGTCGGTGATCGGCCGGGTCGCGACGCCGGTGTCGCAGGCAGCCTTGGCCACCGCCGGCGCGATGCGCAGGATCAGGCGGGGATCGAAGGGCGAGGGGATAAGGAAGTCGGGTCCGAAGATCGGCGTCTCGCCGGAATAGGCGCGGGCGGCGACGTCGGATGGTTCTTCGCGGGCCAGCGCGGCGATCGCCCGGACCGCGGCCATCTTCATCTCCTCGTTGATGGCGCTGGCGCCGCAATCCAGCGCACCGCGGAAGATGTAAGGAAAACAAAGCACGTTGTTGACCTGATTGGGGAAATCGGAACGGCCGGTGCAGATCATCGCGTCGGGACGAGCGGCGCGCGCGACCTCCGGCATGATCTCGGGATTGGGGTTGGCCAGCGCCAGGATCAACGGCTTAGGCGCCATATGATCAAGCAATTCCGGCTTCAGCACGCCGGCGGCCGACAGGCCGAGAAAAACGTCGGCGCCAGGGATCACATCGGCCAGCGTGCGCGCCTCGGTGTCCTTCACATATGGGTCTTTCCAGCGATCCATCTCGTCGGTGCGGCCCTTGTAGGCGACGCCGAAGCGGTCGGTGACCCAGATATTCTCTACCTTGGCGCCAAGCGAGACCAACAGGTTGAGGCAGGCGAGCGCTGCCGCACCGGCGCCTGAGGTGACGATCTTGATGTCGGAAATGGTCTTGCCGGCGAATTCCAGCCCGTTGAGCACGGCGGCGGCGACGATGATGGCGGTGCCATGCTGGTCGTCATGGAAGACGGGAATGCCCATGCGGGCCTTCAACTGCGCCTCGACCTCGAAGCATTCGGGCGCCTTGATGTCCTCGAGATTGATGCCGCCGAAAGTCGGCTCCAGCGCCGAGATCGTCTCGACCATGCGCTCTATGCCCGGCGCGTCGATCTCGATGTCGAAGACGTCGATGCCGGCGAATTTCTTGAACAGCACCGCCTTGCCTTCCATCACCGGCTTGGAGGCGAGCGGGCCGATATTGCCGAGCCCGAGCACGGCCGAGCCGTTGGAGACGACGCCGACCAGATTGGCGCGCGCTGTATAATCGGCCGCGGTTGCCGGATTGTCGCGGATTTCGAGGCAGGGCGCGGCAACACCCGGCGAATAGGCCAACGCCAGGTCGCGCTGGTTGCCGAGCGGCTTGGTCGCCTGAATCTCGAGCTTTCCCGGCCTTGGATGCTTATGGAAGTAGAGGGCGGCTTCGTCGAGGTCCGAACGTGCCGTTTTCTTGTTCTCGCCTTCCATGCGGCCGCTCCCTCAAACCTGCTTTGCAGCCTTTTAGCACGCAAAAATGTTTTTTCGCGACGCCAAATAACGCAAGGGCGGCTAAAACAACCGGGGCCGGAAATATCGACCTATTTCAAATAATTGCGCTGAAATCCTGCCGATAATCCATCGAGCCTTTTAGAACGCGCTGACATAGAGGCCGCCATCGACCGGGATGTTCTGGCCGGTGAGATAGCCGGCATGGACCGAGCACAGAAAGGCGCAGATCTGGCCGAACTCTTCCGGCGTGCCGAGCCGCTTGGCCGGAACGTCGGCGCTGATGCGGGTCTTGCGCGCTGCGGCCGCTGCCGGGTCTTCCATCGTGCCGGCCTCATGCGGGCCGCGCAGCCGGTCGGTGTCGAGCTTGCCCGGCAGCAGGCTGTTGATGGTGACGTTGCGGTCGATCACCGTGCGCGCCACGCCGGCCAGGAACGAAGTCAGCCCGGCGCGCGCGCCGGACGACAGATCGAGGCCGGGGATCGGGACGTAGACCGACAGCGAGGTGATGTTGACGATGCGGCCGAAGCCGCGCTTGGCCATGCCGTCGATCACGGCCTGCACCAGTTCGATCGGCGTCACCATGTTCTGCGTCACGCCCTCGAGAATCTTTGCGCGGTCGAGCTCGCGGAAATCGCGCAAGGGCGGGCCGCCATTGTTGTTGACCAGGATATCCGGGTCGGGGCAGGCGGCAAGGAGCGCGTGCTGCACGTCGGGTTTCGAGACGTCGCCGACGATCTCGGTCACCTTCACGCCGTAGCGTTCGCGCAGTTCGGCTGCGGTTTTTGCCAGCAGCTCGGCATTGCGGCCGTTGACGACGAGATCGCAGCCGGCCTCGGCCAGCGCCATGGCGCAGCCGCGGCCCAGCCCTTTGCTCGATGCGCAGACGATGGCTTTCTTGCCCTTGATGCCAAGATCCATGACGATTTTCTCCTGTGAATGGCGCGGCACGCTAGCCCTTTGGCTGGCCCAATCGCAACCGTCATACGGTTGTTGCATGAATCGGGGCATAGCCTGCGCGAAAGCAACGGTGACGATCTGATGTCCGGTACAGAAACCCGCACTTTCCGCAGCATGTTCATATCCGACCTGCATCTCGGATCGAAGGCGGCCAAGGCCGAGTTCCTGATCGATTTCCTGCGGTATCACGACGCCGATATCATCTATCTCGTCGGAGACATCGTCGACGGCTGGCGTCTGCGGCGCAGCTGGCATTGGCCGCAGAGCCACAATGACGTCGTCCAGAAACTGCTGCGCAAGGCGCGCAAGGGCACCTCGATCACCTATATCGCCGGCAATCACGACGAATTCGCGCGCCAGTTCCAAGGCGTGCATTTCGGCGGCATCGTCGTTGCCGACCGCGCCATCCACGAAACCGCCGATGGCAGGCGCCTGCTGGTCATCCACGGCGACCAGTTCGACACCGTCGTCCACAATGCACGCTGGCTGGCCTATCTCGGCGACTACGCCTATGACGCGGCGATGCTGGTCAACCGCGCGGTGACGAGGCTGCGCCACCTGCTTGGGCTTCCCTACTGGTCGTTCTCGTCCTGGGCCAAGGTCAAGGTCAAGAAGGCGGTCAACTTCATCGGCTCGTTCCAGACCGTGCTGACTGAGGAGGCCCGCCGCTCGCACGTCGACGGCGTCATCTGCGGCCACATCCATCACGCCGCGATCGAGACTTATGAGGATGTGCAGTACATCAACACCGGCGACTGGGTGGAGAGCTGCACGGCGGTGGTCGAACATTTCGACGGCAAGATGGAGATCATCCACTGGGCGCTGGTGCTGCCCGAAGCACCGGACGAGCCGTTCATCCCGCTGCTCATCGAAGACAGGGTCGTCGAAGCGGCATAACCCTCCTGTTAATCGACTGGTCCAGGCAGTTTCGGACCGCTTTCGCGCATGTTAAGGGATCGATCTGCGTTGCAGCCCTTTGTGCAGCGTAATTGGATCGATTCATGTCGCTGCCGCCGCTCTCGCCCGAACAACTCGTCAAGCCGCGCCATTTCGAACTGCGCATGAGTCTGATCTTCGCGACATTATTCGTGTCGCTGGGAACGCATGTGCCTTATTTCCCGCTGTGGCTGCATGCCCAGGGTTTCCACGCCGAGCAGATCGCCATCATCCTGGCGGCGCCGATGTTCCTGCGCGTGGTGACAACACCCCTGCTGACCGCGCTGGCCGACCGGGCGAAGGACAGGGCGGATGTCTATATTGCGCTGGTGGCCGCGACGATGGTGCTTTCCGCCGGCTATTTCCTCAACCCGACCTACGCCATGGTGCTTGCCGTATCGCTGGCGCTGACGGTGGTGTGGACGCCGCATTCGCCGATCGCCGATTCGCTCGCGCTGTCGGGTGTGCGCCGCTTTGGCTCGAACTACACCGCGATGCGCAAATGGGGCTCGATATCCTATCTCTGCGCCAATGTCGCAGGCGGCTTTATCCTCGCCTGGACGAGCCCGCAGGCCGTGCCGGTAATCATCTTTGCGGCATTGTCTGCCGCGCTCGTCGCCGGATTGCTGGCGCCGCGGCTTGGCCGCCCGCGCCGGGCTTCGCCGCTATCTGCCGCCGACATCCAGCATCAGGCGCCGAGCCTTCTCAATCCGTATTTCCTGTATTTCACCCTCGGCGTCGGCATCATCACCGCCAGCCATGCCTTCCTCTACGGCTTTGTCTCAATCTACTGGAAGTCGGTCGGCATCAGCGATTCCGTCGTTGGCCTGCTGTGGGCCTGGGGCGTGGTGGCCGAGGTCTGCATGTTCGTGTTTTTCAACCGTATTTTTGCCTCCGTCTCAGTCGTCAAGGTGATGCTGATCGCCGGCGTCGGCTCCATCGTGCGCTGGATCGCCTTTCCGTTGATCTGGCCACTCGGGCTTGGCGTTGCCGGTTTCTTCGGCGTCCAGACCCTGCATTCGGTGTCGGTGGCGATGGTGTTGATCGGCCTGCAGAAGATGATCGGCGAAACGGTTTCGGAAGAACGCACGGGTGCGGCGCAAGGCATTGCCTATTTCTTCAACGGCTTCTTCATGGCGGCGGTGACGCTGGCGTCCGGCCCGCTTTATGAGCGCTACGGCGTCGACGGCTTCCTGGCGATGATCCCGATCGCCATCATCGGCCTGGCGCTGATCGGGCTCGCCGCGCGTTCAGCCCCACAGCATCCTGTCAGGCGGTGACACCAGCGACCCCTGGTACACGAGGCCGGGCTGGCGGTCGCGGGCAAGCAGCAGCGGACCGTCGAGGTCGACGAAGTCGGCGCCTTGCGCCAAAAGCACTGCCGGCGCCATCGCCAGCGACGTGCCGACCATGCAGCCGACCATCACGCCGAATCCCAGCTCCCGGGCGCGGTTGCGAAGGGTAAGGGCGGCGGTCAGGCCGCCGGATTTGTCGAGCTTGATGTTGACGGCGTCATAGAGGCCGACAAGCGTTTCGAGGTCCTTCGCCTCGTGGACGCTTTCGTCTGCGCAGATCGGCACCGGATGCGCGATGTGGCGCAGGATGGCATCATGGCCGGCGGGAAGCGGCTGTTCGATCAGGGCTATGCCATGTTCGGCGGCGAAAGCGAGATTCTCGATGATGTTGGCATCGATCCAGCCTTCATTGGCGTCGAGGATGATGCGGCTGTCGGGCGCCGCTTCGGTCACGGCGCGGATGCGGGCCATGTCGTTGTCGCCGCCAATCTTGACCTTGAGCAGCGGCCGCCCGGCATTGGCGCGGGCTTGCGCCGCCATTGCCTCCGGCTCGCCCAGCGACAGCGTGTAGGCCGTCTCCAGCGCCGACAAGGGCACAACGTGGATGGCGTCCGCGACCGCAACGCCGCTGATCTTGGCCTCCAGGTCCCACAAGGCGCAATCGATGGCGTTGCGGGCAGCACCCGCCGGCATCGCATCGAGCAGTTCCTTGCGGCTGATGCCGCCTTCTATCTGCCGGCGCATGGCCTCGATGGCGTCGCGCACCCCCTCCATGGTCTCGCCATAGCGCTTGTAGGGGACGCATTCGCCCCATCCGCGATTGTCCCCATCACTGATCGTGCAGGTAATGACTTCGGCTTCGGTCTTCGACCCGCGCGAGATGGTGAAGGTGCCGGCAATGGGAAAACGCTCGGCCTCAACCGAAATGACACGCGCCATAATTTTCTGCTCCGGCTATGCGACAACGCGTCGTCGGCAAATCGACAGGTACGACCCGTCAGGCTAAACAGGACGCCATGTTGACCATCGGCAAACGCGACGCAAGCGGCAACGCCGCCAAGGAGGCCGACCACCAGCCCCGCGTTGCGGTCGGCGAGGAGGGCGGCGTCCTCCGCTGCGCTTTCTCCGGCATCTGGACGACGACGACAGTGGCGCTGATCGACGCCGAGATGCGCAAGATCGAGCAGCGCAAAGGCTTCCAGACGCTCGCTTTGGATCTTTCCCACATCGAGAAGATGGACACCGCCGGCGCCTGGCTGATCGATCGCCTGGTCAGTGTCTTCGAAAAGAAGGGTGTCGAGATCAAGATGCAGGGGCAAAGCGATGTCGCCTCGATCCTGCTCGGCGCCGTTGGCGAAGCTGTCCGGCGCGAGCCCGAATCGCGCGGCGTCCGGCGCCCCAACATCATCCTCCGCGGGCTGGAGGCGGTCGGCCGCCGCATCTATGAGATGCGCGACGACTTCCTCGCCTCGATGAACATCCTCGGCGCCACCATCGGCGGCGCCCAGATGAAGCTCGGGCGCGGCCATGCCATCAATCCGGCGGCGATCTTCAACCAGATCGATCGCATGGGGGTCGGCGCCATCCCCGTGGTGGTGCTGATGTCGGCGATCGTCGGCGCCATCGTCGCCCAGCAGGGCGCCTACCAGCTCAATTATTTCGGCGCCAACATTTTCGTTGTCGATCTGGTCGGCGTGCTGATCCTGCGCGAACTCGGCGTGCTGATGACCGCCATCATGATCGCCGGCCGCTCCGGCAGCGCCATCACCGCCGAGATCGGCTCGATGAAGATGCGCGAGGAGGTCGACGCGCTGAAGGTCATCGGCCTCAACCCGATCGGCGTGCTGGTGTTTCCGCGCCTGGTGGCGCTGGTGATCGCGCTGCCCTGTCTCACCATCGTCGCCAATTTTGCCGCTCTTGGCGGCGGCATCCTAGCCGCCTGGCTTTATTCCGGTATTGCGCCGACGGCCTTCATCGACCGGCTGCGCGGGGCAATCGATATCAGCACCATCTTCGCCGGGCTGATCAAGGCGCCGTTCATGGCCATGATCATCGGCACCATTGCTTCCGTAGAAGGCATGAAGGTCGGCGGCAGCGCCGAATCGCTGGGTCTGCACGTCACCGCCTCGGTTGTGAAATCGATCTTCGTCGTCATCATCCTCGATGGCCTTTTTGCCATCTTCTACGCATCGATCGAGTTCTGACATGATGCGCAGAAACTCAAAGGCGACCAAGGCTGTGCAGGGAATGGAAGAAGACGATATCGTGCTGTCGGTGCGCGATATCACCGTTGCCCTGGACGACAAGCTGATCCTCGACAAACTGGCGCTCGACATCAAGCGCGGCGAAATCCTCGGTTTCGTCGGCGCCTCGGGCGCCGGCAAATCGGTGCTGCTGCGCACGATTCTCGGCCTGCTGCACAAGCAGTCCGGCACGATCAAGCTGTTTGGTCTCGACCTCGAAAAGGCCAGCGACATCGAGCGGTTGCGCATCGACATGCGCCTTGGCGTGCTTTTCCAGCACGGCGCCCTGTTTTCGGCGTTGACCGTGCAGGAAAACGTGCAGGTGCCGATGCGCGAATATCTCGATCTGCCGAAGAAACTGATGGACGAGCTGGCCTTGCTCAAGATCGAACTGGTCGGCCTGCCGCCGGACGCCGCGCAAAAATTTCCCTCGGAGCTTTCGGGCGGCATGATCAAGCGCGCCGCCCTGGCGCGGGCGCTGGCGCTCGACCCCGACATCGTCTTCCTCGACGAGCCGACGTCCGGCCTCGACCCGATCAGCGCGTCCGAATTCGACGAATTGGTGGTGAAGTTGCGCGATACGATGGATCTGACGGTCTATATGGTGACGCACGATCTCGACACGCTGTTTACCGCTTGCGACCGCGTGGCGGTGCTCGGCAACAAGAAAATCCTGGTCGAAGGCACGATCGACGACATGCTGAAAAGCGAAGAACCGTGGGTCAAATCCTATTTCCGCGGAAAACGCGCTCGGCAACTTGATCTTGCCGCGCGCGCATAGACATAAGTGGGGCAATGGAAACCAGAGCCAACTACGTAATTGTCGGCATTTTCACCTTGGCTGCGATCCTGGCGGCGTTCGGGTTCGTCTATTGGACCGCCCAGATCGGTGATCGCGGCGAGACGGCGGAGCTGCGCGTGCGCATTCAGGGTTCGGCCTCCGGCCTCGGCCCCGGCAGTCTGGTGCTGTTCAACGGCGTCAAGGTCGGGGTGGTCAAGCGCGTCTATTTCGACCGCAATGACCCCAATGCCGCCATTGCTACGACCGAGATCGACCAGACAACGCCGCTCACCAAATCGACGCAGGCCGATATCGGCATCGCCAGCCTTGCCGGCCAGGTCAACATCGAATTGAAGGGCGCCGATCCCAAGGAACCTAACCTGCTGGAAGAGGCGGCAAAGGAAGGCAGGACGGCCGAGATCATCGCCAATCCGTCAGCGGTCACCAACCTGCTGCAGACGGCGCAGAACATCTTCACCCGCGCCGACAAGGTGCTTTCCGACCTAGAAGGTTTCACCAGGGATGTGCGCGGGCCGCTGACCCAGACCGTCAAGAACGCCCAGACATTTTCCGATGCGCTGGCCAGGAATGCCGACGGCATCGACAAGTTCCTGACCGCCGTCAGCGAGCTGTCGGATGAGCTGAAGGGTGTTTCCGGCAAGCTCGACGGCACGCTGAAGGCTGCCGAAGGCCTGCTCAATGCCGTCGACAAGGACAAGATCAAGAGCATCGTCGCCAATGTGGACGCCGTCACCGCCAATCTGAAGGAGACCAGCGGACAGCTCGACGGAGTGATCAAGAACGTCGATACCGCGGTCGGCTCGGTCAACGATTTCGCCACGCGCACGCAAGGCACGCTGGCAAAGGTCGACAATGTGCTCGACGGCATCGATCCGGCGCAGGTGCGCGTGGCGCTCGCCAACATTCAGAAGGCCAGCGAAAATGCCAACAAGGCCGCCGCCGACATCGCCAAGGTGACCGACAAGTTCGCCGACCGGGCCGACGACATCGACGAGACGATCAAGGACGCCAAACAGCTTGCGTCGCGCCTCAACGATGCCTCGGTGCGCGTCGACGGCATCCTGAAAAGGGTCGATACGCTGCTCGGTTCGGGCCAAGCCGACGGCGTCATGGCCGATGCCAGGGACACGCTGAAGTCGTTCAAGCAGGTCGCCGACACGCTGAACGCCCGGCTTGGCACGATCACCGACAACATCGCGCGCTTCTCGGGCCAGGGCCTGTCGAATGTCGAGGCGCTGGTCCAGGACAGCCGGCGTTCGATCAGTCGCATCGAAGAGGCGGTGACCGATCTCAGCCGCAACCCGCAGCGCATCCTGTCGGGCGGCGACGGCGAGGTCCGGCAGTTCGATGGCAGGGCACGGCGTTGACTTCCGTGCCCGCCCGCAGCAATTACATGGACCGCGGATGCGGATTCATCATACGATCCGGGGACAGTGGGGATCACGCGTGACGTTCGGGTTGGGTGGGTATAAATCGGCGGCCGTTTTGCTTGGCCTGACGCTGGCTGGTTGCGCGGCATTGGGAGGCAAGCCGGCGCCACTCGATACGTTCGAGCTGTCCGCCCCGTCGATCGACGCCCATGGCCACAGCCGCCGCCAGATCCTGATCGCCCAGCCATCCGCGCTCAAGGCGCTGGACAGCCAGAACATCGTCATCAAGCCGTCAGATCGCTCGATCCAGTATCTCAAGGGCGCGCAATGGGCCGACCGGCTGCCGCTGATCGTGCAGGCGAGGCTCGCCGAAACCTTCCAGCGCTCCGGCAGCTTTGCCGGCGTCGGCAAGCCGGGCGAGGGGCTGGCGATCGACTACCAAATTATCGTCGAGATCCGCTCCTTCGAAGTCCGCGTCAATGGTGGCGAGCATGCCGAGGTCAATCTCTTCGTACGCATCCTGAACGACCGCAACGGCGAGGTGCGCGCCTCGAAGAGCTTTACCGCATCCGCTCCCGTCTCCGGCAGCGGCAATCCGGCCTATGTCAACGCGCTCGACAGCGCCTTCGGCGAGGCGGCGAAGGATATTGTGGGCTGGACGGATTCGGTTATCTGAGCGAACCCGGCGAGGCGCTTGAGACCCAGGAACCTTAGCCGCCTGCCAGACGGTTGGTGACCAGTTCTGCCTTCATCCAGTGGGTTTCACTCTGGACATGTCCTGCCCGTACATATTTGCCCATGCGAATGGGCATGTCTGCCTCAGCAAATGCTTCGGCAACCCTAGCCACAAAGCCTTCTTGCTTGGCCTTATCCAGGGACGCAGCCAGATTATCGAAGAGGTTGGGGCTGAAAGGCCCACGATAGAGCGTGGGAACAGGAGTGATGCCCAGTTCCTCAAACCGGGCCAGGGTCAAATCCCACGGTTGAATCTCGGTCCCGATGATCCATGCAAAGCCAAGAAAAAATGACGGCAGCGCATCATACGCAACCGAATGTCGGGCATAGAGGTTCTCGCCCACAATCCGTTCATCGTCAGCAAGTTGCGGTGAAACATTTGCTGCAAATGCCTTCAGCCAGTCTCGGGATGGATGATAACGGCTATCGGGACTGCGCGCGTGAGAGCCATCGCGATGAAGGGTTGTGTTCTCTCCATCCATCTTCTCGGTGACCACAAGATCAGCCACCCTTAGTCCTTCAAGCGACGCCATGACCTTGTCGTCGCTGGTGGCTCCGACCGATATCGGCAGATGAAAGGTGCGACCGTATTTCCTCATGCTGGAGGCATAGCTTGCAGCCCATCGCGCCAGCAAGGGCAGCCTGAGTTCTTTGCGCTCGTCATTGTTCGATCCATGACAAACGAAAAAGGCGGGAAATTTCCCGCCTTTTTCATTTTGATGCAGCAATCGTAGCTAGTGCAAACGGCCGCTCGCATGGGCCAGCATGGTGTAGACCTTGCCGGTGTCCGACGTCAGGTAGGTCTGCGCCATGATGTTGTCGCGGTCGTTGCGCGAGACGTCCTTGAGCAGCTTCTCGAAATCGTCGCAGTAGCGGTCGACGGCGGCGCGGAACTCCGCCTCGGCCTGATATTTGCGGCGGATTTCGTCAAAGGTCTGCTGGCCCTTGAGTGTGTAGAGGCGGCGCGTGAACACGTCACGCTCGCCGCGCCGGTAGCGGTTCCACAGCTCGATCGAGGCGTCGTGGTCGATCGCCCGGGCAATATCGACCGAGAGCGAGTTGAGCGACTCCATGACATGCAGCGGCGAGCGCTGGGCGGGAGTTGCGCGCGGTGCTTCCGCGGGCGCTGCCGGCCTGGCGACTTCCTCCTCGCGCGATGCCCCGGTCAGGAGATCGCGCACCCAGCCGCCTTGCGGCGTGCGGGCGTTGGCGTCGCGCTGGCGCGGTGCTTCGGCAGGGCGTTCGATATCGAGCGTGCCACGCAGGCCGCCGACCGGCGCCTGCGGAGCAGGGCGCTCCGGCTGTGGCGCCGGCGGCGGGCGGCGTACCGGCTCGGCCGGGCGCTGCACTGGCGCCTGCGGCGCCGGGCGCAGGGCGCGCGGTTCGGCATTGTCGCCGCCGCGTCCCGATTTCGCAACGATATCCGAAAGTTCCTTGAGCGCGTTGATCTGCTCGGCAACGGCACGGCGGATCGCCGAGGTCGATTCCTTGGCCTCTTCCGGCATCTCGATGACGCCCTTCTTGAGCTCGGCGCGGGTGAGGTCGAGCTCGCTCTTGATCGAGCTTGCGGTGCGCCGCATCTCCTCGGTCGCATCGGCGAACCGGCTGGTTGCCGAATCGACCACTTCCGTTATGGCGATGCGGATCTTGTCGGCTGATGCCAGCGTCTTGCCTTCGGCATTCTGCATCGTCTGGCCGACAAGGTTTTCGAACGAACGCATCACCTTCTCGAGGTCTTCCGACTTCTTGACCAGGCCGACGGCGAGATCTTCGAGCGACGATTGCCGCTCAAGCGTGTGCTCCAGATTGCTCTGCGCCGAGCTCAACAGATCCGAAGCCGAGGACAGCAAGCGGCTGTGCTCGTCGAACTTGGTGGCGATCGAGGCCACTTCGCGCAGGGTCGACGACGACAGTTCGGTAAGCCGCGTCGTGTTCGAATCGACCAGGCGTGCCGAGCTGGCGAAGGTCTGCGCGGCCTTTTCGGTGGTTGCCGCGAAGCTTTGCGTGCTGCCGCTCAGACGTTCGTCAACCTGGCCGAGGTTGATCGCCGCCTGTTCGATCAGCTCACCAAGCTGCGAGCTGGAGACGCTCATGCGGCCGATGAGGTCGGCGACGCTATCGGCGAGCGACGAGCGCGCGCCTTCGACGGCCGACAGCGTTTCGGCGGTGCGGCTGGCGAGCGCGTTGACGAGGGCGGCATTTTCGCTGCGCAGCTTCTCGGTCGCGCGTTCGGTGACCTGTTCCATGCTCTTTTGCAGTTCCGAGCCGCCCTGGGCGAAGCGCTCGACCAGCGGCCGCGCGGTTTCGTCCAGGATCTTCGCCATCTCGGCCGAACGCGCCGCCAGCATCGTGTTGAGCTCGCGGGTATTGGTGCCGATTGTCTTGGCAGCGTCGTTGGTGCTTTGGCCGATGTGCTGGCCGACCGCGGTAAAAGTCTCCGCAATCGTGTTGGCGCGCGAGATCAGCTGAGCTTCTGCGCTGGAAACCTGCTCGTTGAGCTTCTGGCCCATCGTCTCCGTCGTATAAAGAAGGCGGTTCTCGACGTTGGCGACCTGTTCCTCGACGCGCGAAGCTGCGGACGCAACGCTCGCGGCCAGCCGCTCATCGGCGCCGGCAAGAGCCTGCTCCATCTCGCGGGCGTGGACGGCAAGTTCCTGGCCGGTCTGGCGTGCACGTTCGGCAACACGCTGCTCGGTGCTGGCGAAGGCGCCGACGATGTTGTCGGCATGCTCGCCGATCGTCGAAGTGGAGTCGGCGATGCGCGACACCAGGCGGTGATCGGCCTCGTCGAAGATGCGGCTGATCTCGGTGGCGCGGGCTGACAGCGCGTCCGAACCCTCGGCGATGCGCGAGATCAGCTGTTGGTCGGCGGCGTCGAAGATGCGGCCAAGGTCCGAGGCGCGGGCGGCCAGCGCTTCGGCGGATTCGCCGATGCGCATGCTCAGCCGCTGGTCGGCACCCTCGAAGTTACGCAGGATGTCGCCGGCGCGGTCGGCCAGCGACTGCGCCGTCTCGACCGCGCGGGCGACCAGCTTCTTGTCGGCGGCGTCGAACGTGCCGGCGATCTCGCCGGCGCGGGCAGCCAGCCGTCCGGCCGTTTCTTCGGCGCGGGCGAGCAGCGAGTTCGACGTCTCGTCATGCCGGGCAAGCAGCACGCTCGTCGTGTCTTCGGCGCGAGCAAGCAAGGCATTCGTCGTATCCTCGGCGCGAGCAAGCAGGGCGCTCGATGTGTCCTCGGCACGGGCGTGCAGACGGCGATCCGCGTCCTCGAAGGTCCGGGCGATGTCCTCGGCCCGGGCCAAAAGGGCGGCCGAGGTCTGCTCGGCACGCTCGGCGATCTTGCGGTCGGCATCACTGAAGGCAGCACCGGCCTGTTCGTGCAGCGCGCTGGTGACTTCCATCACCTTCTCACGGAGCGCGCCGGCAACGAAGACGGCGCTCTTTTCAAGCACGCTGCGGACATTGTCGACACCCACCGACAACGCGCGCTCCATGGTTCCGGCGCGCTCTTCGATGATGCCGGTCTGCTTGCTGAAGGCCTGCTCGATTTTCTCGACATCGGCAGCGATTGCCGCCGAGATATCGGTGCTTCTGCCGGCAATCTGGTCGATATGGCCCGACAGAGAGCGGTCGACGTCCTTGCGTATGTCGGCGAGCTTTGCCAGATCGTCTTCCAGCGCCTGGGTCAACATGTTGCGGCCTTCGGCCAGCTTGCCGACATGGCCGGCGATGATGTCGTCAACCTCACCGCGGCTTGCCGACAGCTTCTGCAGGTCGGCTTCCAGCGCACGTTTCAGGATGTCTCGGCCCTCGGCCAGCTTCTCGACCTGGCCTGCGACCAGTCCGTCGATGCTCGACCGGCTCTCGGCCAGCTTGGCGAGGTCGTCCTCGAGAGCCTTCGACAGCGTCGCGCGATCCCGGACGAGCTTGTCGCTGTGGCCCTCGATCAGGCTGTTGACATTTTCCAAATCCGCTTCCAGCACCCGTGCGAACTCGCCACGGTTTTCGCTCAGCTTCTGCGACTGGTCGGCAATGGCGCTCCTGATCGCATTGAGATCGGCTTCGAGCGCCCGTGTGAGGATGTCGCGGCCCTCGGCGAGCTTCTCGACCTGTCCGGCGACCAGCCCATCGATGCTGGAGCGGCTCTCCGCCAGTTTGGCGATGTCGTCTTCCAGTGCCTTTGAGAGCGCCGAACGGTCCTGGACGAGCCTGTTTTGATGATCGGCCATGATGCCGCTGACATTGTGCAGATCGTCCTGAAGCGCCTGGGATAGCGTCGAACGATCCTGGACAAGCCGGCTCGAGTGGTCGGTGATCAGGCTGTTAACATTCTGAAGGTCATCCTTAAGCGCCTGGGATAGCGTCGAACGATCCTGGACAAGCCGGTTCGAGTGGTCGGCGATCAGGCTGTTCACATTCTGCAGGTCGGCCTCCAGTGCCCTGGAAAGCTGACCGCGCTCTTCCGCCACCTTGTCGGAATGACCCGCGATGGCGCCCTTGATGGTGTTGAGGTCGGCTTCGAGCGCGCGCTTGAGGATATCGCGCCCCTCGGCCAGCTTCTCGACCTGGCCGGCGACCAGCCCGTCGATGCTCGACCGGCTCTCGGCGAGCTTGGCGAGGTCGGCCTCGAGCGTCTGTGACAACAGGCCACGATCGTCGGCAAGCCGGCTCGAATGGTCGGAGAGCAGGCCCCTGATGCCGGATAGGTCGTTCTCCAGCGCCTTGCTGAGTTCGGTGCGGTCCTCGGCCAGTTTCGCCGAGTGGTTCTCGATCACGCCCTTGATGCCGATAATGTCGTTTTCGAGCGCCTTGGTCAGGATGGCGCGGCCTTCGGCGATCTTTTCAACCTGGCCGGCGACCAGCCCGTCAATCGAGGCGCGGCTGTCGGCGAGCTTGCCGAGATCGGCTTCCAGGGCGCGCGACAGAATGTTGCGGCCTTCGGCCAGTTTACCGACATGTCCGGCGACCATTTCGTCAATGATCGTACGGGCTTGCACAAGTTTTCCGGAGTCTTCATGCAAAGCCTGGTTGAGCCGGTTGCGGCCTTCTTCAAGCCGCTCGAGATGGCTGCCCAGCGACGCGTCGATGGCGGCGCGCGACTCGTTGACCTTGCGCAGATCCTCTTCCAGGGCGCGCGAGATCAGGTTGCGGCCTTCGGCCAACTTCTGCACCTGGTTGGTTACGGCCGCATCGATGCCGGCACGGCCCTCGGCGAACTTCGCCAGGTCCGCCTGCATGGCAGCCGCCATGCGTTCGCGGCTTTCGGACAGCTTGCGGCTGTGGTTTTCGACGGCGTCCTCGATGCCGACGCGGGCATCGGCAAGACGCTGGATATCGGTGTCGAATGAGCGCGACACGACATGGCGGGCCGCTTCCATGCGGCCGGCGAAATCGCTGGCGCGGGCTTCGAGCATCGACGAGGTCGACGAGACGATGTCGGCCATGTCGGCGCCGATCTGGGTCTTGCCCTGATCGATCATGGCCGACAAATGATCCTTGCTCTCGGCAAAGGTGTGGGCGATCTCGCGGGCGCGCTCGACCAGCGTTTCGTTGATCTGGCGGGCGCGCGCCTCGAGCGCGGCGTTGAGCTTCTGCGTGCCGGTATCGAGTGCTTCGGCGCGGGTCTGAAATTCGCTGATCAGCGCCTGGCCGCGCTCGGCCAGCGTCCGCTCGATGCCGTTCAGGCTGGACTCGAATTCCGAGCTCAGGGTGCGGGCGGCGCCGCCGAGCAGCGACACCATGCCGGTGGTGCGGTCGTCGAGCAGGTCGGTCAGCGACCGGGTCAGGCCGTCTGTGGTGTCCGTCAGCTTGGCGATGCGGGTGTCGAGCAGCGAAGCAAAGGCTTCGCCCGATGTCGACAGCCTGTCGGTGATTGAATCCAGCCGGGTTTCGACGGAATCGAAGATCGACATCGAGCTTTCATTGATGCGGTCGATCAGCGTGTCGCCGGAATTCGTGATCGTCATCGACAGCTTGGTCGACGCGTTGAGGATAGAGTCGCGAATAATGTCGGAGGCGGCGCCGATCTCGTCCTTCAGCGTTTCATGCGCGCCGGTGATCGAGGCGCGCACGCGCTCGGCATGAGTGACGACGGCTTCGCGCTCGCTGCCCAGCCCGTCGACCAGCGACCGGATGCGCGATTCATTCTCCGAATAGGAGCGTTCGATCTGGTTGACCTCGCTGTGGACCAGAGTTTCGAGCTCGACGGCGCGCGCCAGCGTGCGCTCGATGCCTTCGCCCATCGCCGCCACTTCACGGCGAACGGCCTGGCCGATCATCATCACGCGGTCTTGGGCGAGGTTTTCCGGCTCCGCCAAGCGGAAAGCCACCTCCGTCATCGATTGCGCGGCAATGCGCATTTCCTGCGCGCGGCGGATCATCGCCGCGAAGGCCCAAAACAGGACGACCGGTATGATTGCCGCGATCGCCAGGCCGATCAGTTCAGGGTGGGCCAGGATTTGATCGAACGTACGAATTTTCCAGATGCTGGGGCCAAACAGCAGATTGGCGAGGCCGCCGGCGCCGGCGATCCAGGCCAGCGACACGAACGCCACGACCCAATAGATCGTGCTAGACGCGCGCCGGTTGAGGCTGTGCAGCAGCGTCTTGTAATCTTTCTGGCGGTCATCGTTTGCCGGCTTGAAGCCGGCTGGCTGCGCGCTGTTGCGCGATTCGACCGGGCGCAGCTCGGCGGGCTTGGCTGCCGGCTTCGCACTCTGGTTTTGTTGGACGGGCGCGTTTTGAGCGGGGGCGGGCTTCTGGGGGCGGCCTTCGCGCGCCAGTTCGTCCGCGGCCTGCGATATCTGCGCTTCCAGATCTTCCATCGACGCCGCGATATCGAGATCGCCGCTGCCGTCTCCGCTGAGATCGAGGTCTAGTGCCTTTTCGAGTTCCCTGGCTACGTCGCTGTCGAGAGTTCTGGTCGTCGTTGGTTTCTTCGCCATGCCTTCGCTACCCTGTACTAGCTGCCGAGGGACTTCTTATTTTTGCCTGATTCTGGCTCGTCTTATCCCACGCAGGAGGCTGAAAATGGACCTTCGTATCGTAATGACACACAGGGGTAAAGAAAACATGCATTCCGCGAGATACGTAAAACTTTAAATATAAGGTTAACGACAACGTGATCTAACCGCCTCAACGGCAACAATTTTCCAGCCCATTCATTAACGCGTTGGCGACGGAAATCGCCTAGTTTTTTCGGCGATCGGCACAAGGAGTTTCAAATTGGTACGCGGTGAAAGCGGCATTGCCTTCTCAATGCCGGGCGGCGATGCGTCGGGACCGGCCCGTTCGCGCCCAGTGGATCTGGCCCATCTGGCCCGTCAGACTATGGGCGATCGCGCCCTCGAACAGGAGGTATTGGCGCTGTTCGTACAGCAGGCGCTTTCCGTCCGCGACAGAATAGTCGATGCCGATGTCAGGGAGCGACTGCTACTGGCGCATGGGCTGAAAGGTTCGGCGCGCGGGGTCGGCGCCTTTGCCATCGCCGACTGCGCCACCTCGATCGAACAGCAGCCGGAAGATGCGCGCATCCTCAAGCGCCTCGGCACCCTGATCGAGGAAGTGCGCGATTTCATCGCCGCCATCAGCCGGTAATGGCTGCCGCTCGGCAGCGGCCACCGGGATGAATCGACGGGGCCAGGGCGTGCTTTGGCCAGCTTTCCGAAAAAACGTCACAAAGCGGCGCTTTCGCGCCGCAGTTGACTTGTCCGGTGGAGTGATTATCTCGGCTGGGACTCCCTTCAGGTGATAAATGACCAAGCTGACCTTCATTGCCCATGACGGCACTCCTTTCGATGTCGAGGCCGAAAACGGCTCGACCGTCATGGAGAATGCGATCCGTAGCGCGGTGCCGGGCATCGAGGCAGAATGCGGCGGCGCCTGCGCCTGCGCGACCTGCCATGTCTATGTCGACGAAGCCTGGACGGCCGAGGTCGGCGAGCCGGAGGCGATGGAAGAGGACATGCTGGACTTTGCCTATGACGTCCAGCCGAACTCGCGCCTGTCCTGCCAGATCAAGGTGCGCGACGCGCTTGACGGCCTCGTCGTGCGCGTGCCGGCTCGCCAGGGTTGATCTCCCGTACCATGTGATTTTTCCCGCCGCCGCTTGGCAGCGGGCCAATGCTCATGCAGTCTCGCGCCAGTTTCGCCCCAGCTTGACAATGAGGCTCGCCTGGCATGACCGATGTAATCAAGACGGACGCACTCATTGTCGGGGCGGGGCCGGTCGGCCTGTTCGCCGTGTTCGAACTCGGCCTCTTCGACATGAAGTGCCATCTGATCGATATCCTCGACCGGCCGGGCGGCCAATGCGCCGAACTCTATCCGGAAAAGCCGATCTACGACATTCCAGGCTGGCCCTCGATCTCGGCGCAAGGGCTGGTCGACAAACTGCTCGAGCAAATTCACCCGTTCAAGCCGGTTTTTACCTTCAACCGCATGGTCTCCAGCCTGGAAAAGCTGGACGACGGCTCATTTCGGGTCACCACCGACGAGAACGAGGTGTTCGAAGCCAAGGTGGTGGTGATCGCCGCCGGTGGCGGCTCGTTCCAGCCCAAACGGCCGCCCATTCCCGGCATCGAGGCCTATGAGGGCAGGAGCGTCTTCTATTCGGTGCGCCGTATGGAGGAATTCCGCGGCCACGACCTCGTCATCGTCGGCGGCGGCGATTCCGCACTCGACTGGACGCTGAACCTGCAGCCGGTGGCAAAAAGCGTGACACTGGTCCACCGGCGCGCGGAATTCAGGGCGGCGCCCGACAGCGTCAACAAGATGTATGCCATGCAGGAGATGAAGCAGCTGGAGTTCCGGGTCGGCCAGGTGAGCGGCCTGACCGGCGCCGACGGCGAGCTGGCCTCTGCTACCATCAAGGGCGGGCCTGACGGCGACATCGAGGTGCCGTGCACGCGCATGCTGCCGTTCTTCGGCCTGACCATGAAGCTCGGCCCGATCGCCGAATGGGGGCTCAACCTTCATGAGAACCTCATTCCGGTCGATACCGAGAAATTCCAGACTTCGGTGCCAGGCATCTTTGCCGTCGGCGACATCAACTGGTACCCAGGCAAGCTGAAGCTGATCCTGTCGGGTTTTCACGAGGTGGCGCTGATGGCGCAGGCCGCCAAGCGCATCATCAGCCCCGGTGAGCGCATCGTCTTCCAGTACACGACGTCGTCGACCAGCCTGCAGAAGAAGCTCGGCGTCGTGGAGTAGGTCCTACAGGGCTTTCCGGATCACTCCACCAGAACGACTGGCGCCTCGGCGTCGTCGCGGCCGCGCAGTGACTTCTCCGGCATCAGCGCCAGCGTCATCAGCGCCAGCACGAGCGTGACGGCCGCGGCAAGGAAGATCATCATGAAGGGCGTCGCCGAGACGATCTGTCCGGCAGCCGGCGCGCCTTCGCCGGCAAGCGGCAGGCCATAGCCGAGCGCGACGGCGCCGAGCATGGCGACGCCGAGCGCGCTGCCCAGCGAACGCAGGAAGGTCAGCACGCCGGTGGCAACGCCGAGATGCGCGCGGTCGACGGCGTTCTGCACCGATACGGTGGCGACCGGGAAAGTGGTGCCGCTTCCAAGGCCGATGCAGATGGTCAAGAGCTCGACCACCAGCAGCGAGGCGCGGCCGGCGACCAGGCTGAGCACGCCAAGGCAGATAATGGCGAAGAGAACGCCGACCATGGCTATACGCTTGTAGTGGAAGAAGCGCGGTATCGTGCGGCCGCTGAAGGTCGCGCCGGCGACCGTTCCGAGCAGCAGGCCGAGCATGGCAAGGCCCGACTGGCTGACCGACAGGCCGATGATCGACTGCAGATAGACCGGCAGGTACACCGACAGGCCGATATTGGCGGCCTGCAGCAGGAACATCGACGCCGTGCCGGCAAGCACGATCGGATTGCTCAGCACTTCAAGCGAAATCAGCGGCTCGGCCGCACGCATCAGCCTGAGGGCGAACGCACCCCAGAAGACCGCCGAACAGGCGAGCAGGCCGACGATCTCGCGCGAGGCCCATGGATAGGCGCTGCCGCCCCAGTTGAGGGCCAAAAGCAGCAATGCCGTCGCCACCACCAGAAGCAGCGCGCCCGGCGCGTCGATGCGATGCCGCTTTGCGGCGACCGGCAGTTTGCGCAGCGGCTTGTTGATGATGGCCATGGCCAAGATGCCGAGCGGGATATTGATCCAGAAGATCAGCGACCAATGCAGATGTTCGGCAAATCCGCCGCCGAGCAAAGGCCCGGCGATGCTGGCGACCGCCCAGGTGCCCGAAATCCAGGCGGCATAACGCGCGCGTTCGCGCGGCGGCACCAGGTCGCCGATGACGATCTGCGCCAGGGCGAACAGGCCGCCGCCGCCCGCACCCTGGATCGCCCGGCCGACAACCAACACGAACATGTTGGGGGCCATGGCGCTGACCAGCGATCCCAGAAGGAAGATCAGGATCGCCGCATAGACGGTCGGCCGGCGGCCATAGACGTCGGAAATCTTGCCGTAGAGCGGCGCCATGGCCGTCGCCGTCAGGAGATAGCCGGTCACGATCCACGGCAGGTAGTCGGCATGGCCGAGCGAACGGCCGATGGTCGGCATGGCCGGCGCGACGATTGTCTGGTCAAGCGCTGCCAGCAGCATTGACAGTAGGATGCCGGCGATGATGACGTTCTTCTCGCTTTCCGTCAGCGGTGCGGCGGGAGGCAGCCTAGCCGGCTTGTCGACAGCTTGGTCCATATCAGTTCATCCATAAAGTTTGAGAGCGATTGCGCGGCGCCAAATGGCCGCTCCGCTACGCGCCGCCTCAATTGGTCTTGATCTGGTGTTTCGAAGCTCGCGCCTTGCCAGCCTGACATATCTTGCGAGCCTGACATATGTCGTCCCGTATAGGCCGATTTCGACCTATGCCCGAAAATTTTCTGGGGCTGGCCTCATGTTTCGGCAGAATTGGCTTGGTATCGCCGTGTTTCAGCCGGGCGGAAGCTGGCCGTTCTCGACGCGCTGCATGCGGTAGCGCAGCAGCCGCAGGATGCGGCTTTCGAAATTCACGCCTTCCACGCGGTCGAAGCGCAATTGGTCCTGGTCATGCCTGGCGAGTTCGGCCGCGGTGATCTGCGCCGCCTTCGCCTTTGCCCCGGCGCAGGTCTTTTGCGCAAAGCTCGCGTTCAGCGCGTCTTCGAGCAGACGGCCGTGGTTCTTGGCGATCTCGACATGACGCTCCTCATGGCGCTTGATGTCGGCCGACAGGGTGTCCCAGAACAGCCTGACATCGGGATCGGCCTTGCGCGGCCTGCGCCACTCCGGAAGGATGACCTTGACCTTGACGGTAACGGCGGCCTTGGCGATGCGGCAGGTGTCTGCGGTTTGCGCGTAGCTGATGCGGGTGGTGAACGCCATCTGGGTGGCGCCTGGATGCCGCATCCCGGTGCTTTTCACCTCGGGTCCATGCTTCGACAATTGCGTCTCGATGTCATCGAGCGTGCTGCCGCCGATGGCAAAATAGCTGTAGGTCTTCACCAGATTGGCAGCATTCGCCGGCAGGACGGTCAAAGCCAGCATCAGGGCGCAGAGCAGGGGTCGTTTCATCATGTTGCCTCTTCACTCACCTTGCTTTACGGCCGTTGCCGGCGCAACGGAATTGATCTTCCACCGATCACGCATCGTTGATGGATTGCAAGCGCTCGATGAGCCACATGCCAATGAGCCACATGCCAATGAGACACATGGTTGAAGGACAATGACGACAAGGCGATGGCAACTGGCGCATAAGTGCCATCTCGACCTTGGCGAGAAAGCCATTGTGGTCGGCATTCTCAACGTCACGCCCGACAGTTTTTCGGATGGCGGACTGTTCATCACGCCTGACCAGGCGGTGGCGCAGGCGCACCGCATGGTGGAAGAAGGCGCCGCCGTCGTCGATATCGGCGGGGAATCGACGCGCCCCGGCGCCTCGCCCGTGACGCCTGAAGAAGAGCAGGCCCGCATCCTGCCGGTCATCGCCGCGCTCGCCAGTTCAGGCGAAGCCCTGATTTCGGTCGACACCTATCGCGAGGAAACCGCGCGCCTCGCCGTCGCCGCCGGCGCGCATATCGTCAACGATGTCTGGGGCTTGCAGCGTGAACCCGGCATCGCCCGCGTCGCCGCCGAGACCGGCGCCGGACTGGTCATCATGCATACCGGGCGCGGGCGGCAAAAACTGCCCGACGTCATCGCCGACCAGTTTTTGTTCCTCAAGGCTTCGCTGGAAGTCGCCAGGCGCAGCGGCGTTGCGGACGATCATATCGTACTCGATGCCGGCTTCGGCTTCGCCAAGGAGACGGCTGAGGAAAACCTCGACCTGATGGCGCGGTTTTCCGAGCTTAAGGAGCTCGGTTTTCCCTTGATGGCCGGCACCTCCAGAAAACGCTTCATCGGCACCGTCACCGGCCGCGAAGCCGGCGCGCGCGCCGCCGGGACGGTAGCCACCAGTGTCATTCTGAGGCTGAAGGGCGCCGATCTGTTTCGCGTCCACGATGTCGCAATCAACGTGGACGCACTGGCGGTCGCCGATGCTATGCTGGCGCGCGAAAAGCCAGGACGCTGAGCCCAGGACACTAAGAAATGTACGTCATCCGCATGAAGAACTGCGCCTTCTTTGCCCGGCACGGCGTGCTGGATGAGGAAGAGGCGCTTGGCCAGCGTTTTTATGTCGATGCCGAGTTGACGGTCGAGCCCAGCCGCCCGCTGGAGGATGATTCCATCGAGGACACCGTCAATTACGGCATCGCCTTCACGGTGATTGAAAAGATCGTCACTGGACATCGCCGCTTCCTGATCGAGGCGCTGGCGCTCGAAGTGGCGAAGGCGCTGACTTCACGGTTCCCGCAGATCAGGAAGGCCGAGATCACCGTGCGCAAGCCCAACGCACCGGTGCCCGGCGTGCTCGATTATGTCGAGGTGACCGTTGTCTGGCCAGAGTAACAATAACACGGTCTATCTCAGCCTTGGCGGCAATCTTGGCGATCCCTCGGCCTCGATGGCGGCGGCGCTGCGCCTGCTCGACGCCGACGAGAGCACGCGCGTCGTCGCCGTCTCCTCACTTTACCGCACGCCGCCCTGGGGCAAGCTCGACCAGCCGGATTTCCTCAACGCCGCTGCCGAAATCTCGACCTCGCTGGCGCCAAGGGCGCTGCTCGACCTCTGCCTCGAGGCCGAGCGCAAGCTGAAGCGGGTGCGCGAGGAGCGCTGGGGTCCGCGCCTGATCGACATCGACATATTGGTGTTCGGCGACCGCACAATCCACGAAACCGGGCTGGAGGTGCCGCATCCCCGAATGGTGGAGCGCGCCTTCGTGCTGGCGCCCTTGGCAGAGATCGCGCCGGATCTGGCGGTGGGCGGCAGGAGCGTGACCGAGCGGCTCAGCGCCGTCGATACGTCAGGCATAGAGCGGCTGGCTTCCGGCCGCGATTGGTGGCTGGGTTAACCGGAGAAGCCGCCGCCATCGAGAAATGCCTGTTCGTCCGCCGTCGTCTCGCGGCCAAGCATCTTGTTCCTGTGCGGAAAGCGGCCGAAGCGCTGGATGATGTCGCGGTGCTCGATGGCGTATTTCACATACTCCGGCGCCCTGGCGGTGGTGAGCTCGACCGATCTGTCCTGGTCGGCGGGCAGTTCCGAATGTTCGTAGGGCAGGTACAGGAAGACGCGCAGGTTTTCTTCCAGCGAAAGGTCATGGCCGGCCGCAATCGCCTTGGCGGCAAAGTGCCGTGCCAGCGGATCGGTGGCGTACATATGGCCTGAGCCGCGAAAGCAGTTGCGCGGAAACTGGTCGAGCAGGATCATCAGCGCCAGCGAACCCTCGGCATGCTCCGACCATGCGTCGCACTCGCGCCGCGCGGCGGCAAAGTGCAGGTCGAGAAACCTGCTGCGGAAATCCGCGTCGAAGACGTCGTTCTTCTCGAACCACGCGTCTTCGCCGGCCTCGCGCCAGAATTTGGTGACGGCGAGCGCGCGCTCATCCGATGCGGTCATCAGCTTTCCCCCTGATCGGCGGGCTCGGGCTTGTGCAGCACGCCGGCCGTCTCTTCGTTCAGCGCCTGGCCGGGCCGGCGCGGTTGCGTCAGCGGCGTCGGGATCGGCGTGCCGGTATTGCCCCTGAGGAAACGTTGCCCGGCGCGGACGCCTTCGGCCAGCTGCGTCTCCAGTCGGGCATTGTCGCGCCGTCGCACATCCTCGATGACATCGGCGACATCTTCCGGCTCGACGCCCAAAACCTCGAGCGCGGAACCGCCGAAGACGAGGGCCGATTCGAAGGTCTCGCGCAGCTGGAAGTCGACCCCGGCGCGGATGAGCGACAGGGCGGTGCCGCGATCGAAGGCACGCGCCATGACAGTCAGCAACGGGAACTCCGCCTTGATCAGTTCCGCCATGCGCACCGTGGCGTCCGGCTTGTCGACGCAGATCAGCACGGCGCGCGCGCGGCCTGCACCTGCGGCGCGCAGAATGTCGAGCCGCGTGCCGTCGCCATAGTAGACCTTGAAGCCGAAATCGGCGGCCGCCTGTATCATCTCGACATCATTGTCGATGATCGACACATCGATGCCGCGCAACAAAAGCGGCTGGCTCGCGATCTGGCCGAAACGGCCGAAGCCGATGACCAGCACGCTGCCGGTAAGGCCGTCGGCGATGTCGACGCCTTCAAGCGACTGCTCGTCGCGCGGCGTCAAATATTTGAGCGCAATGATGGCCAGCGGCGTCAGCACCATGGAGATGATGATGATAGCGGTCAGCGTTGCGTTGGCCCGGCTGTCGATGATGCCAACCGCCGCTGCGGCCGAATAGAGGACGAAGGCGAATTCGCCGCCTTGCGCCATGATCACGGCGCGTTCCAGCGCTTCACGATGACCGCTCTTCAGCATGCGGGCGACGAGGTAGATGCCGAGCGCATTCATCGCCATGTAGGCGACGACATAGACGGCGATCAGCCGCCAGTTGTCGGCCACCACATGCAGGTCGAGCGACATGCCGACGGCGAGGAAGAACAGGCCAAGCAGGATGCCGCGGAATGGCTCGACGTCGGCCTCCAGCTGGTGGCGGAAGGTCGATTCCGACAACAGCACGCCGGCCAGGAAGGCGCCCATCGCCATCGAGAGGCCGGAAAGCTGCATAACCAGCGCCGACCCCAGCACGACCAGAAGTGCTGCCGCCGTCATGACTTCGCGCGCCTTGGCGTCGGCCAGGATGCGGAAGAACGGATTGAGCAGATAGCGGCCGGCCACCACCAGCCCGACGATGGCGCCAAGACCGATGCCGATTTCGGTCAGCCTCTGCTGCAGGGTCATCTCGCTGCCGCCCGGCGCCAGGAAGGCGACCAGCGCCAGAAGCGGCACGATTGCCAGATCCTCGAGCAGCAGGATGGACACGATGCGCTGGCCCTTGGGGCTGGCCATCTCGCCACGCTCTTCCAGAAGCTGCATGACGATCGCCGTCGAGGTCAGGACAAAGCCGGCGCCGGCAACGAAGGATTGCGCGATCGGAAAGCCGCCGGCGAGACCAACACCGGTGAGCAGCAATGCGCAGACGCCGACCTGCAGCGCGCCGAGGCCGAAAATCTCGCGGCGCAGGCCCCATAGCCGCGACGGCTGCATCTCCAGCCCGATGATGAACAGGAACATGACCACGCCGAGTTCGGCGACATGCAGGATGGCTTCCGATTCGGAAAAAATGCCAATACCGAACGGGCCGATGACCACGCCCGCGGCGAGATAGCCGAGGATCGAGCCCAGCCCCATGCGTTTGAAGATCGGAACGGCGACGACGCCTGCGGCAAGCAGCGCCACCACCTGAATGAGATCGCTGCCCGATGCTTCCGCTGCCATGCCTCTTGTCCCTGTGTCCGACAGCACTCCTTGCATGCACTGGGAGCGGGAGGCAAGGGCGGGAAGCCTGCCAGGATGGGTAGGGTGCCGCGGCAGCGATTCCCCGGTGGAACAACAGTCTGCGCTTGCCTGTCGGACGGCCGGTATCTATATCTGACAAATGCCTGATTATTCGTCCCGGCCGTCGCCGCTGCCACATATCCCGATGGATGCGCTCAGCGAAGTTCTGCAAGACTTTCGCTTGAGTGGCGTCAACTATGGCCGCTGCGAACTCCGGCACCCATGGAGCATAGACTTTCCGCAACAACAACTGCTTCGTTTTCACTTTGTCGGCCAGGGTCCATGCTGGATTCACACCGAAGCGCAAGGCTGGCAGGAGTTGCGCGATGGCGATCTGGTGCTGCTGCCGCAAGGCATCGCCCATCGGCTGGCGAGTGCGCCGGACGTGGTGGGCGATTCGCTCGAGGGCTGCCAGGTGATCAAGTTGGGCGGCAACGTTTGCGAAGTGATACGGCAGGGAACGGGCGCGACAAGCACCCTTTTCTGCGGCTCCATGTCTCTCGGCTCCTATGCGCTCAATCCGTTGATCACGTTGATGCCGCCTCTCATCAAGGGTTGCGACGTGGCCGGCAATGACCCGATGGTCGGCCCTTTGCTGGCGGCCATGACGGCGGAGGCCGCGCAACCGCAGATGGGCAGCGCCACCATCCTGTCGCGTATGGCGGATTTGCTGACAGCCAGGCTCATACGCTGCTGGGTCAATTGCAACGGCGCCTCGACCATCGGTTGGCTTGCAGCCATCCGCGACCCCCATATAGGGCGCGCTCTGGCGGCCATGCATCGCGATCCCGGCCACAACTGGACGCTGGGAAGCCTGGCCGGCGTGGCAGGCCAATCGCGTTCGATTTTCGCCGAGCGCTTCAGCGCGGTATTGGGTGAGGGCGCCGCACATTATCTCGCCCGCCTGCGCATGCAGCTTGCCCGCGAATTGCTGGGCCAAAACGGCTTGTCTGTTGCCGAAGTCGCTACCCGTTTGGGCTATGATTCCGAGGCGTCCTTCGCCCGCGCGTTCAAGCGCATTACCAATGTCTCGCCAGGCGTTGTGCGCCGCACAATTCCCGGACGAATGGATATGAATTTCGGATTTTAAGGTACATAACATCCGGGCGGACTCGCCTATCTAAGATCTCCAAACTGTGGAGATCTTCCCGTGACTGACACAACATTACAGCTTGAAGACGCCGCCATTGGCCTTGATGCCGATGCACCAGCCGCGTGGAGCGCGGCCACCTGGTTCGCGGTCCTTTCATTGGCGGCCACCAGCTTTGCCCTGGTGTCTGCCGAATTCTTGCCGGCAGGTCTGTTGACGCCGATGGCGCGCGATCTCGGCATCAGCGAGGGAACGGCCGGACAGGTCGTCACCGCCACCGCTTCCGTTGGCGCCGTGACGGCCATGTTGAGCAATGTTCTCATAGGTCGATTGAACCGCAAGGCGGTGCTGGTTGGCCTCATGGCCCTGGCGGTCGGTTCCAATATTCTTGCGGCGCTGGCGCCCAATTTCTGGCTGCTGTTGCTGGGCCGGGCCGGGTTGGGGATCGCTCTTAGCGCTTTCTGGGCACTTTCCGTTGCCGTCGTGGCGCGGCTGGTTGGCGCCAATGCGACAGGTCGCGGCATGGCGATCGTGACCCTCGGCGTCTCGCTCGCCACTATTGCCGCGCCGTCGATGGGTGCGTTGATCAGTGACTGGCTGGGATGGCGCAGCGCCATGGCCATGACGGCGGGGCTGGCCGCGCTTGCCATGCTGCTGCAGCTTCTCAGCCTGCCGACCTTGCCTGCGGCGGCAAGCAACAGCCTTGCAGACGTCTTTCGGCTGACACGGCGGCGTGGCATCCAACTCGGTATGCTTGCCATTGTTCTGCTGATGACCGGGCATTTTGCCGGCTCGGTCTATGTGCGCCCGTTCCTCGAACAGGTGACGCTCCTCACAACCGGGCCGATTGCCCTGGCGCTGCTCGGGTTCGGCATCGCCGCTGTGATCGGCAATATTGCCGGTGGCCGCCTGGCCGACACCAACATCCACATGGCCCTCGCAGTAACCGCCGCGTTGATGGCGTTTGCGGCACTCGCTTTGGTGCTTTGGGGCGCGCAAACCGGCGTTGCCTTCGGCTTTGTTACGCTGTGGGGCTTCGCCTTCGGCATGGCGCCGGTGGTGCTGCCGACCAATATGTCTCGCGCGGCACCTGATGCGCTGGAAGCAGCAGGCAGCCTGATGGTCACTTCCTTCCAGGTTGCCATCACCGTCGGTGCGGTTGTCGGCGGCTATGTCGTGGACACCTATGGCGCTACGGGACCTTTGACCCTAACCGCCGTCCTTGCAGCGGCGACGGCCGCACTGGCGCTGCTGCAGCCTCGTGGCTGAAACCTTGCTTCGTCTGACACGGGCGGCCTCAATCAGGCCTCCCGCGCCGTTGCAGCAGCGCTGCACAGGTTTATGCGCCGCACACGTTGCGTTTTGCCGCAATCGGCGGCTATGGGACGCCAGGCTTCGGCCGTTGGAAGGCAGCGACGATCAAGTTCTGCCTTCGTGAGGAGAATGACTGACATGAAGAAGTTTTTGCTCGTCGGCGTGGGTGTCGCCATGCTTGCCGCATCGGCCTGTTCGAAGGCGCCTGAATGCACGCAGGAAATCGCGGCCAAGAAGGCGCAGGAAATGACCGCCGCGCTGCAGGAAGCGATCACCAAGGATCCGACCAAGGCCGCCGACCTGACCGCCAAGGTGCAGGCTGTGACGACCAAATATCAGGGCGCCACCACGCCGGCCGACGCCTGCAAGGCCTATGACGAGCTGACGGCCTCCATCAAGGGCTGATTCTTCGTTCGGAAATTGAGAAAGGCGGTGGCTCGAGTAGCCGCCGCCTTTTTTGCTGGTGTTCTTAAAGCGCATCGCGCTGACACGAAGGACGGCCGGCACGCACAGGACCCTGACACGTTGGCCTTGCTGTGGCTTGGGCCGTCGGAGACGCTGACATCGTCGGTTGCGCGCCACATGTCCGGTCGCGGCAGAAAGGTGCCGCACCGAGCGGCCCGTGCTTGAGGAGCGCCGACCCGGCCGCAAGGTGGCCTGTCATTTCCCGACATCGAGCTGAGCGGAACAGCTCAGCTATCGCGCAGTGCAACCCCGTTCCGCGCTTTTTTCGGGGAACCGCTTGAGAGTCAGTTTTTGGCGATGGAGCCGACTTCGACGGCGTCGACGCGCTTGAGGCTCATGCCGATGACCGGCACCAGTTGCTGGTCGACGCGCACGGCGATAGTCACCGTCATCGAATTGTCGTCGGGAATGCGGGCCTGCATGACGCCGCGCAGCTGGTTGCGGTTGATAGTGAAGACGACTTTGCGGGCATCGACCACGTTGCCGCCGATGATGTCCAGGCCCGACCCCGCGGCGCCGCCCATGAAATTGCCCTTGTAGTCGCGGCCCTTGCGCTCGACGGTCGCCGACATTTTCTGGGTGAAGACACCGACGCGGCAGTCGCCATCGAGCGTCATGCCGGTCTTGTTGTCCGGCGTCGAGCCGTCGAAGCTGCAGGTGAACTTCGTGCCCTTGTATTTGCCGGCGATGATTTCGCCCGGGCCGACCCATTTGCCTTCAACGGTCCGGAAGAACTGCTTGTCGGGCTCGGCTGCAAAGGCTTTCCCGGTCGGGCCCAGAGGTGCTGCAAGCGCGACCAGGGGCAGGACGCAGGACAAGATTACGCTTTTCATAGACGACACCCGGCAACAAGGAGGCTGTTGTTGGACGACCATGAACAAGATTGGTTAATGCTTGGTGACCGCGAGAGGGCGTTCACTTGCTTGAGGCGGGTGCTTCATTCTCTTTTTTGGCCGCAAACGAGGTCAGCGCCGACAGGAAATCGCCCATACCCGGCCGCCTGCCGGCAATGAAGGGCAGGGGCCGCGCCGTCTCCATGGCAGCAATGCCGATACGCGCCGTCATCATGCCGTTGACCACGCCTTCGCCGAGTTTCGCCGAAAGCCGTGCGGCAAGGCCATGGCCGATGATCTGCTGGACAAAGCTGTCGCCGACGGCGATCGAGCCGGTCACCGCCAGATGGGCAAGAACGCTGCGCGCCAGCCGGAAAAAGCCCAGCGTGCCCGGCCTGCCGCCGTAGAGTTCGGACAAGCGGCGGATCAGGCGCCCGGCCTCGAACACGACATAGGCAACGTCTACGAGTGCGCGGGGGCTGACGGCGGTGACCAGCGACACGCGTTTGGCTGCTTCGAGGATCATCACCTTGGCTCTCGCATCGAGCGGCCCGAGAATCTCGGTCTCGGCCAGTCGCACCAGATTGCCGCCATCGATGATCTCGCCGCGCAATTCGGCCAGGGAGCGCCTGCCGGCCGCGGTTTCGGGTTTCGCAGCGACAAAGGCCGAAAGCTCTTCGACGACGGCCCTTGCAGCCTTCGGATCGTCGCGCGCCATGGCATCGAGCGCCCGCTTTTGCAGTTTTTCGACCTCGGCCAGCCGGGCGATAGCCAAGAATTCGCGCACCAGCACGACCGCGAGGGCCAACACGGCAATTGCGGCCATTCCCGCTGCCAGCCACCCCAGCCACTCTGCGCGCTCGAACAGGTCGCGGATGAGTTGGTCGGTCCACAGGCCGACGGCGAGCGAAACCAGCACGCCGACCGCGCCGAAAAACAGGCTGGCAAACAGCGAGCGCCTGCGTGGCGCGGTCGCCGGCGGCGGTTCGGCGGCGACAATGTCGGGTTCCTCGAAGACATCGATCTCGGCCGGCACGACGACGGCGCGCGACTTGCGTGCCGGCGGCTCGGCATGGGGGCGGCGCGTTTCCTGCTTCGGTTCGGCCTCCGGCTCGATGCGGAAAGCTGCCGGTCTGCGGGGCGCGGTCATGCCAGATGGTCTCCGATCAGGAACTGCAAGGCGCGGTCGAGCCTGATATGCGGCAGCGACAGCGTGACGCCTTCAGCGGTGCGTTCGAGCTTTGGCGGGCGAAAGCGCACGAAACGGATCGCCGGATCGTCGCTGCTCTGCCGGTGGTCGGCTTCGGAAACGTCGAAAACCGCGTCAATTTTCTCCGGCAAGTCCCCGGGAAATATGGCGGTTTCGGCTTTGCCATCAAAGGTTTCGCCGTTGATCTTCTCGCCCTTCAGCGGCGTGCCGATGATCACCGGCAGGGTTTCGCGGCCTTGCTTGACCGTGCCTTCGCGCGTCGCGCGCACCGCCGCCATGGCGACCACGTCGACATCGGCGCCGGTGAAATTTGCCCGCGCCACGGCGCGGTCGGCAAGCCGCCGCACGATTGCCTGCAGCCGGTCATGGCTTTCGTGATGCAAATGGTCGGCCTTGGTCGCGGCAACCAGGATGCGGTCGATGCGGCGTGAAAACAGGTCGGTGAGGAAATTGCCTCGGCCAGGACGGAAACAGGAGAGGATTTCGGTCACCGCGCGTTCCAGGTCGGCCATCGCGCCGGGGCCGGCGTTCAGCGCCTGCATGGCGTCGATCACCACGATCTGCCGGTCGAGGCGGGTGATGTGTTCGCGGAAGAACGGTTTCACCACATGCGTCTTGTAGGCCTCGTAGCGGCGCTCCATCATCGCTTGCAGCGAGCCGGAGCGCGGCCGTTTCTCACCCTTGAGCAGCAAGGGCGCGAAGGTCAGCGCCGGCGATCCCTCGAGGTCGCCAGGCATCAGGAAACGGCCGGGCGGCAAGGTCGAAAGCGCCCGCTCGTCGAACTTGCAGGCCTTGAGGTAGGCGGCAAAACTCTCGGCGAGGCGCCGCGCCGTCATCTCGTCGGCGTCGGCATTGGGGTCGATCCTCGCCGACAGCGCCCGCCAGTCCTGCGACAGGTCGGCCCGCACCGGCAGCATAGCCATCTCAAAAGCTTCATGCGAAAAATCGGCGAAGGATTTGCCGAGCAGCGGCAGGTCGAGCAGCCATTCGCCGGGGTAGTCGACGATGTCGACCGACAATCGGCCGCTGGAAAACATCCGGTTCCAACCGGAGGCAGACTCATATTCGATGGTGAGCCTGAGTTCCGAAATGGCGCGCGTCGAGTCCGGCCAGACACGGTCGTTGACCAGGGCGGAGATATGGTCCTCGTACTGAAAACGCGGCACGGCATCGTCCGGCTGTTCCTCGAGGAAGGCGCGAGCGATCCGTCCCGACTTCTGCGCCTCGAACAGCGGCAGGCGCCCGCCATGGATGAGATTGTGGACGAGAGCCGAGATGAACACCGTCTTGCCGGCCCGGGACAGTCCGGTGACGCCCAGCCGAAGCGACGGCGAAAAAAGCCCGCTCGCACGCCCCGACAGCGTATCCAGGGCAATTCTCGCTTCGTCGGTGAAAGTGGTCAGCGATGATGCCAAAATCTGTTCTCTCAGGCGTGCTCTTGCGCCCGATATAGGCTTTGCGGTTCAAGTTTGAAATGGCGCCCGGCCTCGGCCGGCTCGGCTCAGAGATCGACGGGCGTCAGGAAGGCTTCGAGGTAGCCCGCGCCTTGCGCAGCCTCGGTGAGGGTGCCGTCGAAGCGCACGACCGCAAGGCCGGAGGTCGGGAAACCATGGTTCATGATGGCCCGAGCAGCCTCGTCGCCGTCGCCCGAGACCGCCATGGCAAGGTCTTCCGTCATCGGATTGTGGCCGATGACCAGCAGCGAGCCGGGGCCGCCATTGCTGCGGATGATGGCGAGGTAGCCGGCGGCATCCTCGCTGTAGAGCGTGTCGAAGAACAGCACCCGGCCGGTATCGGTGTGGCCGGCGATGCCTTCCAGCGTCTGGCGCGCCCGCTTGGCGTTGGAGCAGAGCGTGATATCGGGGATGTAGTTGCGGGCACGCATCGCAGTCCCCATCATTTCGGCATCGGCAATGCCGGATGCGTCGAGCGGGCGATCGAAGTCGCGCACGCCGGGAAGGGCCCAGCCAGCCTTCGCATGCCTCAACAGATACAGTCTGCTCACCGGACCCCCAATGGTGTGCTGCCCACCAATGACACAACTGGATTAGCCACGAGAAAGGCCTGAGGCACAATGGGCGGCGACGCCCAAGCGCAGCGAATCATGTGCGAATTCGCCCGCGCCCTTGCTATGGAAGGCTTTGCTGAGGATCGCCCGCGCGGCATTAACAATTGCGTGAAACGCGCGCGGATTACGCTTGTGCAGCCTTCTCTGCGCGAATATATAGGCGCCAAATTTGGGGTTGTTGGGTGAGTCGAATGAACGATATCGTTACAGCCAATTACGTACCCTCCGAAGACGAGCCGTTCATGAACGAACGGCAGAAATCCTACTTTCGCCTGAAGCTCGTCACCTGGAAGACCGACATACTGCGCGAAGCGCGCGAAACCCTCGAAATCCTGCAGCAGGAAAACGCCAACCATCCCGATCTCGCCGATCGCGCTTCCTCGGAAACCGACCGCGCCATCGAGCTTCGGGCCCGCGACCGCCAGCGCAAGCTCATTTCAAAGATCGATTCGGCGCTGCAGCGCATTGATGAAGGCACATACGGCTATTGCGAGGAAACCGGCGAGCCGATCGCGCTGAAGCGGCTGGATGCGCGTCCGATCGCGACCTTGTCGATCGAAGCGCAGGAGCGCCACGAACGCCGCGAGAAGGTCTATCGCGACGATTGAGCCGCTGCCGTCAGGCAGGACTGTTTCATCAGAAATGGCCGGGTTTCCCGGCCATTTCTGTTTTTGGCCGAAGGGTTTAGTCCGCCCCCAAGTTAAAGCGCGTCGCGTTGAAACGGACGAGACGCTTAAGCGGCGTTCGATCGGGAATCGGCAAGATGTGACGGTTCGCCGGGCTTTATCGTTTCTGGCTGGCGAGTTCGCCGAGCAGCTTGGTCATCTCGTCGTCGAGAGACTGCGGTGCCTTCGCAGCCGGCTTGCTTGCCGGTTTGGGGTGCGAATCGTCGAGCGAGACCTCGAGTTCCCGCATCAGGGTATCGTCGATGGACTCATGCTTCGGTGGCGGGGCCTGCCGGGCAGTATTGGCGGCGGAGCCATAGGCCGGCAGCGGTGTCACATTGCTCGCCTGGTAGATTTGAGCCGGTTTCGGCGCCGGTGCGGCCTGGCGCGGCGGAACGGCGGCTGGAGCAGCCCTTACCGGTTGCGGCGGTGGCGCCTGCCTTGCGGGCGCGGTGGGAGCGGGTTGTGCTGCGCGCGGCCGCGGCGCCTGTTGCTGCTGGCCAACACCGCCATCGCCGGTCAATGCCGGACGGCGTGGCGCTGCAAGTCTGATATCGCGCTCGACGACAACGTCGGTCGGGCCGCCGATCAAAAGCAGGTGTTCGATGTCGTCGCGACGGATGAGCACCAGCCGGCGGTGGCTGTCGACCGCCGTCGCGTCCATGACCGCCAGCCGTGTCTTGCGGTTCCTGCCGCCGGCAACGAAGGTGCCGAAGGTCAGGTTGCGGACCAGCCTGATGATGATGAGCACGATGACCAGCAGGACAAGGGCAGCAAACGTCCACAGCAGCGCTGCGGCATATCCGGGACCCGCCACATTATCCAGCCACTGCATCGGTGCCCCCAATCGGCTTTTGAAGTGGAGGGACACTAGACCGTTGCGGCCAGCCACCGCAAGTTGCCTTCACGCTTCGTGAACAGCTTGAAAACACCGACGCGTCATTTTTATCCGACATTTGCCGCCAAGGCCTTTTCCGGATTAGGAGAATGTGATTCAACCGGCCGGGGGCGGTGTCGGACAACTCACGAGCAGGGGGCATATGGCCAGGGAAACGCGAGGCGATTTCTATCCGGTACCGATCGTCGATCAGAACACGCGGCCAGGCGCGGTTACCCGGCTCATCGTGTTCATCATCGTCCTGACTGGGGCCGCGATCGTTTTCGGCATTTTCCGCGAGCGTCTTGGCGATCCGTTCCTGCTCGGCATGCTGGGCGTGCTTGCCATGATCGGCGTCGGCTTCCTGTTCGCCACGGCCATCGGCTTCGTGCAGATCGCGCCGCGTTCGACCGGGGACGAACTGTCGAAGGCCTTCGTCGATTCGATGTCGCAGGGCCTGATCGTCACCGACACCAAGGGCCGCGTCGTCTACGCCAACCGGGCCTACGCCGAGATGACCGGTGCTGCGTCGGCCGCCGATCTGAAGACGGTCGAAGGCCTGCTTTCCGATGTCCCCGAAGCTTCGGTGACCATATACCGGCTGGCCTCGGGCTTGCGCGATGGCCAGGCCGGCGACGGTGAGTTCCGGCTAGCACAGTCGATCCGGCCGGGCGCCGAACCCGGCGCGCGCTGGTACCGGGCGCGGGCCCGGACCTTCAGCGTTCCCGGTCAGCGCCTGCCGATGCTTGCCTGGCAGCTTGCCGATATCTCGCAGGAACGGGCCGAGCAGGAGCGTTTCTTCCTCGACTTGCAGAAGGCCATCGACCATCTCGACCATGCGCCGGCCGGTTTCTTCTCGGCCGACCAGGAAGGCCGTGTCACCTACATCAACGCCACGCTCGCCGAATGGCTGGGCATCGATCTGGCGAGCTTCACCCCTGGCGCCGTGACACTCCCGGAAATCGTCGCCGGCGACGGCATGGCGCTGGTGCGCTCGGTCAAGGCCGATCCCGGCACCACCCGCAACGCCGTCATCGATCTCGATCTTACGACGACGACCGGCGAGGCGCTGCCGGTGCGCTTCATGCATCGGGTCTCGGCCAGCCGCGAGGGGACCAACGGTCCCACCCGCACCATCGTGCTCAACCGCACGCAGGGCGAGGACGCATCGGCCGATCTTCGGGCTTCGGAGGTACGCTTCACTCGCTTCTTCAATTCGACGCCGATGGCCATTGCCGCCGTCGACAATGGCGGCCGCATCCTGCGCACCAATGCGCCGTTCCTGTCGCTGTTTTCCTCCGTCGTCGACGGCGACGCGGTCGACCGCCGCGTGCGGCTGGACACCGTGATCCACGAGCGCGACCGGCCGGCCTTTGCCGCCGCGTTCGAAAAGGCGCGGCTGAGGCAGGCCGACATCGAGCCGATCGACACGCTGCTGCCCGGCAATGAGGAGCGTCACATCCGCTTCTACGTTAACGCCGTCGCCGACGGCACCGGCGAGGGCGCCGAGGAATCGGCCATCGTCTATGCCGTCGAGACCACCGAGCAGAAGGCGCTCGAGGGCCAGATGGCGCAGAGCCAGAAGATGCAGGCGGTCGGACAGCTCGCCGGCGGCATCGCCCACGACTTCAACAATGTGCTGACTGCCATCATCATGGCGTCGGATCTTTTGCTGACCAATCACCGGCCGTCGGACCCGTCCTTCCCCGACATCATGAACATCAAGCAGAATGCCAACCGGGCGGCCTCGCTGGTGCGGCAGTTGCTCGCCTTCTCGCGCAAGCAGACATTGCGGCCGGAAGTGCTGAACCTGACCGACGTGCTTGCCGATCTCCGGATGCTGCTTGCCCGCCTGGTTGGCAACGAGATCAAGCTGAAGGTCGACCACGGCCGCGATTTGTGGCCGGTCAAGGTCGATATCGGCCAGTTCGAGCAGGTGGTGGTCAACCTGGCCGTCAACGCGCGCGACGCCATGCCGGCCGGCGGCGACCTCACCGTGCGCACCCGCAACGTCACCGCCGAACAATGCAAGAGCTTCTCCTACCGCGAGCTCACGCCTGCCGACTATGTCGTGGTCGAGGTCGAGGATAGCGGCTCGGGCATTGCCCCGGACGTGCTGAAGAAGATTTTTGAGCCGTTCTTCACCACCAAGGAAGTCGGCAAAGGAACCGGCCTTGGCCTGTCGATGGTCTATGGCATCATCAAGCAGACCGGCGGTTTCATCTTCTGCGATTCCGAAGTCGGCAAGGGTTCGACCTTCCGCATCTTCCTGCCGCGCCATTTCGTGGAGGCGAAAAAGCCCGGCGACGTCAGCGAGGCGCCGGCTGCGCCGGTGAAAGCCGCCGACAGCGCCAAGGACCTGTCGGGCTCGGCCACTGTGCTCCTCGTCGAGGATGAAGACGCCGTGCGCATGGGCGGCTCGCGGGCGCTGACCTCGCGCGGCTATACCGTCCATGAGGCCTCCTCGGGCGTCGAGGCGCTGGAAGTCTTCGAAGCGCTCGGCGGCAAGGTCGATATCGTCGTGTCAGACGTGGTGATGCCGGAAATGGACGGACCGACGCTGCTCGGCGAACTGCGCAAGCGCCAGCCCGACATCAAGTTCGTCTTCGTGTCCGGCTATGCCGAAGACGCTTTCGCCAGAAACCTGCCGCCTGACGCGCAATTCGGCTTCCTGCCGAAGCCGTTCTCCCTCAAGCAACTGGCCACCGTGGTCAAGGATGTATTGGAGTCCTAGGGCGCCCTAATTCAAAGCTTGCGCAATGACGTGACACTGCCATGATTGCAGGCGAAACGGGCGGCGGGTTTGGGGAGCATGTCGTGACGCCGCACAACGAGGCTGCCAGGGGCGACTATGCCGCAACGGTGCTGTTGCCGGGCGATCCGCAACGCGCCGAGTGGATGGCAAAGACATTTCTTGAGGCGTCGCGCTGCGTCAACCGCCGCCGGGGCGCACTCGGCTTCACCGGCCTCTATCGCGGCCGTCCCATCAGCATCCAGGCCACCGGCATCGGTGTCCCGTCTTTCCTGGTCTATGTGCATGAACTCCTGGATGTTCACGGCGTCAAAACGCTGATCCGCACAGGCACCTGCGGCGGCCTGACACCCCGCGTGCCGCTGCGCTCCTTGGTGATCTCGCAGTCGGTGCGCGCCGAAAGCGACCAAAGCGGCCAGGTCTTCGGCCTCTACGATGCTGCCGCCGGGCCCGATCCCGGCCTGTTCACCCACGCTTTGGCCTGCGCCGCCCAGCTCGGCATCGACCACCAGGCCGGGCTGACCATCTGCAGCGATGTCTTCTACCACCCTGAAGGGCGCGACCGCTTTGCCGAAGCGCAGGCGCTTGGCGCTCTCGCTGTCGATATGGAAACCAGCGCACTCTACCGAATCGCGGCGCATTTCGGCGCCCGCGCGCTGTCGCTGCTGACCGTCGTCGACAACATCGTGACCGGCGAACAGACTGCCTATTCCGAACGTCAGGCGCTGTTCACCGATATGGCGCGGCTCGGGCTCGACGTTGCGGCGGAAGGCTAGCTTCCTCAGGCCGCTTCGCGCTTCGGCGTCAGCTCATCCATGTCTGGCCGGTGACCGCGCAAATAGAGCGCGCAGGTGGTGCGCAGCATCGACGCGAAGTTGGGAATGGCGCCGTTGATCTCGATCGCCTCGTCATAGAGTTTTGAGATGAACTTCGGCGTCGTCAGGCCTTGGCTGTCGGCAATTTCGTCAAGCAGCGCCCAGAACGTTCCTTCAAGCTGGATACTCGTAGAGTGACCGTCGATGCGGATCGACCGGTTGATCTGTCGATAGCCTTCCGGATCCTGCCCGGCAAAAACCCTGCACATCCTTACCTCCCGATATTGTTGGTTTTGGGCGCAGCGTGTCGCGCCTTCAAGTTATGGTTGTCCCTGCATGTTCGGCCTTGTGGGCCGAATCGGCAATCGGACTTTCGTCTTTAGGCGCAGGCATAGCAGCGATTGCAAATTTAGCCGTGGTAACCGGCTGCCACCACCTTTCGCGCGTGCCGCCCATAATCGCCTCCAGCATGCAGCGGCGGAGACTGATTTGGCGAAGGCAATCCATTCCATGATCCGGGTTCTCCAAGAGGCCAGATCCGTCGATTTCTACAGAAACGCTTTCGGGCTCGATGTCGCCGACAGGCTGGATTTCGAGACATTCACGCTGATTTACCTTGCCAACGCCGAAACGGGGTTCGAGCTCGAACTCACCGTGAACAAGGGCCGCACCGAGCCTTATGAGCTAGGCGACGGTTACGGCCATCTGGCGGTCTCGGTGTCCGATCTCGACAGTGAACACGACCGGATCGGCGCGCTCGGCCTCAACCCCAAGAAGATCGTCGAATTCAACCGCGACGGATCGCTGATCGCCCGCTTTTTCTTCATCGAGGACCCCGACGGCTACAAGATCGAGGTTCTGCAGCGTGGAGGCCGCTTCCAGTAGGGGATTATCGGCCGCATTCAGCCGCGCAACGCCAGCAACGGCGCTGTTCAAGGGCGCAAACAGCAAGCAGGGAGGAACAAAATGGTCACGATCTATGACGCGAGGCTCTCACGTCGTGAACTTCTCAAACGCGGCGGCATCGGCGCGTTGCTCGTCATTTCCGGCAGCGCCGTCATCAGCCCTGAAAATGCCTGGGGGCTCGAGACATCGGCGCTCAAGCCCGAAACCATGGCGACGCTGATCCAGATGGCGCGCGACATCTATCCGCACGATCAGGTGCCCGACAAATACTACGCCATCGCGGTAAAAGGCCATGACGAGCAGGCCGGCAAGGACGCTGCCTACAAGATGATGATCGAAGACGGCATCGCCGACCTCGACAAGAAGTCGGGCGAGGGCGGCTATCGCGGCCTCGGCTGGGAGGAGCAGCGCGTCGCCGTGCTGCAGCAGATCGAGGCGACGCCGTTCTTCCAGTCCATCCGCGGCGGCCTCGTCGTCAGCCTCTACAACCAGCAGGAGGTGTGGCCGATCTTCGGCTACGAGGGCGAATCCTACTCCAAGGGCGGCTACATCGCGCGCGGTTTCGACGACATAGAGTGGCTCTGAGCCCTCCGTCGTTCTGAAACCCCGCAAACAGGAATTCATGGGAGGAAACCATGGCAGCTTCATTTGATCTCAACAACGATGGCGTGGTCGTGATCATCGGCTCCGGCGCCGGCGGCGGCACGCTCGGCAACGAACTCGCCCAGAAAGGCGTCGATGTCGTCATCCTCGAGGCCGGCGCGCGCCACGAATACGAGGATTTCATCAATGATGAGTGGGGTTCCTTCAGCCAACTCGCCTGGACGGACAAGCGCACGACGTCCGGCGACTGGCGGGTGTCGAAGGATTTCCCCAATTTGCCGGCCTGGATAGTCAAATCGGTCGGCGGCTCGACCACGCACTGGGCCGGCGCCTCGCTGCGCTTCCAGGAGCATGAGTTCAAGACGCTCTCGACCTACGGCAAGCTGGAAGGCGCCAACCTGCTGGACTGGCCGGTCACATTGGCCGAGATGGAGCCGTACTACGCCAAGGCGGAAGCCAAGATGGGCGTCACCGGCACCAATGGCTGGCCGCGGCTGCCCGGCAACAACAATTTCAAGGTGCTCAAGGCCGGCGCCGACAAGCTCGGCTACAAGGAATGTCATACCGGCAACATGGCAATCAATTCGGTCGAGCGTGATGACCGGAACTCCTGCCAACAGACCGGCTTCTGCTTCCAGGGCTGCAAATGGGGCGCCAAATGGTCGACGCTCTATACCGAGATCCCCAAGGGCGAGGCCTCCGGCCATCTCGAAGTCCGGCCGAATGCCATGGCGATCAAGATCAACCACGACGCCTCAGGCAAGGTGACCGGCGTCGTCTATGCCGACAAGGACGGCAAGCTGCAGGAACAGAAGGCCCGCATTGTCGCCGTCGCCGGCAACTCGATCGAAAGCCCGCGCCTGCTGCTAAACTCCGAGTCAGCGAAGTTTCCGCAAGGGCTTGCCAATTCGTCGGGGCAGGTCGGCAAGAACTACATGCGCCACACCACCGGTTCGGTCTACGCCATCTTCGACCAACCGGTGCATATGTATCGCGGCACCACCATGGCCGGCATTATCCGCGACGAGGCGCGGCACGATCCCTCACGCGGCTTTGTCGGCGGCTATGAATTCGAGACGCTGTCGCTCGGCTTGCCCTTCATGGCCGCCTTCCTCAATCCCGGCGGCTGGGGCCGTTCCTTCACCACCGCGCTCGACCACTATGATCACATGGCTGGCCTGTGGATCGTCGGCGAGGACATGCCGCGCGCGGAAAACCGCGTCACGCTGCACAAGGACGAGAAGGACGCGCACGGCATGCCGATCGCCGACGTGCATTTCGATGATCATCCCAACGACACGGCGATGCGCAACCATGCCTACAAGCAGGCCACAGCGCTTTATGATGCGGTCGGCGCGACGCGCTCCTTCCCGACGCCGCCCTATCCCTCAACCCACAATCTCGGCACCAACCGGATGAGTGAAAAGGCGGAAGACGGCGTCGTCAACAAGCACGGCCAGGCGCACGACATCAAAAACCTGTTCGTGTCGGACGGCAGCCAGTTCACCACCGGTGCGGCTGAAAATCCGACGCTGACGATCGTGTCGCTGGCTATCCGCCAGGCCGAATACATCGCTTCGCAAATGTCGGCCAAGACGATCTGAGCCGTCCTCCCGGATCGCTACGCGGAACGCGCATGGCGCGTTCCGCCCTTTTCCCTAGGACACTATGCGCCGACCGGCTGTCCGTCCTTGCGGCGGATGGCGACGACGGACGGCCGCGGCAATTGGCCATCCCTGAAGTCGGGCCACAGCGTCTGCGCCTTGTCGAGCGTCTCTGCATCTTCCGCAGGGTGCTGCACCGACAGGAACAAAGTCGAGCCGTCCGGCGTGAAGCACGGGCCGGTCGCTTCGGCGCCGTGCGGGCAGGTGAACAGCAGCTTCGGCAGGCCGCGCGCCGCACCTTCGGTGTCGACGCCATAGACGCCGTCCGGCAGGTCGAAATCATTGGCGCCGTCCGTCGCCACCCACAGCCGCCCGGCCGGATCGAAGGTGATGTTGTCGGGGCAGACGAACCAGCCATTGTCCGACGTATCCGGATGGAAGGTGGCGCCGACCTTGGCATCCCTGGGATTGCCGCAGAGCACGAACAGGTCCCAGGCATAGTTTTCGGCCGTGTGGTCGGCGTCCGCGCCGCGGCCGCCGGGCGGGATCAGTTCGACAATATGGCCCCAGAGATTTTCCGGCCGCGTGTTGGCCGGATTGACCTTTGACTGGTCGCGCTTCTTGTTCTTGGTCATCACCGCATAGACGCGGCCGGTCACCGGATTGGTCTCGATGTCCTCGGGCCGGTCCATCGGCGTGGCGCCGAGCGCATCTGCCGCAAACCGCGTCTTCAACAGCACCTCGGCCTGGTCGGCAAAACCGTTCTCGACGGTAAGCTTGCCCTGGCCGTGCACCAACGGCAGCCACGTCATCGAGCCATCGGCATCGAAGCGGGCGACCGACAGCACGCCATCGTCGAGCAGATCGGCGCCGGAGGCCGGGTTGGCCTTGTCATAGGCCTTGGCCGAGACGAAGCGGTACATATATTCGAAATAGTCGTCGTCACCCATATAGACGACAACGCGGCCGTCCTTGTTGAGGACCACGGTCGAGGCCTCATGCGACATGCGGCCAAGTGCCGTGCGCTTCACCGGCCTGGACTGAGGATCGTAAGGGTCGATCTCGACCACCCAGTCGAAGCGGTTGGCCTCGTTCGGTTCCTTGTCGAGGTTGAAGCGGTCATGGAAGCGGCCGCGGCCATAGATGTCGGAGCCGTCGAAGCCGTAACGGTCGAGCAGGTCGGCAGTCGGCGCCTTTTTCGGGTCGCCGCCGAAAATGTCGGACACGCCTTCCTCGCAGGTCAGCACCGTACCCCAGGGGGTGAAACCGCCGCTGCAATTATAGCTGGTGCCGAGCACTTTCGTGCCAGTCGGGTCGGCCGAAGTTTTCATCAGCGCATGGCCGGCAACCGGTCCGGAAACGGTCATTTCGGTGTTGGCGGTGATGCGGCGGTTGAGCGGGCTGTCCGCCACGCTTGCCCACTTGCCGTCCTTCAATTGCACCTCGACGATCGAATGGCCCATCGCGGCCATGCCGAGATCGACCTGTTCCCTGGTCATCGTCTTGCCGGCATCGCCCTCGGTCATCCCCGGAAACATCACATTGGGCGAGATGTATTCGTTGTTGACGCAGAGCAGGCCATGATCGGAATTCACCGTGCCCTTGGGCAGCGGCATGAAGGCGATGTAGTCGCAATTGTAGCCGAAGCGCTTTTCCTGTTCCTCCGCCGCGACCTTGTTGCCGTCGAATTCGGCGAGGCCGGCTGCAAGCGGGTCGCCCCAGCGCGCGACGATGGTCGTCTCATAGCCTTCGGCGGCGGCATGGGTCTTGCCGTAGACCCGTTTCAGCTCGGGAAAGCCGAGCGTCGACTGCGCTGTGGCGGCATGCGTTTCGCCGGCAAACAAGGAGCCGACAAAGCTGCCGCCGGCAATCAGCGCGCCGGAGGCGAGGCTGCCTTTCAAAAGAGACCGGCGCGAGACGCGCTCGGCAATGATTTCGCGGATGACGGGGGAGGATGAAGACGGTGCATTGGCCATGGTGTCTGCCTCTCAGGGTGGATGTTACGGCGCACCGTTGCCCTAGTCTGCCTAGGCAACATTCACATGACATAAGAGGAAGGTTTTGCCGCAACTGGGCGCGGCACTACGCATCGCTCAGCCCTTGGTGCAGGTCGAGGCGGTGAAGGCGCCGTCGGGCTGCTTCAGAATGATGTCGAATGACGGGGCGGTCTCGCCGTCCAGTGTTGCCTGTGTCATGGAGACGGAGTTGCCACCGGTGGTATAGCCGCCCAGCGGCCCGAGCCAGGTGATCTCGCCATTGGCATTCATCTGATAGTTGTAGCCTTGCGTCGCGGTGCCGAATGTCACCGGACCACTATAGACATTGCCCTTGATAGTGATGTCGCCGAGGTTGAGGAAGGCGCCGAGCAAATAGACCTCGCAATGATAGGTGCCGTCCGGAAGCTTGCCCTCGCTGAAATCGGCGCGCGCGGCGCCGCTCGTTGCCATCAGCAGCAGGATGCCGGAAATGCATGAGGTGCGAGATGTCATGACGTCACTCTTTTGAAGGGCGAGCTTGCCCTATTTTTGCGCGGTACCGCAACATTGTTAGCCCGGAACACACGGCCGGAGATCAAAAACTAGGCATTTGTCTCAATTGGGCAAAAATTAGGCAAAAGCCATGTGCGCTGCGCAAATTTGCCTCAATCAATTTTCGCCGGCTACCACTGTTTTCTCGAGGCTAATATACCAACCGGCTGATAACGCTCGGCTATTCCATCTTCGTGAGCGGCGCCTTTGCGTTTGGCACGGCAGTTGCATTGCATTATCGCGGTGCAATCAAACAGCTTGGGAGTCTTCGGTATGAGGGGTAATTTCTCCACAATAACAAAAATGTTTTCGGCCGGCGTGGTCGCCGCCGGCCTGTCGATGTCGTCTCCGGCCCAGGCCGCCGAAGACACGATCAAGGTCGGCATTCTGCATTCGCTGTCGGGGACCATGGCGATTTCGGAGACGACGCTGAAAGACGCCATGCTGATGCTCATCGAAGAGCAGAATGCCAAGGGCGGTCTGCTCGGCAAGAAGCTCGAGGCGGTCGTTGTCGATCCGGCCTCCAACTGGCCGCTCTTTGCCGAAAAGGCGCGCGAGCTGATCTCGAAGGACAAGGTCGCCGCCGTGTTCGGCTGCTGGACCTCGGTGTCGCGCAAATCGGTGTTGCCGGTGTTCTCGGAACTCGACAACATCCTGTTCTACCCCGTCCAGTATGAGGGCGAGGAAAGCGAGCGCAACGTGTTCTACACCGGCGCCGCCCCGAACCAGCAGGCGATTCCTGCCGTCGATTATCTCATGAGCGAGGACGGTGGCTCGGTGAAGCGCTGGGTGCTGGAAGGCACCGACTACGTCTATCCCCGAACCACCAACAAAATCCTCGAGGCCTATCTGAAGGCCAAGGGCGTCGCCGCCGAAGACATCATGGTCAACTACACGCCGTTCGGCTTCTCCGACTGGCAGACCGAAGTCTCCGCAATCAAGAAATTCGGCTCGGCCGGCAAGAAGACCGCCGTCGTCTCGACCGTCAATGGCGACGCCAACGTTCCGTTCTACAAGGAACTCGGCAACCAGGGCATCAAGGCCGAGGACATCCCGGTCATGGCCTTTTCGGTCGGTGAGGAAGAACTGGCCGGTCTCGATACCGCGCCGCTGGTCGGCCATCTCGCTGCCTGGAACTATTTCGAGAGCGTCGACACACCCGAAAACAAGAAGTTCATCGCCGACTGGCACAAGTTCATCAAGAATGACAAGCGCACCACCAACGACCCGATGGAAGCTCACTATATCGGCTTCAACATGTGGGTGAAGGCGGTCGAAAAGGCCGGCACCACCGATCCCGACAAGGTCATCGACGCCATGGTCGGCGTGTCCGTGCCGAACCTCACCGGCGGCTATTCGACCATGATGCCGAACCATCACATCACCAAGCCGGTGCTGATCGGCGAGATCCAGGCCGACGGCCAGTTCGAGACCGTGTCGCAGACGCCCGGCCTCGTGATGGGCGACGAATGGTCCGACTATCTGCCCGATTCCAAGGACCTGATTTCGGATTGGCGCGCGCCTCTGTCCTGCGGCAACTTCAACGTTGCCACCGGCAAATGCGGCGGCAAGGGCACGAACTGATCCCTCCCGGGACCGACCGATCGTGGACGCGTCCACGATCGGTACCGCCAAGCGTCCGGGCGCTTCAGCCCGCCCGGACGCGGAATTTCCCCACAGAAGAGTATCTGAACGGATGATCCTGTTGCGCACTCTCGGCCTCATGCTGGTGTTCCTGGTGGCAAGCCTATTGCCGTCGAACGCAGCCGAAGCCGATCTGCGCGCCATCGTCGCCAAATTCGCCACGGGCACGGGCTTTGCCGCCACTGAGGCCGTCGTGCGCGAACTTGCCGCCACCGGCGATCCGCTGGTCGAGCGCCCGCTTGCAGCGCTCGCCGAAGGCAACCTTTACATCCGTAAAGCCGATTCAGCCGTCTTCGTCGGCAGTGAGGCCGCCGACAGCGTCACGCTGCTCGACCCGCTGAGTGGCGAGAAAGCCGGCGACGCCCCCAAGGCCGACATCACGAAGATCAAGGTCAACAACACGCTGCGTCGTGTCATCCGAGATGCACTGGGAACGCTGACGTTGCGCGCGAAAGATCCTTCTGTCCGCATCGCCGCCGCCGACACCATGTTCAAGACCCCCGATGCCGCCAATATCGAGCCGCTCGATGCAGCCATCGCCGCCGAGACCGACGCCAAGGTCAAGGCATTGTTCGAACAGGCGCGCGCGGCATCGGTGCTGGTCTCCGACAAGCCGGAGGCCGACAAGCTTGCCGCCATTGCCCTGATCGGCGCGCGCGGCGACCGCGACGCGGTCTCGCTGCTCACCGCGGTCGAGGCCAATGCGCAAGGCGCGGTCAAGGATGCCGCGACGGCGGCAATCGCCAGCATCAATTCGAGCCTGGCGCTGTGGGATGCCGGCCAGAACATATGGTACGGCATCTCGCTTGGCTCGGTGCTGCTGCTGGCCGCCATCGGCCTCGCCATCACCTTCGGCGTCATGGGCGTCATCAACATGGCGCATGGCGAGATGGTGATGCTCGGCGCCTACACCACCTTCGTCGTCCAGCAGGTGATCCGAACCTCATTCCCCGGCCTGTTCGACTGGTCGCTGGTGATCGCGCTGCCGCTCGCCTTCCTGGTTGCCGCTTCCGTCGGCCTGATCATCGAGCGCGGCGTCATCCGTTTCCTCTACGGCCGGCCGCTGGAAACGCTGCTCGCAACCTGGGGCGTCTCGCTTGTCCTGCAGCAGGCGGTGCGCTCGATCTTCGGACCGACCAACCAGGAGGTCGGCAACCCCTCCTGGATGTCGGGATCGTTCGATGTCGGCCAACTCGCCGTCACCTGGAACCGCCTCTGGATCCTGGTCTTCGCGCTCACCGTCTTCGGCGTGCTGCTCTTTGTTATGAAGCGCACGCCCTGGGGCCTTCAGATGCGCGCCGTCACCGCCAACCGCCGCATGGCCGCCTCGATGGGCATCAGGACGCCTTGGGTCGATGCGCTGACCTTTGCGCTCGGCTCCGGCATTGCCGGCATTGCCGGCGTCGCGCTCAGCCAGATCGACAATGTCTCGCCCAATCTCGGCCGCGGCTACATCATCGACAGCTTCATGGTCGTGGTCTTCGGCGGCGTCGGCAATCTCTGGGGCACGCTGGTCGGCGCCTTCTCGCTCGGCATCGTCAACAAGGTTCTCGAACCCTATGCTGGCGCGGTGCTCGGCAAGATCGTCGTGCTGGTGCTGATCATCCTGTTCATCCAGAAGCGCCCGCGCGGCCTGTTCGCGCTCAAGGGCAGGGCGGTGGAAACATGATCACGGGACGCTTCTTCGCCGCGGGTGCCGACCGTCGCATCGCCATCACTATTTTCATCCTGCTGACGGCCGCCATTATCGTGCCGCTGCTCAACCTCGCAGTGTCGCCGCAAAGCGCGTTCTATATTCCGTCCTACATCGTCGCGTTGACGGGCAAGTACCTCTGCTATGCATTGCTTGCCTTGGCGCTCGATCTCGTCTGGGGCTATTGCGGCATCCTCTCGCTCGGCCATGGCGCCTTCTTCGCCCTCGGCGGCTATGCGATGGGCATGTACCTCATGCGCCAGATCGGCTCGCGCGGCGTTTACGGCAATCCGATCCTGCCCGATTTCATGGTGTTCCTGAACTACAAGGAATTGCCCTGGTTCTGGACCGGTTTCGACCACTTCTGGTTCGCCGCCATCATGGTGCTGGCGGTGCCCGGCCTGCTCGCCTTCGTCTTCGGCTGGTTCGCCTTCCGCAGCCGCGTCACCGGCGTCTATCTCTCCATCATCACCCAGGCGATGACCTACGCGCTGCTGCTCGCCTTCTTCCGCAACGACATGGGTTTCGGCGGCAACAACGGCTTGACCGATTTCAAGGATATTCTGGGCTTCAACGTGCAGGCCGACGCCACCCGCTCGGCCCTGTTTGCCGCCAGCGCCATCATACTCGCGCTCGCCGTCTTCATCACCTGGGCGATCGTCGGCTCCAAATACGGCAAGCTGCTGATGGCGGTGCGCGACGCCGAGAGCCGCACCCGCTTCCTCGGCTGGCGGGCGGAGAACGTGAAGCTGTTTGCCTTCACCGTCTCGGCTGTCATGGCCGGCATCGCCGGCGCGCTCTATGTGCCGCAGGTCGGTATCATCAATCCCGGCGAATTCGAGCCGTCCAATTCCATCGAAGTCGTGATCTGGGCAGCCGTCGGTGGGCGCGGCACCATTGTCGGCCCGATCGTCGGCGCGCTGCTGGTCAACGCCGGCAAATCCTGGTTCACCGGCCTGCTGCCGGAGTTCTGGCTGTTTGCGCTCGGCGGCCTGTTCGTCGCCGTAACCCTGTTCCTGCCCAAGGGCATCGTCGGCATGTGGGATTCCTGGCGCGGTAACGCTCGGGCGATGCGGGCTGCAGCGATTGCAGAGGAAGCGGGCACAGACCCTGATGCCGCGCCGCCATTGAAGATCGTGCGCAGCGCAGCAACAACGCCCGGTGCCTGGTCCGCGTCCGGGCCTGAACCGCAGCCGGCGGAATAGAGCGATGTCGAAGTCCAACACCATCCTCTATCTCGACGGCGTCTCGGTCTCCTTCGACGGTTTCCGCGCCATCAACAATCTGTCGCTGGTGCTCGACAAGGGCGAGATGCGCGCCATCATCGGTCCCAACGGCGCCGGCAAGACGACGATGATGGACATCGTCACCGGCAAGACCCGGCCCGACGAGGGCGAAGTGTTCTTCGACGGCCAGGTCGATCTGACCCGGCACGACGAGGCGGAGATCGCCATGATGGGCATCGGCCGCAAATTCCAGAAGCCGACCGTCTTCGAAAGCCACAGCGTCGAAGACAATCTGATGCTGGCGCTGAAGGGCCCGCGCTCGATCTTTCCGGCGCTGTTCCATCGCCGCTCGGCCGCCGAAGCCAGACAGATCGACGACATCCTCGGCATCATCCGGCTGGGCGACAAGCGCCACGATCTGGCAGCCAATCTCAGCCATGGCCAGAAACAGTGGCTGGAGATCGGCATGCTGCTGGCGCAGGACCCGAAGCTGCTTTTGGTTGACGAGCCGGTCGCAGGGATGACCGATGCCGAGACCGAGGAAACCGCGCGGCTGCTCAAGGACATAGCGCGCGACCATTCGGTCATCGTCGTCGAGCACGACATGCATTTCGTGCGCGAACTCGGCGTCAAGGTCACCTGCCTGCATGAGGGCTCGGTGCTGTCGGAAGGCTCGCTCGATTTCGTCTCGGCCGACGAGCGGGTCGTCGAAGTTTATCTCGGGAGATGAGCATGGTCTGGCGGGTGCAATTCCATCGCTTCGACTTTTCGTTCCTCCGCTTCTGGAGAAGGCGCTGACATGCTCGAAGTTTCCAACGCCACGCTCCATTACGGCGCTGCTCAGGCGTTGCGCGGTGTGTCGCTGACGGCGGGTGCCGGCAAGATCACCTGCGTGCTCGGCCGCAACGGCGTCGGCAAGACCAGTTTGATGAGATCGATCGTCGGCCACCACCGGCTGACGAGCGGAAGCGTTGCCTTCGAGGGGAAGGCGCTCGACCGGAGCGCGGCGTATGATCGCGCCCGGTCGGGCATCGCATTCGTACCGCAGGGCAGGGAGATCTTTCCGCTGCTGACGGTGCGCGAAAACCTGGAGTCCGGCTTTGCGCCGTTGAAGCGCGCCGACCGCAACGTGCCGGCGCATGTCTTCGAACTGTTTCCGGTGCTGAAGCAGATGCTGGGGCGGCGCGGCGGCGATCTCTCAGGCGGCCAGCAGCAGCAGCTCGCCATCGGCCGGGCGCTCGTCATGCGGCCGAAACTGCTGGTGCTCGACGAGCCGACCGAAGGCATCCAGCCCTCGATCATCAAGGACATCGGCCGCGCCATCCACTATTTGCGCGATCAGGCCGGCATTGCGGTGCTTCTGGTCGAGCAATATCTCGATTTCTGCCGCGAGCTCGCCGACGAGGTCAACATCATGGACCGCGGCCAGATCGTCCACACCGGCCCGGCCGAAGATCTCGACCGGGCGGACGTCAGGAAGTTTCTGACGGTTTAACGCAGGTCGACGGCTGCACGGATCGTACACGTCGAAGATTGGCTGAAATGCCCACAATCACTTCGTCATTCTAGGGCGGAGCCAAGGAGCGGAGCGACGCGCGCAGACCCTAGAATCCATGCCGCGACATCAGCCAAAGAGTGCCGCGATGCAGAACAAGATCGCTTCTGCGGCACATTGGCCATTCCACATTCTGCACCGTTAATGACGCTTCTTCGTCCCGGCATGGATCCCTGGGTCTTCGCTCCGCTTCGCGTCGCTACGCCCAAGGATGATGAAGTCGCGAAGGTCCGCACCCGTTGCGTCGGACTTTCGTCCGAGGCCGCCACACTCTGGCACGCCGAATACTGCATGCTAGTCTTTCCTAGGCCTCGGTGAGTCGGCCGCTTCCGTATCAGTCTGGTTCTGTAGCAGATCGAGGGAATATGCTGGCTCAGCCTGCAAGTTCCACGCAAGCAAGCCACCCTAGCTTCCCTCGCAGTTCTGATTGTCGGTCAATGCGTTCAGATAATCTTGCCAGGAGAATAGGGCTATGGAACGGTTCGTCGAGGACCACCAGAAACGACGGCTGACAGAGCGTGTCGACATCATTACCGCCATCAACATTCTGCGCTCGCAAGGCTACCAGCAGGATGAGCTGATCGGCGAAATCACCAAGGTTTTCTACGTCGACCTCGACACTTACAACGAGATCGTCATAGCGGCCTAAAAACGCCTCGCGCCTGAACGGCCTCATGCGACGCGCTTTAGGTTGTTGTTTTACGTGTGGTGAGGTTCAGGCCCGCTGAATATCAGCCAGCCTACCCGGCGCGCCGGAAGGCGAGCACACGATTGCGGCCGCCGCGCTTGGCGCCGTAAAGCGCCTTGTCGGCGGCGCTGAGCACCTTGTCGAATTTGGTGCCGCCCTCGCTGCCGAAGGCGTAGCCGGCGCTGACCGTGCAGGAGAGCAGGCGGGTCTCGGTATCGATCCGGCGCATGGCAAAACTGGCCCGGATGCGCTCTGCTATGAATTCCACCTTTTCAGGCAAGGTGCGATCGAGCACCAATGCAAATTCCTCTCCGCCCATGCGCGCGGCGACATCGCCTGGCTGGAGATTGGCGGTCAAATCCTTGGCGAATAGTTTCAGCACCTCGTCGCCGGTGGCATGGCCGAACTCGTCATTTATGGCCTTGAAGCCGTCGAGGTCGAACACGATCACGGCGGTGAAGGACCGGACCGGTGTTTTGCCGTGCAGGTCGAACAAAGCGCGCCGGTTGAGCAGTCCGGTCAGCGGATCGGTCAGCGCTTCGCGGCGATGATGCTGCGCCAGGCGTCCCTGGTTAAGCGCCAGCGAGAGCGCGCCGATGCCGGTCATGCAGGCGATGACGACGATGAGGCTGAAATCCTCGGCCCAGTTGCTCGGCGCATGGCCAAGCACCAGCCTGCCATCCCAGACAAGTGCACCGGAGCACAGCACGAAGGAAATTGCGGTGGCGGTGTAGAGCCCTGCAATGCCGAGGATCGGGGCCGGGAATTCCGTACGACCCTTCCAGTATTCATAGGCCGTCGCAAACAAAAGCAGCGCGGCGAAGGCATTCTCCAGCATGAAGCCCAGCCCGTCATAGCCAAGCGCCATCGGCGGCAAGGCGACTGCCAGCGAGACGCCGGCGCCGACAGCTATGCGCGGCAATGGCGAGCGGCCGGTCGTGAACTGATGGGCCGCGCCCAGCATGGTCGCGAAGCCGAGCAGCAGGAACGTGAAGCTGGCGAGGCCGAGCAGGCGTCCGGGCGCGTCGATATAGGCCTGGTAGGCGAAGACGTCGGCGACGATCAGAAGCACGCTGACCGCCCAGGTCAGCAGGAATTTTTCCGAGCGCGCGGTAAGCCAAATGCCGAACAGCGTCAGGCCGAGGCAAGCGGCGGAAAACCCGACAGCCAACAGAAGGGAACTGTAGTCGAGCGACATGCCCTCGTCCTTGCGCGCGGCGGCCGGCCTCTAGAAAGGACCCGCACCGGATTATGCAGGATGGAGGTATCGATAAGGTTACGATGCGCATAAGCTATCACGCTTCGGTTCATCGTAGCAATTCTGGGTTGAAACCCTTTTCAAGGGAAAGCGCTGACCGCTTTCCCGGGAAAACCGTTCCACACTTTTCCTGGAATTGCTCCTAATGCATGTCGCCCAGAAGTGTGCCGCGGTTCTGGGACAACGGCATGCATCAAGACAAAGACTTAAATCGCGGCGTATGAATCCGTTTCAGCGCGACGCGCTTTAACCGATCAGCTCACCCGCTTCATCAGCGCCATGGCGCCGAACGGCGCGCGCACCTTGCCCTCGGTGATGAAGTAGACGAACACATCGCGCGGTTTCACCGGCGCGTCGAAAGTCGGATCGGCGCGCCGCAGATCGGCCGGCTGCTTGCCTTGCGCCCAGGTCTTCACCCGCGCTGCCCATTCGTCCAGGCCATTCGGCGTATAGCAATCCGGATTGTCGTCGCTGCCGGTCTGCAGCCGCGCATAGATAAAATCGCCGGTGATGTCGGCGATACCAGGATATTTGGCATGGTCGGCATAGACGATTGCCGCCTTGTATTTGCGCGCCAGGCCCACAAATTCCGGCACGCTGAAACTGTCGTTGCGCACTTCCAGCGCATGGCGCAGCGCCACGCCATCCTGCTTTTCCGGCAGCAGCTTCAGGAAGGCCTCGAAATCGTCGGCGTCGAACTTTTTCGTCGGCGCGAACTGCCACAGGATCGGGCCCAGCTTGTCGCCCAGCGCGGCAATGCCGGAGCCGAGGAAGCGCGTCATGGACTCGCCGGCTTCGCCAAGCACGCGGCGGTTGGTGACGAAGCGATTGCCCTTCAGCGAATAGACGAAACCGTCCGGCGCCTCGCCCGCCCATTTGACGAAGGTCGGCTCCTTGAAGCTGGAATAGTAGGTGCCGTTGACCTCGATGCTCGGTACCTGGCGGGTGGCGTAACTCAGCTGTTTGGCCTTGGAAAGCTTGTCCGGGTAGAAGGACGTATCCCAGGGTTCGAAAGTCCAGCCGCCCATCCCGGCGCGGATTGTTCCTTGGCTGATCATCGTCTTCCTCCCAGTTCTAAAAATGCGGTCAGGCTATTTTTCCAACCGGTTTGATCATGTCGACCGCGGTCCATCCGGGACGGTGGGGATTGGCTCGGCGGCCCGTTTCGTGGAAGCCATAGGCCGTATAGATCTCGATGTTCCGCTCCATGCGCGAATTGGTGTAGAGCCGCACCTCCGGCACACCCCATAGCCGCGCCTGTTCCTGGGCGAAGTCGAGCAGCGCGGTGCCGAGTTTCCTGCCCTGGAAAGCGGGGGAGACCGCGACGCTGAAGATCATCGCATGATCGGGATGGCGCTCAATAACGATCAGCCCGGCGAGTTCCGCGCCGCTCTCCAAGAGCCAGACCTCGCCACGCTCGATGCGTGGCGCATAGTCCTCGGTGACTGGGAGCGGCGGCGCGCCTAACAAGGGCGTGTAGTGCTCATAGGCGGTCTGCGTCAGCGAGACGACTGCGTCGAGATCACCGGCAAGCGCCTGTCGGACTGTCATTCAAAGCTCTCCAGGCGCCCGACCGGTCTGTCAGTTACTCCGCCGCTTCGCGCTTGCCTCCGGGCCGCCGCTCCAAAAGCTCCTTCAGGAACTGGCCGGTGTAGCTGCGCTTTTCGCGCACGATGGCTTCCGGTGTGCCCTGTGCCACCAGTTCGCCACCGCCATCGCCGCCTTCGGGGCCGAGGTCGAGCACCCAGTCGGCGGTCTTGATGACTTCGAGATTGTGCTCGATGACCACCACCGTGTTGCCCTGGTCGACCAGTTCGTGAAGCACTTCCAGCAACTTGGCGACGTCGTGGAAGTGCAGGCCGGTGGTCGGCTCGTCGAGGATGTAGAGCGTCTTGCCGGTCGCCTTGCGCGACAATTCCTTGGCGAGCTTGATGCGCTGCGCCTCGCCGCCCGACAGCGTCGTCGCCTGCTGGCCGATATGGATGTAGCCGAGGCCGACCTGCTTCAGCGTCTCCAGCTTGTCGCGCACCCCGGGCACGGCGGCAAAGAAATCGACGCCTTCCTCGACCGTCATGTCCAGGACGTCCGCGATCGACTTGCCCTTGAACACGACATCCAGCGTCTCGCGGTTGTAGCGCTTGCCGTGGCAGACGTCGCACGTGACGTAGACGTCGGGCAGGAAGTGCATCTCGATCTTGATGACGCCGTCGCCCTGGCAGGCCTCGCAGCGGCCGCCCTTCACGTTGAAGGAGAAGCGGCCCGGCTGATAGCCGCGGGCCTTGGCCTCGGGCAACCCGGCAAACCAGTCGCGGATCGGTGTGAAGGCGCCGGTGTAGGTGGCCGGGTTCGAACGCGGTGTGCGGCCGATCGGCGACTGGTCGATGTCGATGACCTTGTCGAGGAATTCGAGGCCCTCGATGCGGTCGTGATCGGCCGGATGCTCGCGCGAGCCCATGATGCGGCGCGACGCCGCCTTGAACAGCGTCTCGATCAGGAAGGTCGATTTGCCGCCGCCAGACACGCCGGTGACGGCGGTAAAAGTGCCGAGCGGGATTTCGGCAGTGACGTTCTTGAGATTGTTGCCGCGCGCGCCGACGATCTTCAGCCGGCGGTTTTTCTTGGCCTCGCGCCTGACACCGGGCGTGGCGACTTCGAGCGCGCCCGACAGATATTTACCGGTGATCGAGTTGGGATTGGCCATCACCTGCTGCGGCGTGCCCTGGGCGATGATCTCGCCGCCATGAATGCCGGCGGCCGGACCCATGTCTACGACATAATCGGCATGCAGGATGGCGTCCTCGTCATGCTCGACGACGATCACCGTGTTGCCGATGTCGCGCAGATGCTTGAGCGTGTCGAGCAGGCGGGCATTGTCGCGCTGGTGCAGGCCGATCGACGGCTCGTCCAGCACATAGAGCACGCCGGTGAGGCCGGAGCCGATCTGCGACGCCAGCCTTATGCGCTGGCTCTCGCCGCCCGACAGCGTGCCGGAATTGCGCGACAGCGTCAGATAGTCGAGGCCGACATCGTTGAGGAAGCGCAGGCGGTCACGGATTTCCTTGAGAACGCGCACCGCGATCTCGTTCTGCTGGTCGTTGAGATGTGGCGGCAGTTCGGTGAACCACTGGTCGGCCTTGCGGATCGACAGCTCGGTGACCTCGCCAATGTGTTTTCCGGCGATTTTGACCGCCAGCGCTTCCGGCTTCAGCCGGTAACCCTTGCAGACCGGGCAGGGCGTCGCCGACATGAAGCGCTCGATCTCCTCGCGCATCCAGGCGGATTCGGTTTCCTTCCAGCGCCGTTCGAGATTGGGAATGACGCCCTCGAACGTCTTGGTCGTCTTGTAGGAGCGCAGGCCGTCATCATACTGGAAGGTGACCTCGCGCTCACCGGTGCCGCGCAGGACGGCATCCTTTGCCTCTTCGGTCAGGTCTTTGAACTTGTCGCCGAGCTTGAAGCCGTATGCCTTGCCCAGCGCTTCCAGCGTCTGCGCATAATACGGCGAGGTCGATTTCGCCCACGGGCTGACGGCGCCGTCGCGCAGCGAGACGTTTTCGTCCGGCACGATCAGGCTGGCGTCGATGGCGCGCTGGTTGCCGAGGCCGTCGCAGGTCGGGCAGGCGCCGAACGGGTTGTTGAACGAGAACAGCCTGGGCTCGATCTCCGGAATGGTGAAGCCGGAAACCGGGCAGGCGAATTTTTCCGAGAACAGGATGCGCTCATGCGTCTCGTTCTTCGATTTGTTGACCGAGTCCTCGCCGGTCTGACTGGCGTCGAGCGGCCGGTCGGCGAACTCGGCCACCGCCAGCCCTTCGGCGAGCTTCAGCGCCGTTTCGATGGAATCGGCAAGCCGTGTCGCCAGGTCGCCGCGCACGACGATGCGGTCGACGACGACGTCGATGTCGTGCTTGTACTTCTTGTCCAACGCCGGCACATCGGCGATCTCATAGAAGACGCCGTCGACCTTGACGCGCTGAAAGCCCTTCTTCTGCAGCTCCAGCAGTTCCTTGCGATACTCGCCCTTGCGGCCGCGCACGATCGGCGCCAGCAGGAAAAGGCGCGTGCCTTCCTCGACCGCCAGCACCCGGTCGACCATCTGTGAAACCGTCTGGCTCTCGATCGGCAGGCCGGTCGCCGGCGAATAGGGGATGCCGACGCGCGCGAACAGCAAGCGCATGTAGTCGTAGATCTCGGTGACGGTGCCGACCGTCGAACGCGGGTTCTTCGACGTGGTCTTCTGCTCGATCGAGATGGCCGGCGACAGGCCGTCGATCTGGTCGACATCCGGCTTCTGCATCATTTCGAGGAACTGGCGCGCATAAGCCGACAGGCTCTCGACGTAACGGCGCTGGCCCTCGGCATAGATGGTGTCGAAAGCAAGCGACGATTTGCCGGAGCCCGACAGGCCGGTCATGACGATCAGGCTGTCACGCGGCAGGTCGAGATCGACATTCTTTAGGTTGTGTTCGCGTGCCCCGCGAATGGAAAGGTATTTATGGTCGGCCATCGCCGGTCGCCGCCTCAGGTCTGGTGTCAGTGGGATCGGCGGGTTTTCCCGGCCATTCCCTATGTAGGTATTTTTGCCGCCACGTCGAGAGACGCCACACTTCTCGACCAAAGCCGTTTAACCGTCTTTCGCGCGAACGGGCAAGCGGAAAGAACAAAGACCGAACACGCTCCTGACAAAGCTGTGCAGAAACTGACAAGGGTGTTTCAGAAACTGACCCTGACGTAAGCTCCCGGCGATCACATTTTCCGTAACCGGCTATTCAAGGTTGACGCCGTCGAATCAGGGGCGCACTCTGCCGGAGTCAACGGAGCCGGCCGTCTTTGATGGCCTCGCCGCCCATAGCGGCCTGCGAGACGCCGCAGGTTTTTGCGATTTGTGCTTCGGATTGACACCAGTCGCAACGGACATAGGAGCGGAGCATGACGCCACCGGATAGTCCCTTGAGGCTCCACCTGCTAGTGGAGCCGCGGCGGGCATAAGTGCCAGGTAGTTTCAAGGCATTGGAGTGTATGCGTCCAAACGAACGCATCGCGTCAGTCCAACAAACCACCAGACAAACCGTGACCTGCCGAATCCCACAAAAATCAGAGACGGCTAGTCGGATCGTCGGCTGAATGCCGCGAAGCATCCGAAATCAAAGTCGGTATAACACTACCGGCAGTTTGGATTTGAAATCCAAAAAAAGCCCCGACCGTTTGCGGAAGCAACGGCGGGGCTGTTCGTTTGCGAGGAAGTCGTCGGCGCAGGCTTTCTCTCCCGTATAGTAGCTGGGAGAAGGGGCTACCGGCGCGGCGGCTTGATCCCACCCGTGCCGACATCGACAGTGATGCTGCCGGAAATTCTGACATCGGTGTCGCCGATCTTGAACGTGCCGTTCTCGCCGGCAGGCAGCGCGTCGTCCGGCTCCGGCTGCGGCGCGGGCTTGGCGATGCGGTAGTCGCCGGTCACGCCGGGCAGGGCGCCTTTCCGCGACGTGCTGGTGCTGCCCCCGGCAAAGGCCATGCTCGATGTCGCCGCCGTGATGGCAAAGGCTATGGTCAGTCTGTTCAGGTGGTAGCGCATGGCAAGACTATAGTGCCGCGCTCAAGGCGAGGCCAGACCAGCGGCGTTGAAATTGAGGGAACACCGGCCTGCATTCAATCCGCCGATCAGGCCGCTGCCTGCTTGCGGGTGTCGAAGACGTGGTCGACGAGGCCCCAGTCCTTGGCCTCCTTCGCGGTCATGAAGAAATCGCGGTCGAGCGTGCGTTCGACCTCTTCGTGGGTGCGGCCGCAATGGTGAGCGTAGAGGTCGGCCATGTGCCGCTTGGTGCGCAAAATGCCTTCGGCGTGACGCTGGATGTCGGAGGCCTGGCCCTGGAAGCCGCCCAGAGGCTGGTGCAGCACGATGCTGGCATTGGGCAGCGCGATGCGCCGCCCCGGCGTTCCCGCCATCAGCAGGAAGGAGGCCATCGACGCGGCAAAGCCCATGCACACGGTCGACACCGGGCAGCTGACATATTGCATCGTGTCGTAGATGGCGAAGCCGCTGGTCACCACGCCGCCCGGCGAGTTGATGTAGAGCGAGATCTCCTTGTCGGGATTGTCCGATTCCAGCGACAGGAGCTGGGCGCAGACCAGCGCCGACATGCCGTCATTGATCTCGCCATTGACGAAGATGATGCGCTCGCGCAGCAGCCGCGAGAAAATGTCGAAGGCACGTTCGCCGCGGCTCGATTGCTCGATCACCATCGGCACCAGATTGGCAAAGCCGCTCATCTCATTGTCTCCGTTTTGATTTTTCCGGGTCAGGCAGCGCGCAGCAACAGGCGTGGCGCGTTGGCGGCGACAGGCGGTTTGGGCTTGTATGCGCGCAGCCAGAGCCGGCAGCCGGCGCCGGCCATCGCGACCGCAGGCGTCAGGACAAACCCGTCATGGACGATGCGCAGATGCGTGCCGCCGGAAACGGTGCGGGCGAGTGTGAAGGTGACGATGCTCTCCAGCTCCTCGCGGTTGGCGTCGCCGGAACGCTCGCGCCAGGAATAGCGCAGCAGGCGCCCCGGTTCGGCATCGAGCACTTCGCACTCGATCGGCTTCTCAGGCCCGGCAAAGGCAAAGCGGCTGCCGGTTTCCGGATTGATGTCGTTCGGCATCATCCATTCCGCCAAGAGGTCCGGCACGGTCAGTGCCCGCCACACTTTTTCCGGTGCGTCCGGCAGATCGCATTCGAAGGCGAGGGCATCCTTGGCGGTCTGCGTCTGCTTTTCGTCGGTCATTGGTCCATGTCCTTCAAAACGGCCTTCAGTCTTTCGATGCGCTCCGGCCAGAATGCGCGGTAGCGTTCGATCCAGCCGAGCAGCGGCTCGAGCCCTTGCGGATCGGCGCGATAGTAGGCGTTGCGGCCGGCGCGTCTTTCGCTGACCAGGCCTGCGCCGCGCAGCACGGCAAGGTGCTGCGACACCGCCGGCTGCGACACGCTCATGCCGGTGCGCAACTCCGACACGCTCATCTCGCCGGAAGTCAGCCGCTCGTAGACGGCGCGTCGCGTCGGGTCGGCCAGGGCGCGAAAAATCTCTGCTTCGATCATGGCAAAAGCATAAGTCGATACTTATCGATTTGGCAAGGGGTGTTTTGAATGCCGCGTATTGATTGGATCCTGCCGGGCCTCTAAGCCGTGGGGAACAAGATGGGCCGATCATCGCGAGGCAGGAGTAGTATTTATGAATTCCAACGTCGATCTTTCGTCCGCCGAGAACCTCAACGAGGCTCTGAGGCTCTATCGCCGCCTCGTACTCGGTATAGGAGCGATCGCCGTCATCGGTTTCGTGGCCGTGATCTTGTTGGCCAAGCTGGGTACGGCGCTATCCCCGCCATACGGGATTTACATCTTCGGCGAAGGATTGGGGACCTGGGGCCTGATCGCGGTGGTAGCGGCGCTCGTCGCTCAGGTGTGGTGGCACGGGCGCGCGATCGGGAAATTGCTGAATGACCCGGCTCTGAAATCTGAACCTGCAGTCGGGCTGATGTCGGCGCCAACCGTGATCGCACAGCGCGCCCATGCATGGGCATGGAGTGGAGCGGCTTTTCCGGTCCGTTGCCACCAGCTAAAAAACGGCGCTGACGACACCGCTTCTCGCCCCTGCGTGTCAGCTAAATCCACGCGCCCGCGTCGGCGATTGCTGCCATTCCTTGACAATCCGTGGTTAACAGTATAGGAACGAAAAGGGAACAAAAACCTTGTGGGAAAAGCCAGCCGCGGCAAGCCAGGATTGTGCGCGGCCTGTAAGGTGAACGACTTGAAATTTGTTTCGGATGAGCACGGAGAAGTGTCATGGCGGGTAGCGTCAACAAGGTCATTCTGGTCGGTAACCTCGGCGCGGACCCTGAAATCCGCCGCCTGAATTCCGGTGATCCGGTCGTCAACATCCGCATCGCCACGTCGGAAAGCTGGCGCGACAAGAACTCCGGCGAGCGCAAGGAAAAGACCGAATGGCACAACGTGGTCATTTTCAATGACCAGATCGCCAAGGTCGCCGAGCAGTACCTGAAGAAGGGCATGAAGGTTTACGTCGAAGGCCAGCTGCAGACACGCAAATGGCAAGACCAGACCGGCGCCGACAAGTACACGACCGAAGTCGTGCTGCAGAAATTCCGCGGCGAGCTGCAGATGCTCGATTCTCGCGGCGAGGGCGGCGGTCAGGTCGGCAACTATGCCGGCGGCGGCGCGAGCCGTGGCTCGGATTTCGGCCAGTCTGGCCCCAATGAGAGCTTCAACCGCGGCGGCAATAGCGGTGGCGGCGGTTCCAAGGGCGGCGGTGGCGGCGGCTCGTCGCGCGAACTGGACGACGAAATCCCGTTCTGAGCTGACGATAGTCAGCGATATCTGAGGAGAGGGTGCGATGTCGCTCGGACCGCTTCTATCGGCGCGCCCTCCCATTCCATGGCACGCCTTCGCGGCCCTTGCCGCGCTGGCCGTTGGCGCTACGCAACTGGCGCTGCCGAAAGGCACGACGCGTCATCGTGTCGTCGGCTATGCCTGGGCGGCGCTGATGATGGTCGTCGCCATCTCCAGTTTCTGGATCCAGCAGATACGCCTCGTCGGTCCGTTCAGCCCGATCCATCTCTTGTCGATTTTAGTGTTGATCGCCGTGCCGCTTGCGGTCTGGCACGCGCATATGCATCGGGTCGCCAAACATCGCAGGGTGATGATATCGCTGTATGTTTTCGCCCTGATCGGCGCCGGCGTGTTCACGCTGCTGCCGGGGCGGATCATGCACACGGTCGTCTTCGGCCAGTGACGCTTTCTGAAAGGAAGATTGCCGTGAAAGCACGGATTAAATGGGTCGAGGAGCGCACCTTCGTCGGCGAGTCCGGCAGCGGCCACAAACTGGTGCTGGGGACCGCCCCCGGGCCGGAAGGCAAGACGCCAGGTCCGAGCCCGATGGAGCTGGTGCTGATCGGCACCGGCGGCTGCTCGGCCTATGATGTCGTCCACATCCTCGAAAAAGGCCGCGAGGCGATCGAGGACTGTGTTGTAGAACTCGACGCCGACCGGGCCGAAACCGACCCCAAAGTCTTCACCCGCATCCATATGCATTTCATCGTCACGGGCCACGCGCTGTCGCGCGACAAGGTCCAGCGCGCCATCAACCTGTCGATCGAGAAATACTGCTCGGCCTCGGCCATGCTGGCCAAGACGGCTGTCATCACTCACGATTTCGAGGTCGTCGATACGGCGGTGGAGTAGGGGCTGCCGCTTACCCCGCCATCAGCGCCTTGATGCCATCCGCGACGAACTGAACCGCAAGCGCGGCCAGGATGACGCCGAGCAGGCGGGTGAGGATCGAGCGGCCGGTCTGGCCGAGGATGCGGTCGATGCGCTCCGACAGCACGAACACCAGATAGGTGATGGCAAGGCAGACGAAGATGATGCCGACCAGCGCCGCTTGTGCTGCAAAACCCTGAAACGAGCCCGACAGTAGCACAGTCGCCGAAATCGCACCGGGGCCGGCGATCAGCGGGATCGCCAGCGGGAAGGCCGCGATGTTGTGGATCATGTCCTTGGTGATGGCGACGTCGCCGATCTTCTCCTTGCGGTCCTGGCGGCGCTCAAACACCATTTCGAAAGCGATGAAGAACAGCAAAAACCCGCCGGCGACACGGAAAGCCGGCAGCGTGATGCCGAACACCGACAGGATGGACGCCCCGGCCACCGCAAACAACGCCATCACGAGGAAGCCGATGATCGAGGCGCGCACCGAAACCTGCTGACGTTCCTCGCGGTTCATGCCGCGTGTCACCGCGAGGAAGAGCGGCGCGAGACCTGGCGGGTCGATGGTCACCAGAATGGTGACGAAGGCGTTGAACAGGCTGTCGAAACTCGGCATCGCTGACCCCTCCCGCCGGGCCGGACCCCTGCGCCACCATAGTGGTAGAGCAAAGCCCGACCGGTGGGAACCGTCTGACATGGCGATACCGGAGACGGCGTCAGTGTTAGGCGGCAGCGTTGCAATAGGCCTCCCGGCGATAGCCGTCGGGATCGACGACGAAGGCAGCGTAATAGTTCTCGCCATATTCGGCGCGCAGGCCCGGCGCGCCATTGTCGCTGCCGCCTGCACGCAAGGCGGCGGCATGGAAGGCGACGACACTCTGCCTCGTCGGCGCGGCAAAGCAGAAATGCAGACCGGACTTCTCGTCCGATGGCACTGGCCGCTCCGCGTCGTTCACCCACAGCGCGACGGCTTGCGCACCATAACCCAGTGAGCCTGGCGACTGGCTGAGGCAGGAATAACCGAGCGGCTTTAGCGCGGCATCGTAGAAGGGCTTCGAAACGTTGGTGTCGCGGACGCCGATCGAGACATGGTCAAGCATGCTTTTGGTCACCTTTTTGCAATATGTTGCGTCATCAGTCGTGGGCGACGCGGCGCGCCAGGAACTCGACTTCGAGACGCCATGTCTTGCCATCGTCGTGCGAACGCTCGCCGAGCCAGCGGAAGCTGTCTTTCGTGATGCGCGAAAAGCTCCAGCGGACCGAGGAACCAGTGCCGTCGGCGCCGACCTGCACAATCGTGTCGCCTTCGGCGCGACCAAGCTGGCGGCTGTAGTATTGGTTGCGCGGGTCGCTCCAGAAGATGTGCCAGGCATCCGAGCCGGGATCATAGGCCCGCAGCGTTGTGCCATAGAAAGTCCATTTGCCGAGAGAAGGCGAGGGGCCGGCATCCCGCGCGGGCAGGATCCATACATCCTGGATCGCCCTGCCTTCCAGGACCCAGCCGAAATGCACCTCGCCGCGTCCGGTGAGAACCGTGCCGTCCTCGAGATGGCGCGTGGCATCGAATGTCCAGGCGCCGACGAAGCGGCCGTAGAGATCAAGCTTGTCAGCCAGACCGGGGTTGGGGCCGTCGCTGTGGAGCGCTTCGGCAAAGGAGGATGTACCGATCATACTTGCTGCCTTCGTTGTGTCAGGAGGCTGCAAGCGATAGGCCCCGGCAGGGTGTCGCGCTTGGGAAAAATTGCTATCTTTCAAGCCATGACGACGAGCGAACAAAACCTGGCATCGGGGCAGGGCTGGCATGTGTCCGACGTGCTGTGCACGGCCGGCGCCGGCGACCGCCCGTTCGAGGAGGCGCACGACACCTTCTGCGTTGCCGCTGTCACCAGCGGCACCTTCCGCTACCGCACCAGGCAAGGCGCCGCCATGCTGGCGCCGGGCGCAATCCTGCTAGGCAATGTCGGCGCCTGCTATGAATGCGGGCATGAGCATGGCGCCGGCGACCGTTGCCTGTCCTTCCACTTCGCTCCGGCCTATCTCGACCGCATCGCCAGCGACGTGCCCGGCGCGAGCAAGCTCGCCTTCGGCGTGCCGCATATGCCGCCTTTGCCGGCGCTCGCATCGCTGCTGGCCGAGGCGGAAGCGGCGCGCGAGATGGTCGACATCGACGCCTTTGAAGAGCTTGGCCTGCGAATTGCCGGTGCAGCACTGGCAGTTGCCGGCGCAGCACTGCCCGTCGCCAGCGATGCGGTGCCTGGCGTTCGACCGCCGAGCCGCCGCGACCAGAAACGGGTTGCCGAGGCGGTGCGGCAGATCGAGCTCAATGCCGACAGGCCGGTCTCGCTTTCCGAGCTTGCCTGCGCGACGGCGACCAGCCCGTATCATTTCCTGCGCACCTTCCGGCAGGTCGCCGGCATGACGCCCTATCAGTTTCTGCTGAGAACCCGGCTGCACCGCGCGGCGGTGCGGCTGCGCATGTCAGGCGATGCCATCTCGGCAATCGCCTTCGAGGCCGGTTTCAACGATTTGTCGACGTTCAACCGCCGTTTCCGGCGCGTCATGGGCGAAACGCCCGGCGACTATCGCGCCCGGCGGATGGCTACCCGCTAATGCGTCCGCCTGCCTCCTGATACGTTCTGGCTTGGAAAACTGTCCTTCGCAGGCTTTTGCCCCTGGCGGCGGCGAATGCGTTATGGCCAAATCGTCGCAATCAGAGGTATCCATTTGAATTTACCGCTGAAATCGTCATTGGAAAAGCACCACGAATATTGGAGTTTCGGCCGTGCTTCCTATATAAGCGGTCAATGATTCCTGATTAGATTGTGATCCGATTTGACCGACCAAAAACCCCCGCGCGGCGCCGACGGCGGCCCCACCGGCATCGAGCCCATCTCCATCATCGAGGAGATGCAGAGCTCCTACCTCTCTTATGCCATGAGCGTGATCGTCAGCCGTGCGCTGCCCGATGTGCGCGACGGCCTGAAGCCGGTGCACCGCCGCATTCTCTATGCGGCGCATGAGAGCGGCTATCACTGGAACCGCAAATATGTGAAGTCGGCCCGCCCGGTCGCCGACGTGATGGGTAAATACCATCCGCATGGCGACGCCTCGATCTACGACGCCTTAGTGCGCATGGCGCAGGACTGGTCGCTGCGCGTTCCGCTGATCGACGGGCAGGGTAATTTCGGCTCCATCGACGGCGATCCGCCGGCGGCGATGCGCTACACCGAATCGCGGCTGACCAAGGTCGCACATGAGCTGCTGGAGGACATCGACAAGGAAACCGTCGATTTCCAGGAGACTTATGACGCCTCCGACACCGAGCCGAAGGTGCTGCCGGCTCGCTTCCCCAACCTTCTGGTCAACGGTTCCGGCGGCATTGCCGTCGGCATGGCCACCAATATTCCGCCGCATAATCTGGCCGAGATCTGCAACGGCGCCATCGCCATCATCGACAATCCGGCGATCGATTTGCCGGCGCTGATGGAGATCATTCCGGGTCCCGATTTCCCGACCGGCGGCATCGTGCTCGGCCGTTCCGGCATCTACAGCGCCTATGCGACGGGTCGTGGCTCCATCGTCATGCGCGGCAAGGTCAATGTCGAGCAGCGCGGCAACGACCGTGAATCGATCATCATCACGGAAGTCCCGTACCAGGTGAACAAGGCCTCGATGATCGAGAAAATGGCCGAGCTGGTGCGCGACAAGCGCATCGAAGGCATTTCCGACATTCGCGACGAAAGCGACCGCCAGGGCTACCGCGTCGTCATCGAGCTGAAGCGCGACGCTGTCGCCGACGTCATTCTCAACCAGCTTTACCGCTTCACGCCGCTGCAAACCTCCTTCGGCGCCAATATGGTGGCGCTGAACGGCGGCAAGCCGGAAGTGATGAACCTGACCGACATGCTGAAGGCGTTTGTCAGCTTCCGCGAAGAGGTGATTAGCCGGCGCACGAAATTCCTGCTGCGCAAGGCGCGCGACCGCGCCCACGTGCTGGTCGGCCTCGCCATCGCCGTCGCCAACATCGACGAAGTGATCAAGCTGATCCGCACCGCGCCCGATCCGCAGACGGCGCGCGAGCAGTTGATGGAGCGGCGCTGGCCCTCCGGGGACGTGGAGTCATTGATTCTGCTTATCGACGATCCGCGCCATCGCATCAATGAGGATGGCACCTACAACCTCTCCGAGGAACAGGCGCGCGCAATCCTCGAACTGCGCCTGCAGCGCCTGACCGCGCTCGGCCGTGACGAAATCGCCGACGAGCTGAACACGATCGGCGACGAGATCAAGGATTACCTCGACATTCTGTCGTCCCGCGCCCGCATCCAGCAGATCGTCAAGGACGAGCTTGCCGCCGTGCGCGACGAGTTCGGCACGCCGCGCCGCACCGAGCTCACCGACGGCGGCGCCGACATGGAAGACGAGGACCTGATCCAGCGCGAGGACATGGTCGTCACCGTCAGCCATTCCGGCTACATCAAGCGCGTGCCGCTGTCGCTCTACCGGGCGCAACGCCGCGGCGGCAAGGGCCGCTCCGGTATGTCGACCAAGGAAGAGGATTTCGTCACCCGGCTGTTTGTGGCCAACACGCATACGCCGGTGCTGTTCTTCTCCTCGCGCGGCATCGTCTACAAGGAAAAGGTCTGGCGGCTGCCAATCGGCAATCCGCAGTCGCGCGGCAAGGCGCTGATCAACATGCTGCCGCTGGAGCAGGGCGAGCGCATCACCACCATCATGCCGCTGCCCGAGGACGAGACCAGCTGGGGCGAACTCGACGTCATGTTCGCCACCACGCGCGGCACCGTGCGCCGCAACAAGCTGTCCGAATTCGTCCAGGTCAACCGCAATGGCAAGATCGCCATGAAGCTGGAGGAGGAGGGCGACGAGATTCTCGGCGTCGAGACCTGCACAGACAATGACGATGTGCTTTTGACCGCCAGCTCCGGCCAGTGCATCCGCTTCCGCGTTGGCGATGTGCGCGTCTTCCAGAGCCGCAATTCGGTCGGCGTGCGCGGCATAAGCATGGCCGAGACCGACCGCATCATCTCCATGTCGGTCATCGAGCATGTCGATGCTTCACCGGCGGAACGCTCCGCCTACCTCAAGCGGGCAGCACTGGAGCGGCGGCTTGCCGCCGAGGTGACCGGCGAGGAAGAAGAGATTGCACTCACCAATGAGGAGATTGGCGAGGAGACCGAGCTTTCCGACAGCCGTTACGAAGAGCTCAAGGCGCATGAGCAGTATGTGCTGACGGTGACCGAATATGGCTACGGCAAGCGCTCGTCATCCTACGATTTCCGCCTGACCGGACGCGGCGGCAAGGGCATCCGCGCCACCGACGTGTCGAAGGTGGCCGAGATCGGCCAGCTGGTGGCGACTTTCCCGGTCGGCAATGACGACCAGATCATGCTGGTTTCGGATGGCGGCACGGTCATCCGGGTGCCGGTCAACGGTATCCGTTTCGCCAGCCGCGCCACCAAGGGCGTGACCATCTTCAACACCGCCGAAGGCGAGAAGGTGGTTTCGGTCGAACGGATTTCGGAGCCGCAGGCCGACGAGGATGTCGAAGAGGGTGTCATTGAGGCCGGCGCCGGAGATGCCGTACCGGACAGCACCGAATAGGTTTGAGCAACAACGCCGGCCCGATGGGCCGGCGCAAACAAGAACTAGCAATAAATCAGGGGCGACGGTGGGGCCAGCGAGCGCCGAAACCTTCGAACCGCTTTGTGCGGACACGGACGCGCTCTGCCTCGCTATGCAATCCGAATGCGGTGGCGATCAGCATGGCGACGGTCATTGCGGTGGCGAGCATGTAGATCAGCATGTGCGTGTTCTCCTGCGCCTATCCAACGGTTAGATCGGGTTTTGGTTTCATTTTCCGAAGTGCAAACTAGCGAACGCGGCGTGAAGTCTTCGTGATCAAGGCATTCATCTGTCGTTCATGTCTGCGAAAAGGTTCACGCAGATGTTCCCAATCGCATTTGCCTTCCGCCCAATGCCCCGCTAGAAGCACCTCCCATGACCGATCGCATCGCCCTTTATGCCGGCTCCTTCGACCCGCTGACCAACGGCCATCTCGATGTCCTGAAGGCATCGCTGGCTGTCGCCGACACGGTTTATGCGGCGATCGGCACCCACCCCGGCAAGACGCCGCTGTTTTCCTTCGACGAACGGGTGAAGCTGATCGAGGCCGCGACCAAGGCTGAATTTGGCCGCGACGGCGACCGGATCAAGGTCGTCGCCTTTGACGGGCTGGTCATCGACGCGGCCCGCAAGCATGGCGCCTCGATCATGATCCGCGGCCTGCGCGACGGCACCGATCTCGATTACGAGATGCAGATGGCCGGCATGAACGAGACCATGGCGCCGGAACTGCAGACGGTTTTTCTGCCCGCCAGCCCATCGGTACGCACCATTACCGCCACACTTGTGCGCCAGATAGCCTCGATGGGCGGAGACATCCGTCCCTTCGTACCGGCCGCCGTTGCCGGTGCGCTCACCGCCAAATTCGCGAAATAGTGCATGTCGCCCCAAAGTGGATGCCGGTTTTTGGGGCAACGACATGCACCCTAACAAAGACCTTCGGAGATCCCTTATGCAGCTGAAAAAGCTCGCCTCGTTTCTCGTCGTGCTTGCCGGTCTCGTGACCGCATCCGTTTCGGCCTTCGCCGCCGAACCGGAAAACACCATGGTCATCACCTTGAAGAACGGCGACGTCACCGTCGCGCTACGCCCCGACCTGGCACCCAAGCATGTCGCCCAGATCAAGAAGCTGGTGCGCGAAGGGGCTTATAACGATGTCGCATTCCACCGCGTCATCAACGGCTTTATGGCGCAGACCGGCGACGTCAAGTTCGGCAACATGAAGAAGGGGTTCAGCCCCGAGGCCGTCGGCACCGGCGGTTCAGACCTGCCCGACCTGCCGGCCGAATTCTCGCAGAGCGAACATTTCAAGCGCGGCACGCTCGGTATGGCCCGTTCTCAGGACCCGAACTCCGCCAATTCGCAGTTCTTCATCATGTTCGCGCCGGCTCCGAACCTCGATGGCCAGTACACCATCGTCGGCAATGTCGTCAGCGGCATCGAACTGGTGGACAAGATCAAGAAGGGTGACGAGGCCGACAACGGCACGGTCAGCGAGCCCGACCGCATGATCAAGGTACGCATCGCCGCCGACAAGTAAACCAATCAAATCAATCTGTTTTTCTGAGATAAAGGATATACGACATGGCTGAGATCAAGGACCGCGAGAACGCGCTCATCCTGGAAACGACCAAGGGCAAGGTCGTCATCGAACTGTTCCCCGATTTGGCTCCCGGCCACGTCGCCCGCATCAAGGAACTGGCCCGCGAAGGCGCCTATGACGGCGTGGTCTTCCACCGCGTCATCGAAGGCTTCATGGCGCAGACCGGCGACGTGAAGTTCGGCAATTCGTCGAAGCCGACCTTCGCGCCGTCGCGTGCGGGCATGGGCGGCTCGGAAAAGCCGGACCTGAAGGCTGAATTCTCCAACGCCAACCATGGCCGCGGTACCTGCTCGATGGCACGTTCGCAGAACCCGAACTCCGCCAATTCGCAGTTCTTCATCTGCTTCGACGATGCCGCCTTCCTCAACCGCCAGTACACGGTCTGGGGCCAGGTCATCGAAGGCATGGACAATGTCGACAAGATCAAGCGCGGCGAGCCGGTCGTCGATCCCGACAAGATCGTGTCGCTGAAGGTCGCGGCCGACGTCAGGTAAGGACAAACGAAGATGATGGGCGTGGTCTGGTCGCTGCTCGGCATCCTGTCAGGCGCCTTCATCGCCGTCCAGGCGCCGATCAACTCGCAGCTGGCGCGCGGCCTGGGGCTCCCGGTCGCGGCTGCTGCGTTTTCGTTCCTGTCGGGCGCGATCGTGCTTGGTATCATCTCCATTGCCGTTGTGCGGCTGCAGGACATCTCGCTCGACTGGAAGGCACCGGCGCCTTGGCTGTTCATCGCCGGCGGCATGCTCGGCGGTTTCTATGTTACCCTGTCAACCATTCTTACGCCGCGCATTGGTGCAGCCGCGTTGATGGCGTTCCTGGTTGCCGGCCAGTTGCTGGCCGGCATGCTGATCGATCGCGTCGGCTTTCTCGGCGTGGCGGTGCGCGAGATTTCGCTCGGCCGCATCGCCGGCGCGGTGCTGCTGTTGGCCGGAGCGCTGCTCGTCCGGCTCTACTGATGCGCGTCGACCTCTTCGACTTCGACCTGCCTGAGGAGCGCATCGCGCTTCGCCCGGCCGAGCCGCGCGACAGCGCCAGAATGCTGGTGGTCAGGCCGGGCGAGGGTCTTTTGGACCGCTCGGTGCGCGACCTTCCGTCCTTGCTCAGACAGGGCGACGTGTTGGTCTTCAACGACACCAAGGTCATTCCGGCACAGTTGAGAGGCATCAGGCGGCGCGGTGAAGCGCAGGCGCAGGTCGACGCCACGCTGCATATGCGCATGGCGCCGGACCGCTGGCTGGCCTTCATGCGGCCGGGCAAGCGCATCGCCGCCGGCGACCGCATCCATTTCGGCCATGACGGCAATTCCTGTTTCCTCGGCCAGCTCGACGCCACGGTGATCGAGAAGGGCGATGCCGGCGAGGTGCTGCTCGGTTTCGACCTGTCGGGGCCGTTTCTCGACGAGGCGCTGCATGCCGTCGGCCGCATCCCGCTGCCGCCCTATATCGCGTCGAAGCGCGACGACGACGCGCGCGACCTGACCGACTACCAGACCATCTATGCCAAAGAGGAAGGTGCTGTGGCAGCGCCCACCGCCGGCCTGCATTTCACGCCGGAACTGTTTGCAGCACTCGACTCTAAAGGCATCGAACGCCGCTTCGTCACCTTGCATGTCGGCGCCGGCACCTTCCTGCCGGTCAAGGCGGACGACACCGCTGACCACAAGATGCATGCCGAGACCGGCTCGGTCAGCGAAGCAACAGCCGACGCTCTGAATGGCGCCAAGGCGCGGGGCGGGCGCATCATCGCTGTCGGCACGACCTCGCTGCGCCTGCTGGAGAGCGCGGCACGGCCTGATGGCTCGCTGACCGCCTGGTCCGGCCCGACCGACATCTTCATCACGCCGGGCTATCGGTTCAAGACCGCCGACCTGCTGATGACGAACTTTCATCTGCCGCGTTCGACGCTGTTCATGCTGGTTTCGGCCTTCAGCGGCCTAGATACGATGCGTGCGGCCTACGCTCATGCCATCGAGAACCGTTACAGATTCTACTCTTATGGAGACGCAAGCCTGCTTTATCGAGCGGAGATGAGCGATGGACGATGATCTGCAAGCCTTTGATCGCGAGAGCCTGATCGCTGAAGTGAAGAAATTGCGTGCCGGCATTCGCCAGCACCGAGATTCTACCGGCCATGATTTATGCTGGCATCATCCCAACCTGTGGGACCTGCTGCCGGAAAAGACCGATCCATCGATTGCTGTGCCGCCATGGCCGAAATTCATGCGCGGCTGCATCCAATACCGGCAGTCGCTCGACAGGCAGGCGCCAGGCGCGCCTGTCCATGACAAGGAATTCAATGGCTGAGACATTCACCTTCAAGATTCTCGCCACCGACGGCAAGGCGCGGCGCGGTGTCATCGACATGCCGCGCGGCGAAATCCGCACGCCGGCCTTCATGCCGGTCGGCACCGGCGGCACGGTCAAGGCCATGTATATGGACCAGGTGCGCGGCGTCGGCGCCGACGTCATCCTGGGCAATACCTATCATCTTATGCTGCGGCCAGGCGCCGAGCGCGTGGCGCGGCTTGGCGGCCTGCATGAGTTCGCCCGCTGGCCACAGCCGATCCTGACCGACAGTGGCGGTTTTCAGGTCATGTCGCTGTCGAAGCTCAGAAAATTGACCGAGAAGGGCGTCACCTTTCGCTCGCACATTGACGGCGCTGCCTACGAGATGTCGCCGGAGCGCTCGATCGAGATCCAGGGCCTGCTCGATTCCGACATCCAGATGCAGCTTGACGAATGCACAGCGCTGCCGGCCGACCTCAAGGAGATCGAGCGCGCGATGGAGCTGTCGCTGCGCTGGGCCGAGCGCTGCAAGACAGCGTTCGGCGACCAGCCCGGCAAGGCCATGTTCGGCATCGTCCAGGGTGGCGACAACGCAGCACTCAGGGTGCGCTCGGCGCAGGCGCTGAGCGCGATGGAGCTGAAGGGCTATGCCGTCGGCGGCCTGGCCGTCGGCGAGCCGCAAGCGGTGATGCTGAATATGCTGGAGATCACCTGTCCGGAATTGCCTGACGACAAGCCTCGATATCTCATGGGCGTCGGCACGCCGGACGACATCGTGAAATCGGTGGCGCGCGGCATCGACATGTTCGACTGCGTCATGCCGACCCGCGCCGGCCGCCATGGCCTGGCTTATACCAGGCGCGGCAAGGTCAATCTCAGGAATGCCCGCCACGCGGACGATCCGCGGCCGCTGGATGAGGAGAGCGACTGCCCGGCCGCGCGCGACTACTCACGCGCCTATCTGCACCATCTCGTGCGCTCGCAAGAGGCGCTGGGGGCGATGCTTCTGACCTGGAACAACCTGTCCTACTATCAGAAGCTGATGCAGGACATTCGCGCCGCGATCGAGGCCCGGGCCTTTGAGGCGCGCACGGCTGAGATTTCCGAGGCATGGGCGAGGGGTGATATTCCGGTGCTGTAGCCGGGCCTCAGGTACTGAGCGAATTCGCTGCGCGCAAGCTGCAGCCGGTGATCTGAAAGCTGCCGTCGGGCTGCTGTTCCAGCGTGTAGACCGCCTCATAGTCCTTGCCGTCGGGTCCGACGATCAGCACTTGCTGGATTATCGAAGTTGGCCCCATCTGCTCGACCTTGCCGAAGGAATAGCTCTGCGGCTGGCGCACCGGCGGATAGCCGTTGGTCACCATGTTCATGAAGGTGTCGACGGTCGGAAAGATGCGCTTCACATTTGGAGCGGCGAAACTGTACGCCTTGGCGCCATCATTGGCGATGAGCGCCTTCAACTGACCATCGATGACGGCCTGGCCGGCCTTGACTTCGGCGTCGCCGGCAAGGGCTGCCGAGACGAACAACGCGAACAGCAATGAAACGACTGCGAATGCGATGCGGCGCATGGCCTGTCTCCATTGTCCTCAACAAAACCTGTCCCAGGACGCATCATACCATACGCTTGGCGGAGCCTCACGGTTTCAGCAACCGCAATATTTGCCACGCAAGTGCCACAAGATCATGCTTAAGCCTCCTTTAACGCGGGGCGCGCATCGTAGGGACGGGTGGGGACCCGTTCGCGCAACCAGGGGACGACCATGTTCAAGCAGCCGATCGACCGGCGCCTTTTGCTGAAGGGCGCGGCAAGCCTCGCAGTTTTGGCTCCCTTGCCCGCCTGGGCAAGCACTGGGCCGACCGTCACGGAAGTCGCCTTCGACCCCGCCATTCCAGCGCTCGGCAACCCCGATGGCGATGTCACCATCGCCGAATTCGTCGACTATCAGTGCCCGATCTGCAAACTCGTTTTCGTCGAGCTGAAGAAGTTGATGGAAGAGGACAGCGGCATTCGGCTTGTGATGAAGGACTGGCCGATCTTCGGCGACGTGTCGCGCGACGCGGCGCGGGTGACGCTGCTGAGCGGCGAACACTATGCCGCGGCGGTCGATGCGCTGATGACCAACCAGCGCGGCCTTTCGGAACGCCGCACCAACGACATCCTTTCTTCCGTCGGTGTCGATGTGGCGATGGTGCGTGCCGACCTCGCCATCCGTGAACCCGACATCGACGCTGCCCTTGTCCGCACGGAAGCCCAGGCGACGGCTTTCAAGCTGCGCGGCACGCCAGCCCTGGTCATCGGCGGCAACTTGTATCGGCGCGGCATGCCGGTGTCCGAACTGAGACAAGCCGTCGCCAAGGCGCGCTCGGCCTGATGCTTGAAAGCCGGGCGGCAGTCTGCCACAAGGGCCGCTTGTGTGCTGAAGCTTGATCGGGACCGGCAATGAAGACGTTTTTCATGCAGATAAAGTGCGATCTGGGCAAGTCCTATGAGGTCGCCAGCGCGCTCGCCGATGCCGAAATCGCCTCGGAAATCTACTCGACCGCCGGCAATTACGACCTGCTTGCCAAATTCTACGTCGACGACGAGGAAGATGTCGGCCACTTCGTCAACGAGAAGGTGCAGATTATTCCCGGAATCAAGGACACCTTCACGGTCGTCACTTTCCGCGCATTCTAAAGCAATTCCAGGAAAAGTGTGAAGCGGTTTTCCGCCCGGAATTGCGTCGAAGCAAAAAGCCATGGCAGGTCGCCGTTTCCATGAAACGGTGAACTGCTATGGCCGCATCAGGCACTTGCCCGGCGACAAGGCAGAGCCTGATTAAGGTCCTGTTCCGACTGCCCGAATTTTGGGCAGTCGGAACATACTGATCGCCGATATCCTCCAAATCACCGATTGCGCTTGATTTTCTCCCGCGACGCCAGTGAAATGGCGTCACAGGGGAGTATGCGATTGGCAGCGTTCGATGAAATGCTTCCGGAAGTTTCCGGGCTTAGACAACCGTATACGGCTTACGACCGCTGGCTGAAGGAGCAGGACCCGGCCAGGCTTACCGAAAAGATGCAGGACGCCGAGCGCGTCTTCCGCAAGACCGGCATTACCTTCGCCGTCTATGGCGAGCAGGAAGCCTCCGAGCGGCTGATCCCCTTCGACATCGTGCCGCGCATCATCTCCGGCAATGAATGGCGAAGGCTGACGCAAGGCATCGAGCAGCGCGTGCAGGCGCTGAACGCTTTCCTCGACGACATTTACCACCGCCAGGAAATCCTGCGCGCCGGCCGCGTGCCGAGGGAGCTGATCGCCAGGAACGAGGCGTTCCTGCCGGAAATGATCGGAGTGCGGCCACCGGCCGGCGTCTACACCCACATTATCGGCGTCGATATCGTCCGCATCTCGGAGAACGAGTTCTACGTGCTGGAGGACAATGCGCGCACGCCGTCGGGGGTCTCCTACATGCTGGAGAATCGCGAGACGATGATGCAGCTATTTCCCGAGCTGTTCCAGCAGATCAAGGTGCGGCCGGTGGAGAATTATCCGCAATTGCTGCGCCAGTCGCTGGCGGCAGTGCGGCCGCAAAGCACCAAGGGTGCACCGACCATTGCCGTGCTGACGCCGGGCAGCTTCAACTCCGCCTATTTCGAACATGCCTTCCTCGCTGACCAGATGGGCGTGCAGTTGGTCGAAGGCCAGGATCTGCGCGTTGTAGACGGCCACGTCGCCATGCGCACGACCGAAGGCTACAAGCAGATCGACGTGCTTTACCGGCGCGTCGACGATTCCTTCCTCGATCCGCTGACCTTCCGGCCGGACTCGGCCCTTGGCGTGCCCGGCATTATGGACGTCTACCGCGCCGGCAACATCACCATCGCCAACGCGCCGGGAACCGGCATCGCCGACGACAAGGCGATTTATTCCTACATGCCCGACATCGTCGAGTTCTACACCGGCCGCAAAGCCATCCTCGGCAACATCCCGACCTGGCGCTGCTCGGAGCCCGACAGCCTGAAATACGTGCTCGAACACATCCATGAGCTGGTCATCAAGGAAGTGCACGGCTCCGGCGGCTACGGCATGCTGGTGGGGCCGGCTGCGACCAAGAAGGAATGCCAGGATTTCGCCAAGAAGCTGCAGGCGAAGCCTTCCAACTACATCGCCCAGCCGACGCTGGCGCTGTCGACCTGCCCGATCCTGACAGAAAAAGGCCTGTCGCCGCGCCATGTCGACTTGCGACCCTATGTTCTGGTCTCCGACCGAATCCAGATCGTGCCCGGCGGCTTGACGCGGGTGGCGCTGAAGGAGGGGTCGTTGGTCGTGAATTCCTCGCAAGGCGGCGGGACGAAGGATACGTGGGTGTTGGACGATTAGGTAGGCAGTAGGCAGTAGGCAGTAGAGGGACAAGAAATGCCATATTCCACAGAGATTCAAATGCTTACTAATCCCTACTCACTATTCCCTACTCACTAGCCCGAAGGCCACTTCACATGCTTCTCGGCCGCACCGCCAACGGGCTCTACTGGATGAACCGCTATATCGAGCGGGCGGAAAACATGGCGCGTCTGGTCGATGCCGGCCTTCGCATGGCTCTGACCCGCACCCAGAGCGCGTCGGAAGAGTGGAATTCGGTGCTGCTCAGCGCCGGCTCCGACGTCACCTTCACGCAGAAATACAAGGACTATACCGCCGCCAACGTCGCCGACTTCCTGCTGCGCGACACCTCGAACCCGTCGAGCACGATGTCGGCGATCGAGACCGCTCGCAACAATGCCCGCATGGTGCGCACCGCGCTGACGCGCGAGACCTGGGAGAGCATCAACGAAGCCTGGATGGCCCTGAAGCGCATGCTGGCAAAGCCGATCGACGAGCGCGACCTGCCGAGTGTGCTCGACGCCATCAAACGCGAGACGGCGCTGATCCGCGGCTCGTTCTACGGCACGATGCTGCGCAACGAGATCTTCGACTTCTCGCAGCTCGGCACCTATGTCGAGCGGGCCGACAACACGGCACGCATCCTCGACGTGAAATATTACGTGCTGCTGCCGTCGATCTCCTGGGTCGGCTCGAGCCTCGACAACTACCAATGGGAATCGATCCTGCGCTCGGTGTCGGCGCACCGTTCCTATCGCTGGGTCTATGAGGCCGACTACAAACCGACCAATATTGCCGACTATCTGATCCTCAATGTGCGCATGCCGCGTTCGCTGACCTTCTGTTATCGTTTTCTCGCCGAGCATCTGAAGTTCCTGGGCGACGACTATGGCGACCGTCATGCCTGCCACGCCACCGTCGACAGGACACAGGCGATGCTGCAGGCAGGGTCGATCAAGGACATATTCGACGCCGGCCTGCACGAATTCCTGGCCAGGTTCATTCAAGACAACACCAAGCTTGGCGAAGAGATCGCACAAGATTACCGGTTCAATTGAGCATGATCGCGAACCGGAGGGCCGCGCTAGCGACAAGTGGGACCCGGTTTTCGGATAAGATCATGCTTACAAACGGAAAATAGGCATGCGGCTCAAGATCACCCACCGTACCGAATACCGCTACGACGCGCCGGTGCACTATCTGTTGCAGCGGCTGCGCCTGTTACCGGTCAGCGGACCGACGCAGACCGTCTTGTCCTGGGCGCTGAAGATCGAGGGCGCGCGCGAGGAAGTCCGCTTTAACGACCATTTCGGCAACGATAACAGGCTGTTGAGCGTCGATGGCGAGCGCGACTTCATCACCGTCGAGGCCTCCGGCGAGGTTGTCACGCGCGACACAGCAGGCGTCTCGGGTCCGCATCACGGCTTTGCGCCACTGTGGCTGTTCAGCCAGGAGACAGCTTTGACCATCCCCGGCGAGGGCATAAGCGAGCTTGCCGCGGCGGTCGGCAAAGGTACCGACATCGAAAGGCTGCATCGGCTGATGGCCCTGATCGTCGAGCGCGTCGCCTACACGCCGGGCACCACCAGCGTGACGACCCCGGCGGAAGAGGCATTGGCGCTGAAGACCGGCGTTTGCCAGGATCACAGCCACATCTTTGTCACCGCAGCCCGCGTCATGGGTTTTCCGGCCCGCTATGTCAGTGGCTATCTGATGATGGATGCGGCCATCGAGCAGGCGGCAAGCCATGCCTGGGCCGAAGCCCATGTTCAGGGTCTCGGCTGGGTCGCCTTCGACGCCGCCAACGGCATTTCCCCCGATGAACGCTATGTCAGGGTAGCCACCGGCCGTGATTATCGCGACGCCTCGCCGGTGTCGGGAATTCGACTGGGACAGGCGGAGGAACAGCTTGCAGTCACCGTCACGGTAGAGCAGTAGTCTCCGGCAAGATTGCTGCCTGAAGAGATTCCATGACTTATTGCGTCGGCCTCAAGATCGATCGTGGACTCGTGTTCATGTCGGACACGCGCACCAATGCAGGGATGGATTCGATCTCCACTTTCAAGAAGATGCATGTCTGGGAAGAGCCAGGCGAGCGCGTCATCGTACTGATGTCGGCCGGCAATCTGGCTACGACGCAGGCCGTGGTCAGCCTGCTCGACGAGCGCACCAAGGCGGTGGCGGAACGCCACGCGACGCTGCTCGAGACCCCATCCATGTACCAGACGGTTCGGCTGGTCGGCGACACCGTCAAGGAAGTCATCGCCAGCTCGTCGCCTGCCGGCGAAAAGGCGGATTCCTATTTCAACGCCTCCTTCATCCTCGGCGGCCAGATCAAGGGCAGCCCGCCACGGCTGTTCATGATCTATCCCGAGGGCAATTTCATCGAATCGACCGACGACACGCCGTTCTTCCAGATCGGCGAGACCAAATACGGCAAGCCGATCATCATCCGTGCCTATGAAAGGACGATGAGCCTGGCTGAAACGGTCAAGCTCTTGCTGGTGTCGTTCGATTCGACGCTGAAATCGAACCTGTCCGTCGGCCTGCCTCTCGACCTGCTGTTCCTGGAGGAGGACACGTTCACGGTGGGTTTGAAAAAGCGCATCGGCCATGACGATCGATATTATCGTGCTATTTCCGAAGGCTGGTCGAACGCGTTGAAGACGGCCTTTGCCAGCCTGCCGGATTTTCCGGGGTAGCGCGGGAACCTTCGTCGCGGTTGCCTGTCTCTATTTAACATGTTAATCAAAATTCAAACGGCTGGCTGATCGGCGCGTCGGGAGGATCCATGGACAACGAGCAATTCCGCGACTGGTCGAGGCGCGCCGCCGACTGGGGCGCTGATTACCGCGCCGGCCTTCGCGATCGGCCCGTGCGACCTGCCATAGCGCCGGGCGAGATCTTCAGGAGCATCGAAGCTTCTCCGCCGGAGGCCGCGGAATCGATGGAGACGATCTTCGCCGATTTCGAAGCCAAGATCGTGCCCGGCATGACGCATTGGCAGCATCCGCGTTTCTTTGCTTATTTCCCGGCCAATGCAGCACCCGTCTCGGTGGTGGCCGAATATCTGGTCTCTGCGATGGCCGCGCAGTGCATGCTGTGGCAGACCTCGCCGGCGGCGACAGAGCTTGAGACGCGCATCGTCGACTGGATGCGCCAGGCGCTCGGCCTGCCCGAAGGCTTTTCCGGCGTGATCCAGGACTCCGCATCATCGGCGACGCTGGCCGCCGTGTTGACCATGCGCGAGCGCACGCTCGACTGGCAGGGCAACAAGAAGGGTCTTTCCGGGCAGGGCAGGCTGCGCGTCTATTCCTCCGACCAGGTGCACACCTCGATCGACCGCGCCATCTGGGTCGCCGGCATTGGCGAGGAAAACCTCGTCCGCATTCCCGTCGCTGGCACCTACCGCGCCATGGATACCGCGGCTTTGGAAGCGGCGATTGTTGCCGACCGCGCCGCCGGCCTATTGCCGGCCGGCATCATCGCGTGCGTCGGCGGCACCAGCACCGGCGGCACCGACGACATCGCTGAAGTGGCCGCGGTGGCCAAACGCCAGGGGCTCTATCTGCATATCGACGCCGCCTGGGCCGGATCGGCGATGATCTGTCCGGAATACCGGCATTTCTGGACCGGTGTCGAGGGCGCGGACTCGATCGTCTTCAACCCGCACAAATGGCTGGGCGCGCAATTCGACTGCTCGATCCAGTTCGTCCGCCAGCCGGAGGATCTCGTGCGCACGCTGGCGATCAAGCCGGACTATCTGAAAACTCGCGGCCATGACGGCATCATCAACTACTCCGAATGGTCGGTGCCTCTCGGCCGTCGCTTCCGGGCGCTGAAGCTGTGGTTCCTGCTGCGCGCCCATGGCCTTGAGGCGCTGCGCACCATGATCCGCAATCACGTCGCCTGGAGCGAAGGCATAGCAGCGCGCCTGGCCGAGGAGGAGGATTTCGAGCTCGCCAGCCAGCCGATGCTGTCGCTGTTCTCGTTCCGGCATCGCGCCGCATCCGGCGCTGACTGCGACGAGCACAATCTGCGTCTGGTCGACGCCATCAACAATGACGGCCGTATCTACCTGACGCAGACGCGTGTCGATGGGCGGGTCGCCATCCGCTTCCAGGCAGGCCAGTTCGAGACAACCGCGGCCGATGTCGATACCGCCTTCACTGTCATCTGCGAGTGTGCAAGATCCCCGAAGGACTGACAGGGATTGCCCGGGTGGTTGCCGCCGCCGGGGCAAGCCAGCAAGGATTTGCGAGCAAGCATATGGCCGGAAGGGCTGAAGGGGTCAGCCAGAATCTGACGGGCGTCTGGAGCGGGCGCTATTTCTATCCGCGCGAACTGCCGCCGGTTTCCTTCGTTGCAACGCTGATCGAGACGGCAACCAGCTTGACGGGGATGACCCACGAACCGGCGGCGACCAGCACGGCAAGATACGCAAGCCTGCAGGGGCAGCGAGAGGGCAACGCCGTCTCCTTTACCAAGACATACGACAAGGCCCAATTGAAGGCGCACCCGATTCACTACAGCGGCATCATCAACGGTGATGCAACCGAGATCAAAGGCACTTGGCGAATCCCGGGATACTGGTCCGGCAATTTCCTGATGATCCGCTCGCCAGGTAAAGTCGCGGCTGTCACCCGCAAGGTGGCGGAGCGGGTCTGAGCCGTATCTGCCCGGTTCGCCTTTGCAATCATCGATATTTCATTAGCCGGCGTCTCCCTTTTCATTGCTTTCGTTTTCAGCTACAAACAAGAAAAACGAAAACGGGAGGTTCTCAGTGTATTTGTCGCCGCGCCATGCCGAAATCATCCAGATGGCGAAGGACCATGGCCGTGTGCTGGTCGATGGCCTCGCCACGCACTTCAACGTGACGCCGCAGACCATCCGCAAGGACCTCAACGATCTCTGCGATCAGCGGCTGCTGACGCGCATTCATGGCGGGGCCTTGTTCCCGTCCGGCATCGAGAACATGGAGTATGAGGCGCGCCGCAAGATTGCCGCCGACGAGAAGGAGGCGATCGGCCGCGCGGCGGCCAGGCTGATACCCGACAACGCATCTTTGTTCATCAATATCGGCACCACGACCGAGTCGGTCAGCAAGGCGCTGCTCGACCATACCGGGCTCATGGTCATCACCAATAATATCAATGTTGCCAACAGGATGCGCATCTATCCTTCGATCGAGGTGGTAATCGCCGGCGGCGTCGTGCGCGGCTCCGACGGCGGCGTTGTCGGCGAGGCCGCGGTCGATTTCATCAGGCAGTTCAAGGTCGACTATGCGGTGATCGGCGCCTCGGCCATCGACCATGACGGCGCGTTGCTCGATTTCGACTTTCGCGAAGTGAAAGTGGCGCAAGCCATCATCGCCAATGCCAGGCATGTCATCCTGGTGTCCGACCAGACCAAGTTCGAACGCACCGCGCCGGTTCGCATCGGCCATCTCTCGCAAGTCAACACCTTCATTACCGACCGTTGCGACATCCCGTCGGTGCGCAAGATCTGCGAGGAAGCGGAGGTTCAATTGATCGAAACGTCGCTCGGCTAAGCTATCGATCACGGTCCCGTTACATTTCGTTTGACATTCGTTCTTATTTCGAAATAATCCCGCTACGGTTTCGTAAAAACCTAAAAATGCTGCAATGCGAAATCGCGGGAGGGCTTTGTGGACGCAGTCCGTGACATCTTCGTCATCGGTGGCGGCATCAATGGCTGCGGCATCGCCCGCGACGCCGTTGGGCGGGGCTTTTCGGTATTTCTGGCCGAGATGAACGATCTTGCCAGCGGAACCTCCTCCGGCTCGACCAAGCTGATCCACGGCGGTCTGCGCTACCTCGAATTCTACGAGTTCCGGCTGGTGCGCGAGGCGCTGATGGAGCGCGAGGTTCTGTGGAAGAACGCGCCGCACATCATCTGGCCGATGCGCTTCGTGCTGCCCTACGCCAAGGGCCTGCGCCCGGCCTGGCTGATCCGGCTCGGCCTGTTCCTCTACGATCATATTGGTGGCCGCAAATTGCTGCCGGCGACCCGGACACTGGACATGTCCAAGGATCCGGCTGGCAAGCCGCTGAAGCCGCTGTTTCACAAGGCTTTCGAGTACTCGGACGGCTGGGTCAACGATGCCCGGCTGGTGGCATTGAACGCGCGTGACGCCGCCGACCGCGGCGCCACCATCCGCACCCGCACGAAAGTCGTCGGGGCGCGGCGCGAAGGCGATCTGTGGGCGATCCGCGTGGAAGACGTGCAGACGGGAGAGGCAGAGGAGGTCAAGGCCCGGCTGCTGGTCAATGCCGCCGGTCCGTGGGTCGACCACGTCCTGTCGACCACTGTGGGCCAGAACGACGTGCACAATGTGCGCCTGGTGCAGGGCAGTCATATCGTCATCAAAAAGAAGTTCGATGATCCGCGCGCCTACTTCTTCCAGAACAAGGACGGGCGCATCATCTTCGCCATCCCTTACGAGGAAGAATTTACGCTGATCGGCACCACCGATCGCGACTATCCCGGCGATCCGCATGACGTGAAGATCAGCGACACCGAGATCGACTATCTCTGCGCGGCGGCGAGCGAATATTTTGCTGAAGCCGTGACGCGTCCCGATATCGTCTGGACCTATTCTGCCGTGCGCCCGCTCTATGACGACGGCGCTTCGAAGGCGCAGGAAGCGACCCGCGACTATGTGCTGAAAGCCGATGGCGGCGGGGGCAAGGCGCCGATCGTCAACGCTTTCGGCGGCAAGATCACCACCTACCGCCGGTTGTCGGAATCGATGCTGGAAAAGGTCGAAGGTTTTCTCGGCAAGCGCGGCAAGCCGTGGACGGCGAACGCGCCCTTGCCGGGCGGCGATTTCCCGGCCACCGGTTTCGACGTCCAGGTGGCGAAGCTGAAGAGCGCCTATCCTTTCCTCGACCAGCGCCTGGCGCGTCGGTTGACCAGGCTTTACGGCACGCGCGCGCAAGTGCTGCTCGGCCTTGCCAAGTCGAACGCCGATCTCGGCCGCAATTTCGGCGCCGATCTCTATGAGGCCGAGGTACGCTACCTCAGCGAAAACGAATGGGCGCTGACCGCCGAAGATGTATTGTGGCGTCGCACCAAGCGGGGTCTGCATCTCAGCCGCGAACAGGCCTCGGCGCTTGACGAATTCATGCGCGGCATCAGCCGGCGCCATGTCGCGGCAGCGGAATAGGGAAGGCGATTGATGCACAAAGCCTGGGAGGAGGCATCATGCTGGAACTGAGAAACGTGACGAAGATGGTCGGCGCGGTGGAGCATATCCGCGACGTGTCGCTGACGCTTCAGCACGGCTCGCTCAACGTTTTGCTCGGGCCGACACTGTCGGGCAAGACCAGCCTGATGCGGCTGATGGCCGGACTCGACGTGCCGACCACCGGTTCAGTCTGGTTCGACGGCCAGAATGTCACCGGCATGCCGGTGCAGCAGCGCAAGATCGCCATGGTCTATCAGCAGTTCATCAACTACCCCGCGATGACCGTCTACGAGAACATCGCCTCGCCGTTGCGCGTCGCCGGCACCGACCAGGCCAAGATCGACAAGGAAGTCCGCAACGCGGCAGGGCTTTTGAAGCTCACACCCTATCTCGACCGCACGCCGCTCAGCCTGTCCGGCGGCCAGCAGCAGCGTACGGCGCTGGCCCGCGCCATCGTCAAGAATGCCAGTCTGGTGCTGCTCGACGAGCCGCTCGCCAATCTGGATTACAAGCTGCGCGAGGAGTTGCGCGCCGAGCTGCCCAAGATATTTGCCGCCGCCGGCACCATTTTCGTCTACGCCACGACCGAGCCGCATGAAGCCTTGCTGCTCGGCGGCAATACGGCGACGCTGTCCGAGGGGCGGATCACCCAATTCGGGCCGACCATCGACGTCTTCCGCAAGCCGATCGACCTGGTGACGGCGAAAACCTTTGCCGATCCGCCGCTCAACACCATCGTGCTGGCCAAGAAAGGTCCGGATTTCCTTCTCGAGGGCGGCGTCAAGCTGCCGGTACCTGCCGAACTCGCCGGCATTGCCGACGCCAACTACACGATCGGCTTCCAGCCGCATCATCTGTCGCTCGAGCGGCCCAACGCCGCCGCGGTGCCGGTGCGCGCCAAGGTGACGATCACCGAGATCACCGGCTCGGAAAGCTTCATCCATCTCGATTTTGCCGATGCGCGCTGGGTCATGCTGACCCACGGCATCCGCGATTTCGAGCCCGACGCCGAGATCGAGGTGTTTATCGATCCGCGCCACATCATGGTCTTCGACAGCAACGGCAGCGCCGTCGCCGCGCCGAAGCTTGCGGCCTGAGGGGGAAGAGATGGCGCGCATCGACGTCAACCATGTCAGGCACTCCTACCTGCCCAACCCGCAGAAGGATGCCGATTTTGCGCTGCGGGAAGTGCACCACACTTTCGAGGATGGCGGCGCCTATGCGCTGCTTGGGCCCTCGGGTTGCGGCAAGACCACGCTGCTCAACATCATTTCGGGACTTCTGCAACCCTCGCACGGTGAGTTGCTGTTCAACGGCAAGGACGTCACCAATCTGTCGACGCAGGAGCGCAATATTGCGCAGGTGTTCCAATTCCCGGTCATCTACGACACCATGACGGTGTACGACAATCTGGCCTTCCCGCTGCGCAACCGCGGCGTGCCGGAGGCCGATGTCGACCGCAAGGTGCGCGAGACGTTGGAGATGATCGACCTGGCGTCGTGGGCGAAGAAGAAGGCGAGGGGCCTGACCGCCGACCAGAAGCAGAAGATCTCGCTCGGCCGCGGCCTGGTGCGCTCGGATGTCAATGCCATCCTGTTCGACGAACCGCTGACGGTCATCGATCCGCATATGAAGTGGGTGCTGCGCTCGCAATTGAAGCAACTTCACCGCCGCTTCGGCTACACCATGGTCTATGTCACCCATGACCAGACTGAAGCGCTGACCTTCGCCGACCAGGTCGTCGTCATGTATGATGGCGGTATCGTCCAGATCGGCACGCCGGCCGAATTGTTCGAGCGCCCGCGCCACACTTTCGTCGGTTATTTCATCGGCTCGCCCGGGATGAACGTCATGCCGGTGGCGATCGACGGCAAGACCGCGACCATCGGCAGCCAGCGGATCGAGCTGCCCGGCGCGCCAAAGACCGCCGCTGGGAGCTCCGGCGCCATCGAACTCGGCATCCGCCCCGAATATGTCAGGCTCGGCCGTGACGGCATGGCGGTTAAAATCAGCAAGGTCGAGGATCTCGGCCGCCACAAGGTGGTGCGCGCCAGCCTCGAAGGCCGCGAGATCGCTGCCGTCATCGGCGAGGACGAGAGCGTGCCGGCCGACCCAAAGGTTCGCTTCGATCCGGCCGGCATCAACATCTATGCCGATTCCTGGCTGGTTGAGATGGGGCGTGTCGAGTTGGGGGCATAGATGGAAAAGACCTGGAACAACAAGGCCTGGTTCCTGGTGCTGCCGGTGCTGGTGCTGGTGGCGTTCTCGGCCGTCATTCCGCTGATGACGGTCGTCAACTATTCGGTGCAGGACACCTTCGGCAACAACGTCTTCTTCTGGGCAGGCACCCAGTGGTTCGAGGAACTGCTGTCGTCCAGCCGCTTCTGGGAAGCGATGGTGCGCAACCTGATCTTCTCCTTCATCATCCTGGCCATCGAAGTGCCGCTCGGCATATTCATCGCGCTCAACATGCCGAAGAAGGGGTGGGGCGTGCCGGTCTGCCTGGTGCTTATGTCGTTGCCGCTGCTCATTCCGTGGAACGTCGTCGGCACCATCTGGCAGGTCTTCGGCCGCAACGACATCGGCCTGCTCGGCTACTACGTCAACGCGCTCGGCATCGACTACAATTACGTGCAGGATTCGTTCGACGCCTGGGTCACCATCATCATCATGGACGTCTGGCACTGGACCAGCCTTGTCGTGCTGCTCTGCTATGCCGGCCTGGTTTCGATCCCGGATGCCTTCTACCAGGCGGCCAAGATCGACGGCGCCTCGCGCTGGGCGGTGTTCCGTTATATCCAGCTGCCGAAGATGCAGCGTGTGCTTTTGATCGCCGTGCTGTTGCGCTTCATGGATAGCTTCATGATCTACACCGAGCCCTTCGTCGTCACCGGCGGCGGCCCCGGCAACTCGACCACCTTCCTGTCGATCGACCTCGTCAAGACCGCGCTCGGCCAGTTCGACCTCGGTCCGGCGGCCGCCATGTCGCTGGTCTACTTCCTGATCATCCTGTTGTTGTCGTGGGTGTTCTACACCGTGATGACCAACTACGACGCGGAGCGCTGAGATGAGCGGCGCCAACGAAAGAGCCGACAGAGTGAGCGAAACCACCGCTTCGGGAAAATTGGCGAGCACGCTTTCGCAGGATCAGGTCGCCCGGCTGATGCGCAAGCGCGGCGAGGAATCGCGCTGGTGGTGGATCGTGCCGACGATCTACATCATCGTGCTTCTGCTGCCGATCTACTGGCTCATCAACATGAGCTTCAAGACCAATGCCGAGATCGTCTCCTCGCTGACGCTCTATCCGCATCAGCCTACGATCGCCAACTACGTCACTATCTTCACCGATGCGTCCTGGTATTCGGGCTACATCAACTCGATCACCTATGTTGTCATGAACATGGTGATTTCCGTGGCTGCGGCGCTGCCGGCGGCCTACGCCTTTTCGCGCTACCGCTTCCTCGGCGACAAGCATCTGTTCTTCTGGCTGCTGACCAACCGCATGGCGCCGCCGGCAGTGTTCGCGCTGCCGTTCTTCCAGCTCTATTCGGCTTTCGGCCTGATCGACACCCACATCGCTGTGGCGCTGGCGCACTGCCTGTTCAACGTGCCGCTGGCGGTGTGGATCCTCGAAGGCTTCATGTCGGGCGTGCCCAAAGAGATCGACGAAACAGCCTATATCGACGGCTACTCCTTCCCGCGCTTCTTCGTCAGGATATTCATGCCGCTGATCGCCAGTGGCATCGGTGTCGCCTGCTTCTTCTGCTTCATGTTCTCATGGGTCGAGCTTTTGATCGCTCGCACGCTGACGACCACCGATGCCAAGCCCATCGCCGCCACCATGACCCGCACCGTTTCGGCCGCCGGCATGGATTGGGGCCTGCTCGCTGCCGCCGGCGTGCTGACGCTGATCCCCGGCGCGCTCGTCATCTGGTTTGTCCGCAACTACATCGCCAAGGGCTTCGCCCTGGGGAGGGTGTGATGAAACAAAAGCACGGGTTCACCCTCACCACCACCGCCAAGGGCTTTGCCCTGGGGAGGGTGTCACCATGAATCTCGACCTCACCTGGATGGCGTGGACGTGGCCGACGGCGGCGTTCTTCGGCACCATTCTTCTACTGCTGTGCGGCATGGCGTTTTGGGAATTTGCCTCGCCGGGCGGCAATCCGCGCGTCGGCATCCTGCGCTTCGAGACGACGCGCGGCGACCGTCTTTTTCTGTCGCTGCTTGGCAGCGCCTTTATCCATCTCGCTTGGCTGGGTCTTGTCGGATTCAACCTGTGGTGGGCTCTCGCTCTCTCCGTGGTCTACGCCGTCGGCGTGTTCCGCTACGTATAGAGGGGGAAACTGTTGGATCGACCGCGTGCCGGCGGCCGTTCCAGATCGCACTTGAAACCTAAATGTGGAGGAAACCTATGCGACGGCAATTTTTAACATCAACAACTGCCCTTGTCCTGTTGCTCGGGGTAGGCAACGCCTACGCCGGAATGGATGAGGCCAAGGCGTTTCTGGACAAGGAAATCGGCCCTCTGTCGACGCTCGACCGCGCCGGCCAGGAAGCAGAAATGCAGTGGTTCATCGATGCCGCGAAGCCTTTCGCCGGCATGGACATCAAGGTCGTGTCCGAAACCATCGCCACCCACCAGTATGAATCGCAGGTGCTGGCGCCCGCCTTTACCGCCATCACCGGCATCAAGATCACGCATGACGTCATCCAGGAAGGCGACGTCGTCGAGAAGATCCAGACCCAGATGCAGACCGGCCAGAACCTCTATGACGGCTGGGTCAACGATTCCGACCTGATCGGCACCCACTGGCGCTACCAGCAGGTCCGCAACCTGACCGACTGGATGGCGGGCGAGGGCAAGGACGTTACCAATCCCAACCTCGACCTGAAGGATTTTATCGGCACCTCCTTCACCACCGCGCCGGACAAGAAGCTCTATCAACTGCCCGACCAGCAGTTCGCCAACCTCTACTGGTTCCGTTACGACTGGTTCAACGACGAGAAGAACAAGGCCGACTTCAAGGCGAAATACGGCTACGACCTCGGCGTTCCCGTCAACTGGTCGGCCTATGAGGATATCGCCGAGTTCTTCACCGGCCGCGAGATCGACGGCAAGAAGGTCTATGGCCACATGGACTACGGCAAGAAGGACCCGTCGCTCGGCTGGCGCTTCACCGACGCCTGGCTCTCGATGGCCGGCAACGGCGACAAGGGCCTGCCGAACGGCCTGCCGGTCGACGAATGGGGCATCAAGGTCAACGAGAAATCACAGCCGGTCGGCTCCTGCACGGCGCGCGGCGGCGACACCAACGGCCCGGCTGCCGTCTACTCGATCCAGAAATACCTCGACTGGCTGAAGGCCTACGCTCCGGCCGAAGCCCAGGGCATGACCTTCTCCGAATCCGGCCCGGTGCCGGCACAGGGTGCGGTCGCGCAGCAGATATTCTGGTACACCGCCTTCACCGCTTCGATGGTCGACGCCGGCGCCAAGGCGGTGCTGAACGACGACGGAACGCCGAAGTGGCGCATGGCCCCGTCGCCGCATGGCGTCTACTGGAAGGACGGCATGAAGCTCGGCTATCAGGACGTGGGTTCCTGGACGCTGATGAAGTCGACGCCGACCGACCGCGCCAAGGCCGCCTGGCTCTACGCGCAGTTCGTGACCTCGAAGACGGTCGACGTGAAGAAGAGCCATGTCGGCTTGACCTTCATCCGCGAAAGCACGATCCACGACAAGAGCTTCACCGAACGTGCGCCGAAGCTCGGTGGTCTGATCGAGTTCTACCGCTCGCCGGCCCGCGTTCAGTGGTCGCCGACCGGCACCAACGTGCCCGATTATCCGAAGCTGGCACAGCTCTGGTGGCAGGCGATCGGCGATGCCTCGTCCGGCGCCAAGACGGCGCAGGAAGCCATGGACTCGCTCTGCGCCGAGCAGGAAAAAGTCATGACCCGCATCGAGAAGTCGGGCGTCCAGGGCGATATCGGCCCGAAGATGGCCGAAGAGCATGACCTCGCCTACTGGAACGCCGACGCGGTCAAGAACGGCAATCTCGCGCCTCAGCTGAAGATCGAGAACGAGAAGGAAAAGCCGATCACCATCAACTACGACGAACTGGTGAAGAGCTGGCAGAAGTAATCTTGGCGTACGCGCCAGGATCATAGTGAACGGGGAGGCGGCATCTTGCCGTCTCCCCTGTTTGTATAGGCGAGCTACCGGGAGGACTAATGACCGGATACATCCTTGCAATCGACCAGGGTACGACATCGACCAGGGCGATCCTGTTCGACGGCGCGATGAAGGTCGCCGGCAGCAAGCAGCAGGAATTCACGCAGCATTATCCTGCCTCCGGCTGGGTGGAGCATGATCCGGAAGAGATCTGGGCAAGCGTCGTCGCGACGATCAAAGGCGCGCTGAAGGCCGCCGGCCGCGAGGCCTCGGATGTGGCGGCGATCGGCATCACCAACCAGCGCGAAACCGTCGTCATCTGGGACAAGGCGACCGGCAAGCCGATCCACAATGCCATCGTCTGGCAGGACCGCCGCACCGCGCCGCTCTGCCAGAAGCTGAAGAAACACGGCCTGGAGAAAAAGTTCACCAGAAAAACCGGCCTGCTGCTCGATCCCTATTTCTCCGGCACCAAGATCGCCTGGATGCTGGACAAGGTGAACGGTGCGAGAAAGCGCGCCGAAAAGGGCGAACTGCTCGCCGGCACCATCGACAGTTTTTTGATCTGGCGGCTGACCGGCGGCAAGGTGCATGCGACGGATGCCACCAACGCCTCGCGCACGCTGGTCTACAACATCGAGAAAAATGTCTGGGACGACGAGCTGCTCTCCATCCTGCGCATCCCGGTGGCGATGCTGCCTGAGGTCAAGGATTGCGCCGACGACTACGGCGTGACGGAAAAAAGCCTGTTTGGCGCCGAAATCAAAATCCTTGGCGTGGCCGGCGATCAGCACGCAGCGACCATCGGCCATGCCTGTTTCGAGCCAGGCATGATGAAATCGACCTATGGCACCGGCTGCTTTGCGCTGCTCAACACCGGCGCCGATCTGGTGCGCTCGAAGAACCGGCTGTTGACCACCATCGCCTATCGGCTGAACGGCAAGACTACCTATGCCTTGGAAGGCTCGATCTTCATCGCGGGTGCCGCCGTGCAATGGCTGCGCGACGGCATCAAGGTGATCGGCAAGGCCGAGCATAGCGGCGTTTTGGCGGCAACCGCCGACCCCACGCAGAACGTCTATCTGGTGCCGGCTTTCGTCGGTCTCGGCGCGCCGCATTGGGACGCCGAGGCGCGTGGCGCGATCTTCGGGCTGACCCGCAACTCTGGCCCGGCGGAGTTCGCCCGCGCGGCGCTGGAATCCGTCGCCTACCAGACGGGCGATCTCCTCGACGCCATGCGCAAGGACTGGAAGGGGGCATCGGCCAAAACCGTGCTTCGCGTCGACGGCGGCATGGTGGCCTCCGACTGGACCATGCAGCGGCTGGCCGATATCCTCGATGCGCCGGTCGATCGCCCGACCATTCTGGAGACGACGGCGCTGGGTGCGGCGTGGCTTGCCGGCTCGAAGGCGGGCGTGTGGCCGAAGGCGAAGGATTTTGCCAGGAGCTGGGCGCTCGAGCGCCGCTTCAAGCCGGACATGGATGCCGACATGCGTTCGGCAAAACTGGCCGGCTGGCGCGATGCGGTGCGCCGGACGCTGAGCGTACGGTAGTAAATCGTGGCGGGGGAAGGGGATGAATCCACACTGGTATGTCGCCTGGCGCGACGAGGCTGTCGAACAATTGGATGCAAAGAATGCACGCTTGCAGCAGAAATTCCGACTCGGCAGTTGGCCTCGCTATGACTATGATCTGACAGAAGGAAAGCTTCTGTTCTCGGACAACGGCATCACCAAGGTCGTCGCCGAAATCCAAATCGCCGGATCGACGAGTGCCAAGGCCAGCAACTGGCTCTGGGCTTGGGCAAATTCAAACCTGCCTGGCGAACTGCTTGCCGACGCAAAGCTGGTTCGGTCATTCGGACAGGAGCATTCCATTGATGGGCTGGCTCAATCCTATGCGATAGCTTTGAACAACGACCTGGAAGTGCTCGGCTGGAAGATGACCGCAGTTGCGGTTCGAATCTGCAACGGCCTCGGTGCATACCGTTCTCCGCGTGGTGAAGGCGGAGCCCTGTATCTGATCTTCAAGAGCGTCAATTGGGCCAGCTAATCCGCCGCGCCCGTACCCAAGCAACCTACGGAAAGGCCCGCGCCGTTGCCGGCGCGGGCTTTTCTACACAACACTTGGTACCAACTCAGCTCAATAGGGCGAATTGCACTGCCGACGCGGGCCGTAATTGGGCTGGAATGTGTTGTCCGAAGCGCGGTACGACCGATAGTGGTCGTAGCACCACTGCACATGCGCATCGCCGCGGTTGTTCTCGCTGTTGACGATCGCGCCGGTGATCAAGGCGCCGGTGGCGAAGGCAGCCAGCGGGAACCAGTAGTCGCCGTGACGGCGATAGCCGCGGTGATATTCGCGATAGCCGCGATGGCCATTCCAATAGCTGCCGCCATCATTGTTGCGCGAGAATTGGCGGCCTACGCGGAAATCGCGATTGCCGGAATTGCGGTTGCCATGGCGCATCCACCGCCAGTTGTCATGACGAGAATCGCCCACATTCACGATGTCGGACGAAGTTGCTGATGACTGGGGCACGAACATCTGGGCGGCATTGGCCGGCATAGCGGCGGCCGCGGCAAACGAAATTGACAGGGTGGTCGCCAGTAGACCCGTTGCGATCTTGTTCATGATCTTCTCCTTGAAGGGTGGTTGACGTCCCTTGTGAGACGAAAACGGCCCGCTCGTGCGATGGTTCCCACCAAAACAGTAAGTTGCTGATTTGTAATGTTTCTCGAATTTGGCGCGTGAGAAAAGGCGCGTTTCGCGCGCCAACAGATCGAAGCGGCGACCACGTTGCGGGAGCGGCTCACCGGGCTGGTGACGACGCAATTTGCGGCGCGTCGGGCGATGGCCGAAACCCCGGTGGAACGGCCATCTTTTTCCGGTTGACCGGTCGCGGCACTCTCCCTATGTTCCGCGCAATTTCGAGGGCGGCCTTTAGAGCCCGCGGGAGCGCGTAGCTCAGCCGGTAGAGCAACTGACTTTTAATCAGTAGGTCTCGGGTTCGAACCCCGACGCGCTCACCAAAAACTCAAGAAAACCAAGGCATCACGAGGGGCGATCATGGGTGTGATTGAGGACGTTCGAATAGTCGACTGGCCGGCGATCCCCTCAATTCACGTCGACGGACTCAACGGCGGCAACTTAGCCGACAGGTGTGGCTTACTAGCTACATACAAGGTTGCAGGTTTATGGCACTAAGTTCCTGACATTGTGCTGGGGATTCCGATGAAAGCCTTTCTTTTCGCTTCACTTATCGCGCTTTCGGTGACCGCGCCGGCGATCGCCGCCGACACCATTACTGCTCCTGTGGACACCCCTGAATGGACCTGGCAAGGACCTTACGCTGGTATCTTCGGCGCGGGGACGCTGGAACACTACAAGATACATGAGCCGAACATTGGTGCCGGTGCTACCCACAGCCCAGGCTCGGCAACAATCGGCGGCTTTGCGGGCTATAACTTCCAGTCCGGCACGATTGTCTACGGCCTCGAAGGCGAGCTTGGGTATCGCTTCAAAAAGAACACCTTCAACGACATTCCAGGACCAGGCGTCCTCGACGCATCCACCGGGTTGTTCGGCTCTGTAAAGGGTCGAGTCGGCATGGACATGGGCGCGTACATGCCGTTCGTCACTGCGGGTGTAACCGCGGCGAAGTTGAAGACGTTCTATCCAGGTGGCGACGCGGAGCGCGATGCCACCTTGGTAGGCGGCATCGTTGGAGCAGGTTTAGACGTCGCACTCACCCACAACGTGTTTTTGCGCGGAGAGTATGATTTCTCCTTCTTTGGCAAGAAATCGCTAGAATATTGCGGTGGCGGGTGCACACTCGAACACACGCTTCAGACGCACGACTTCCGCGTCGGCGTCGCGATGAAATTCTAGCAGTAGAGAGATCGCCCGCCAGCGTGAGCCGGCGGGCTTTTCGGGAGGCACTCTCTGGCCACAAGAAAAACCCGCCGCTGTGAGGGGGGCCCAGGGCGGCGGGTTCTGCACCTTGAATAGAGCGGCCATATTCCTGAGAAAGCCGCTGCACGACATAAACCCGCAGAGGCGGCTTTTGTTCCGGACAATTTTAAGAACCGGCCAGCACTTCCTGCGATTTCAGATCATCGCCCCACATCACCGTTTCGCCGTAGGTGTCTGGACAAGGCTCGGCGTCCGCGCCTTCCTCGTCGTCGGCGTTGTCTAGCTCCAGATCGCATGTGTCGCCGGCCGGCAGGTTGGGAGCGGTGCCGGACAGGAATGACTGTCCGCCATTATGCGCCCAGCCAAGCGACGGCTCCTCGTCGCCGGTTTCCTCATCGTCGCAAAAGTCGGCTTCCATCAGATCCAATGCCGTCACCAGCGACATCGCCCGGTCTAGAAGGTCGTTGAGGCGTTTCTCGACTGACTGCCTCCAAACACGCGGGTTCGTCCCCTTGGGCATGCCGTAGGGGCGTAGCGTCCTAACCAGGGCGGTCATGACACGCGCTCCTGATCGAGGAACGCCAGCGCCGATATCAGGATGGCTTCTGCCACCCGATCGATCAGCGAATGCTCTTTCAGGGCATATCGGATCGCTTCTGCAACACCCCGATTGCTCGTTGCCGGCGGTGTTGCGTGCCACAGCTTGTCATCCAGCGGCCCATAGGTTGCCGCAACGAGAGCATCCTCGTTTTCGCTCGTGATCTCGCCGTTCGGAATTGCCATGAACTCTGCCATCTTAGCATAATATTCGGCGATGGTGTCGGCGAGCGGGTCAGGAGCCCGCGCTGGCGGCGCCAGCGCTACAGCGCCTCCTATGAGTGGAAGCGAGGCAAAGGTGCCAAGCATGGCACGGCGGGAAAATCTCCCGATGACTGCGGGCATAGCTTCGCCGGCAGCCGGAACATGGGTGTTCGGCATTGATGTTCTCCAATTGCGATAATGTTGCACCAATGGTATAAGGCTGCACATATCGTGTAGTCAACATTTTTAATGTAAGGTTTAATCAAAATGACAATTTCGCCAGCACAATGCCGAGCGGCGCGCGCCCTTGTCGGATGGTCTCAGGATCAATTGGCGACAGCCTCGAAAGTGGCAAAGGCGACCATTGCGAATTTTGAAGCCGGAAAGCGGACGCCATACGACCGCACGTTGCTCGACCTCCAAACCGCTCTGGAGGCGGCCGGGGTCGAACTTATTCCCCGGAATGGCGGCGGCGCCGGGGTCAGGCTCGCAAAGCCGTAGCCACGCCATCGCTTGCGTTTGCACAGGATCGGCGCAATGCTGTTCTTAGGGGAACGGAGGGCAATCCAAATGAAAGAGACTGACAAGCTTGCGCTGGAAGCGTTTATCGCGGCCGGCATCGTAACCGGCGGCCTATGGTATTTCATCCCAGGCCTGCCCTGGTGGGCCTATGCGATCGTGCTAGTCATGGTTGGTGGCGGCGTCTACCAGGAGCGCATCAAGACGGTGTCGCGGGAGAAGATCATCGATCGCGGCGACTGGCCGAACAAAGGCGACAGATGAAGCAGGAAGTTGGACGCTATTCGTGCCGTGGCACGGGCGGGAGGGAATACATTGTCGTTGAATACCAGAACATGGTCGCATTCCACGGAATGAGCGGTCGACAGTACAGGCCTGGGACGAAAGAGCTTCGCTTAGCGAATGGCGGCGCTGTTAACTTCATCGACGAAAATACGTTTCAGATACTCAGCACTGACGAGATCATCCAGAAGGTTTAGCCGGGTAATTCCCTATTTCGAATTACGAAGGAGGAAGTCTGTTCCGGTGTTACCGGGAGGCGTTGCCATCTGATAAGTGACGCCAGCATCCCTTAGCGCCTTCTCGACTGACGTGGCTGCCTTCGGATCAGTAGTGCGCAGGACCAGGTCCGCCGCATCCGTCACATTCTTTGCTACCATCATCACGTCCCAGCCGCTGTCCCTGAACGCGGTCTTAAGCTGATCAGCGCGGGGGTCTGGTTTATCTGGATTGCTATCCAGAATATCGACGGAACCATGTCCATCCTTGAGGCTCGATTTGATGCTTGAAAGCTGCTGGTCCGAGAGCGCTTTTTCGACTTTGTCGAGACGGTCGCTCAAGGTCTTCTGGTAGCCTTCAATCTCTCCATCTCTCTCGTGGACCATGGTTTCAAGAGTGGCGATCCTCTCGGCTGTTAGTACAGAGGCGAATTGGTATCCGCCCCAAAGGCCGGCCGCCACCAGAAGGCAAACGCTAAAAGGAGCGCCCTTCAATACTTGCAACTCTGATTTGATAGTGTCCAAACCCCACATGCCCGACTCATATCAGTCCACTCCTGCTTCGTCACGGTTTCAAAATGGCCACCAAGCCAGCATCAAAATGATTGTGCTTGCCGCGGTAAAGGCGAGGTGATCAGCGCTCATGCGTTGCGGTCCAGTTCCTTGGCTGCAAGCTGGCGCTGTCCCATCTCCTCGATGCAGCCGGCAAGCTCGGCAAAGAACTGCTCCACCATCTGATCGGACAGCGCGAACTTGTGCGTTGAGCCGTCCGGCCGGTGAAACTGGAAGGCCAGGTGCTTCCCGTCCATGGAGGTGCCGAGCCAGTAGGAATCGAATTCGACCGCTTCGAAGCTGCCGAACTGCGCCTTGAATTTGAGCCGGTTCTGTTCGGCCCGGCCTTCGTGTTCCGGCGGCGGCCGCCACCATGCGAGCTTGTCGGTCATTTGCCACGCCCCGGCTTTCGTCCTGTGCTCAGCAATCCGCTTCTGACGGCTTCTTTTTGCAGGCGACGCATCGAAACATCTCCGATGGTCATGTCATCGATTTCCGCGCCGTTCGGCAGTTGCAGCACGAATGGCGTGCGGCCGGCGGTGGTCGACGGAGATGAAGCCGGTACGTTCGCGAAGCCGCCGCCGGCAAAGCGCGGGATCGTCAGTTGCGACATTGAGCCGTTGAAGCTGTCGGCGAAGCCGCCCATGGAGAAGCCGCGCAAGCCCTTCAACGGAGGCAGAAACCCGTTGTTCAGGGCATGGAAGAAATCCACGCCAAGCCGTTTCACGATCGCCGCCTGGACGACAAATTCACCATCGCTTAGGCGTGCCAGGATGCTGTCTGTCCGTGGCCCACCCGGGCCGCGAACTGAGCCGCCTCCAGCGAAGCCGCCATGAGAGCCGCCGCTATCGGAAGATGAACTGGAGCCGGCAGCCCCGCGGAGAGACTGTGCGGCAGCCGCCGCCGCCCTGAGCGAGGCCAGGATGCGGGCGATCGCCGCCTCGACCTGTGCCGCCAGGGTGTTGACGATGCCGGCGAGACCGGAGAACCCGGTTTGCAGCAAGGCGCGCATCCCGGACAGGATGGCCGAGAGCTTGGCCGTTAATGTCTCAAACGGCGCGACGAGGGCCTCTGCGGCAGCCTGGGCTGCACCAGAGTCGAGATTGCCCAGCGAACTGTTGAAGCCGCTGGCGGCCTCCTGTGCGGCCGGCGCGATCTGGGAGATGCTGTGGGTGATTTCGGTACTAACGCCATCCACGGCGCCGCTGGTGCCGTCAACGCTGCTCTTCAAGCCGTCGAGAGCCTGCTTGCCATCATCGGCCGCGCGGGCCACACCGTCGACGACATTGAAAACTTGCTTCGTCAGTTCTCCACCACCGCCGCGAATAACCGTGATCTGGTGGCCGAGGTTTTCCACCTGGCCGGCGGTCGTAGCGGAAGCAGCACCGACAGCAGCAACACCTTTTGCTGCGCCGTCAGCGTTCTCACGAAGATCGATGATGTTGCCGACGACCTTGCCGGCAATCGTGTTCTGGATGTCTTCGAGTTGGCGCTCAGTCTGCGCAAGTCGGATATTCGCCCTGACAAGCGCGTCCATCGCCGGATCTATGTCGACGCCTAGGCGCTTTTCCATGGGGCCAAGCGCGCTCTGATCAGCAGAGAGCTTGGTCGCATCGAACACCGCCTGCTGATGCGCGAGCTGCGCCTTGGCGTCCGCAATTGCCGCCTTGGCGGCGTCGATATGAGCTTGGCCGAGACGCTTCAGCGCGCCCTCCGCACCCGGAACGCCGTTCTTGACCGCGGCAACTGCGGCATTCAGGTCGGCCAGGGCTTTCTGGTGGACTGCCGTTGCCGTTGCAGCGTCGAACTGCTTGTTGCGCACCAGACCGAGTGCCAGGCGCAGCCCCTCGAATGCCGCGGCAACTATGACGATAGCGCGGCCCCATGGCGTCAAGAACAGGAAAGCATTTTTCAGTGCGAGGGCAATCCTGATCAGGTTGGCCACGCCGCCGAACACAAACCCTAAGCCCCGCCCGAGCAAGCCAAGTGCAATCAGCGCCGGGCCAATAGCCGCCGCCACCGCGCCGATCTCCGTGCCGAGCTTCAGCGTCTCCGGATTGAGCTTCGAAAGCGACGTGGTGAAGTCGGTAAGTTTGACGACCATCTTGGTGACGGATTCGAGCAATCCGGAATCGCCTATGGCAATCGACAGGGTTTCCACCGCGCTGTTGAACTTGTTCACTTCGCCGGTGAGACCCTGCACCCGGACTTCGGCGAGCTTGTTGGCTCCGACACCCTTGATGCTTAAGGAAAGCTCGTTGAAGCCCTTGGCGCCGAGCTTCATCAGGCCGATCGCGGTGCGCAATGCATCCGTGCCGAAGATGGTCGAGCCCTTGTCGTTGAGGTCTTCCTGACTGAGCTTGCCGAGCTTTGTCTGAAGCTCCTGGGCGATCTCGGCCATCGATTTCATCTTCCCCGCAGAGTCGAAGAACCGCAAATTCAATTCCTTAAAGACGCCGGCTGCTTCCTTGGATTGCGGCACCAGCCGTTGCAGGAAGGTCTTGAACGATGTGCCGGCATCCGAGCCGCCGGAGAACAAGGCGGCCGTTCCGGCAAGCGCGACGTTCATATCTTCCAGCGAAACACCCAGAGATGAAGCCACACCGCCGGTCTGGCCGATCGCAAGGCGGTAATCATCGAAGCCGAGCTTCGACTTTATCAACGTGCCGGTGATACCGTCGACGACACCGGGCAGTTGCTTGGCCTTGAGATTGAACTGCTGGATCAGGTCGCCAGCGATGCCAGCGGCAGCGACCAATTGCCCGCCATTGGCGGCAGCCAGGTCGAGTGTGGCTTGCGCCGCCCCGTCCATGATCTGGCTATATTCAAGGCCGACCTTCGCCAGCTCGGTCATCGCGTTGGCGGAATCGGTCGCTGAGAACACAGAGGCATTGCCGAGTTCGATCGCCTTGGCCTTGGCCTCGTCGAATGCCGTTCCGGCGGCTCCGGTGTTGGCAACGAAGCTGTTCATCGCCGTCTGGAAATCGGCGGCCTGTTTCAGGATGCCGACACCAGCGCCGACGATCGGCAGCGTCAATGCGGTCGAAAACCCCCGGCCAACGCTCTGGATTTGTTTGCCAGCGTCCTGAAAGGATTTGGCCAGCGATTTAATCTGGACTTCGGCCTGCTTCAGGGAGCTGAAGAAACCGGGACTGAGCCCCTTGGCTTGCGCGGCGGCAGCCTGCAAGTCCTTGAACGCCTTGCGGCCAGCGGCGCCGAACTCTTCAAGCTCGCGCTTGAGTTCCTTGCCGCCGTCGAGGGCGATGCGCTGTTTGATTGTTGAGGCCATGATGGCTTCCTTCTAGGGACAGGCGCGCCATCACGGCGGGCCGAATTGATGTAGCTACTTGTTGCGGCGAGCGTAGATGCCTGCAGCCAGGTCGTTGAAGCCCTCGTTCGTTTTTGCGATGGCCTTATCCCACGCCTTCGAAATGGTCGTGACTGGTTTGCCCGATTCGGCAGCATCGAAGGGCGCCCGCTTCATGGCTTCGGACGTTTCGAACTTGGCCCGATCTTCGGCCCGAGCCTGAGCCAGGGCAGCGGCGTATTGCTCTGGATGACGGTCTGCCAGGTCGAGATAGTGCTTCTCTTCCTGGGAAAAGAGGGCGGTGACGAAGCGTGCCTTGTAGAAAAAGCTCACCATATCGCCGGCGGTGCGAAAGCCGGTGGCGGCACCCGTGGCGAGCGCGGTTTTCCAGTGGTCGGGAAAGTGGCTTGGGATGGTCATTGGGTGTTTCTCCTTCGAATGGGACGCGGTGTCGTCACGACGCTGCGGGTTGGTTTTAAGGCTTGGCTCCCCAGCACGCCGACATTGAGCGTTCCGCCCAATCGGCGCCGCCGGGCAGGCCTTCGATGTCGTCCGAGGTCCATTGCCCGCCTGACCCGTCATTGCCGGTTTGGTCGACGAATTCTTTCACGTCGTCGGACCAGTTCAGGACAGACCGAGCCGGCAACGGCAAACGAAAATCATGAGTGCGTGAGCGGTTGATATCTTGATGCATCGCGCAGGCCAGCGTCGCGGTAAGATCCTCCACCGCTATCACGGCCCGAGCCTGGTCGAGTTCTGAGGCTCCCAGGATTTCCATCGCCTCTCGGATCAAAGACGGCCATTCGGCTGTCATGACCGACAGGCACGCTTTCACGGCCGGGTCGTATCCATCGGTGGATTTTGCCGTCCAAGTTGAGCGCCGACGCTCAGCCCGATCTGGTCGGCCGCCATGGCCGTTCTTTATGTTGGAATTCTGGCGCCGCGCCGCGTCGGCAGCCTGCCGGTCGATCATACGCCGGCCATCAGCCAGAACGACCACAGGCAATGAACCGCGCACCACAGCCCGGCTGATGGTTGACGGGTTGACGCCGATGGTGGCGGCATATGCGGACATTGTGAGGAGAGCTGCTGACATCAGATCATTTTCAACAGGTCAGAATTGCGCGGGAGGAGGGTTCCAGACCTTGCGCCATAAGGGGTCAGCCAATTTGCATGGTGACCATGCCCATGTTTTGGAAGGCTGTGGCTAGGGACAGTTTGGGCTACCGCCGCCCCCTCATACGTGCAGCGCTGGGGAGAACCTACCCTAGGTTGCGTAGCGGTGCCGCTTGGTTGCAAAGCCGGTGCGGACGGACAAGTCGGGGAAACCCTTTCCGACCGTCCGTCCGCGACGCACGCCGGGATGGAAGTCCGCGACCGCGCCATTCGTGATGATGCCGTGAGCCGGCGGCCAACCGCTCTGAAGTCCGCCGGCTCTATGCCCACGCTGTCAGGACTGACAGGAACCGACGCAGGGCAATGGGTGAGGCCGGGCAGCCGAAGCCGTCCGGTCTCTTGGTGATGGTGAAGGATTAACACCATGCTCGTGAACTCAGTCCCGCAGTTCCGGCAGATCGTCGGCCAGACCAAGCAACGCGCGGGGATCCACATCGGCTCGGCGTTCGACTGGCAGGTGTTCGGCCAGGGCTGCATCGACAAGGGCTTCCTCTGTGCGCTCCTTGGCGAGCAACTGCCCATCGATCTCGTTGATCTTGTAGGCGCGGGTGGCCTTATCGAGTGCACGGTCGTCGGCGGCTATAGCGCCGATGTCCCTGTTAAGGGCGGCAATCATCGCGTCTGGGTTGAGCCAGCATTGGAGGGCCACCGGATCAACTGCGCTAGCGTGACCGCGCGCTATGCCGTGCGCGTCGGGCATGACAACCGTGGTCTCGACCGTGATCATCTTGTTGGGGAATTCGATCTCGTTGCGGCCACCGTCAAGGATGCCGTAAAGGCGCGGCTTGGCTGTCGCTGCCTGTGCGGCCACCCAGGCCTTGGCAAATGCCTTAGCATCGCTGGAGGGCAGCGGAGCGGTCTCAACGTCGCGGCGGTCGGCCTTCAGTTTCGAGATGGTCGACCGACTCGCCTTGATCTCGGCAAGCAGCTTGTCACCCTTTGCGGTCGACGGCTTCACCGGCTCGGCCACTTCGATCCGGCCAGGAATGTCCTTGAGGTAGCGCTCAAGCCTGTCAACGAGGGCAGCGTGGGAGCGCCAGACGGTGGCGCGCGCCTCGTACTGGCCGCGCACCCGTTCGAGTTCTTCTAGGGCGATGTCCAACTTTGCCTTGGCTTCTGCCAAGCGGGGATCGTCTGGGCCTCGCCGGACAACGCCGTTGGGCAGATCCTCCTCGCGTTGCAGTTCACCGCGATCCAGGGCGCGTTCCAGGCGCTGGAACTCCGTCTCGGCTTCGTCGCGCTTGTCGAACAGCTTCCGCTGCTTGTCCGAAATCCCCATCAGCAATGCGCGTGCATCGTCGCGGGCCTCGACCAGTGCGACGAACTTTGCCTTTGCCGGTGCAGGCAACTTTCCACCCGGATTGGCGCTGTTGAGGAAGACGATCAGATCGGCGGGAGTGGCGGCGTCCATAGGTTTCTCCGTTGATTTGCACGCATTTTACCAGACCCTGAAAAGTGCCCCGACGCGCAAATATGATTTCCGCGTTAGGTGCTGAAGAAGTCGGCGAGCCATCGCCGTGTCGGAGCTTTGCCGCCATTGCCGCGAAGGATGGTCCAGGCTAGCGCCTTGCCGCCTTCCGGGTGCGGGCAGACAGCCGCCGTTCGATGCTCTGGCCATTCGCCAGCGGCATAGGCTTCGAGGTGTTCGAACATATCCCAAACGCCTTCAGCGCCGGCGCCGTCGCGATCGGCCGCAACATGCCCGGCAAGTTCCCGCAGAGCTTTGTCGCGCTCGCCGATGAGCCAGGCGCGTCGTGCATCGGCCTGGCCAGGGCCAGCGGCCTTCAGGCCGAGCGCTGCGTCGAGCGTTGGCGCGTGACCAGCAAAGAATGCGTCGATCGCCTCGCCGAGCGGCACCGCGTCAACAGGATCGATCGGGCGGCCTTCGCGCAAAGCTGCCGATATCCTGCGCAGACGTGCAGCGGAGTCGATGGCGCCGCTCATAGGTCGCCGCTTTCTGTGGCAAGTTCTTGACCCGAAACTTTCTGAGCGCTATACGGCATCGAGCTGCCCCCCGAGCTCTTCGTATAGCCTGCGGGCTCTGCCGTAGTTCTTGTCGTCGTCGTCCATGGTGGCATGCTCACCGACAAGCCCGTCGAGCCAGTTGAACCAGTACCGCAGTCTTGAACTGTCGCCGCTCTTCATCCCGCGCTCGACCATCGCGAGCACGGCGCCGACGCTGGAGGAGTTCACCCTCTCCTTGCCCCTTCTGTCGAATGGCGTGACGTTCGATGACGCCGTTTCAACGGGATCTATTATTACCGTTTCAACGGGATCTATTAAGGCTTCGCCTAATATATTATACAGCCCATCTCCTTGAAGTTGTTCAGCGTTTTCTGAAAGTTGGTTACCTATCGGGTCATTTTGAGGAACGGGACGGTTACCCATGCGCGCCGTTGAGGTAACAGGCTGGTTACCTGTGTAGGTAACATGCTGGTTACCCTTGACGGTCTTCAGGATGGCCTCGTCCATCTCGCTGTAGATGACGAAGTAGCATCGCGATTTCGGGTTGAGTGGGTTAGCGCGGCCACCGATATAGCCGCACTCAGCCAGGGTTCTGATAGACCTGGAAAGGCTCTTGAGATGGCATCCGACAAGGCCTGCCAATCGGCCATGGCCCGCGGTGCAGCCTATGCCGTTGGTGCTCATGCGGTCATGGATCGAGATAGCCATCATAACCCGGAGATCCAAGGACGTGAGGCGCTGATCCGCCATGGCGCGCGGCGGATCAGGACAGAAGAGGCGACCATCATTCTTAGCCATTGGGGCCTCCTTGCCTGCGCAAGAGCGCATGGAGCCGGCGATGATGCTTGCGGCAGAGACAGATTATCAGCATCGCGTCCGCCGCCGGCTCCGGATGGTGACAGTCCACCCTCGGGTCGCCGCAAACCTCACACGGCCAAATGATCAGCTTTCCCTTTTTGCGCGCCTGTGCGACGGCGTAATGAGCGCGACGCGCGTCCGGGTTGGCAAGGTTCCAGTTGCGTTGCGCGCGCCATTTCGGGTCTGGCGATTGCCTGCGGCGAGTGCTATTGTCCGAACTCTCAGATGCTGCCAAGCTTGAGACTTCGAAGCCGGTGAGCGTGGTTGCACACGCCGCCGGTTTTTCTTTTTGCTGATCCATTTTAGGTAGCCCTCGCCAATGCCAGATGGTGTTGGCGGACAGCCTCACAGGCTTCGCGGGCGGTCAGCCCTAGACCTCTCAAGGCGGGGATAGCCGGGCCGCGAGCGTGGCGCGGCGTATCCTGGATGAAGCGCAATCCGATCTCGACTTTCGAGGAATCGCAGGCGGCGTGATCGTCGGTGTGGATGCCGGTCATCATGCGGCCCTCCGGCGAGGGTTGGGCTTGCGCTCAAGCGCCTCGATCCACGCCTTCACTGACGGCACGCGATACAAAATGCGGCCGCCAAGCTCGACATAGGGAAGGCCGTCCGGCAAGCGTTGCCACCGGATCAATGTGCGCTCGCTGACATGCAGTTGTGCAGCCAGGGCAGGGCGGTCCAGATAGTCATCAAGTAGGCTCATTCGCTGACACTCCTTGCGTTGAGTTGACAGCGACAACCTACGGACGGACACGCATTTGGTCGTCCGAACAACCCGTCCTAATTCTTGACGGTTGGTCGGATTTTCTTCCTCCGCTCAAATCGCGGGATTGCCAGGCGGTTCTGCAACCGCTCGGCACGTTTAGCCATGAAGTCGGCCTGGGCGAGATTGCCGGCGGCGCGGAGTTCCAGGGATTTGCTAAAATGCTCGGAAGCTCTGTCCGCAATTCGTTCCCTGAGCTTCACGGCGTTGACGGCCAATCCGATGTCATCCTTTAGGGCCGCCTTCTCAGCGTCCTCTCCGGTGGCGAGCGTATAGGCAAGCCGTACAAATGCGGAGAACGGACCTGTGTCCGTGCTCGTGATCGCCTTGCCCGCCTCGACGTGCCAGAGGAAGGCAAGATGCCGGATGAATTTCTGCTTTGGGGAGCCGTAGAGCATCGCATGAAGCCCGCGCCCGCCTCCGGAGCCCTTGTCGGGTAGGTCTGGATCGCCGGTGCCGTATGTCTTGACCACTGCGCCTCTCGCAGCACCGGCCGAAAGAGAAATCCGGTGCAGCAACTCCTCGATATCGCTCTGGAGGGCCAGCACGACAAATTCATCAAGCGGCTCGCCTGATTTTTTTCCAATTGCGTCAAGCTGCTCAACGACGGTTCGGATTAAGGGTGCGAGCAGACTTGATCCTTCTGAGATATTGTGGAGGGCGGTCGCCATCTGCGCCACTCGGAAATCCGGACGAGCAGAGCCCTCGATGAAATGGTCTACGATCTCAAGAAATTTCGCCATGAATATGAGCGACGATCCATCGTTCGCGCTCCCAACAAGCATACCCAAAATTTGGTTGAGGCGTTTGTCGTCTTCTGTCGGTTCGGATGGCAAACTGCGACCGTGGATCTCCGCTATGGATGGATCGCGGATGAACAGTGCTCGTTGCTGATCGATCGGAGCGTCGGGCTCCACGGTGATATTTAGGACATGCTCGCGCCACCTCGCGTAAACATCGGCCGCCGAAAAGCTTCCGCTCGGGAAGGGCGGCTTCATTGTGCACCGCCCTTCATGTTCACGACTTCTGCGCCGGTTCCAGTGGCCATGACAATCGCGCCAGCGCGTTCGGTCGCCGCCCGGAGGGGATCGTCCATCAAATGGCTGTAGCGCGCCGTGGTGGCCGGCTGTGAGTGTCCGAGCAAGGCGCCGATGATTGGCAGGGACAGGCCAGCGCTGGCCAGCACTGAGGCATAGGTGTGGCGTAGGTCGTGAATGCGGGCCGATGGCGTGACCACGATCTTGTTGCCTATCGTCTCGGCCGTGACGATGCCGGCGGCAAGACACAGTTCCCGCCACTCGGCCTTGATCTCGACGCGGTGATCAGCGCCACGGCCGGGGAACACATAGACGGCATCATCCTTTGCCTTCTCGCGAAGCTGATTGAGCAAGAGCCGGGCAGGGGCGGACAGGGGAACGCGGTGCATGGTCTTCTGCTTCGTGGTCGAGCCCGGCTTCGTCCAGACACCAGCGGTGAGATCGAACTGCTCCCACTTCGCGGCCTGTACCTCGCCGCGCCGCGCACCAGTGAGCAGCAGAAGCCGAAAGATGTTCGCTGCCTGCTGATCCTCTAGCGCCGTCAACGCCTCGGTCAGCTTGCCAAGTTCGGCCGGGGACAGATAGCGGTGCCGCTTCTGCTCATCGTTGCGTTCGATCCCCTTGGCCGGGTTGTCGGTGCGCCACCGCCATTTGATGGCGAGCCCGAACATCTTCGAGAGAACGGCCACTGCCCGGTTCGCCAGATAGGGCGCCGTCTTCGAAATCTTGCGGTGCAGGCTGTCGATGTCGGTAAACTCGACCTCGGCCACCTTCTTGTTTTTCAGCGCCGGCAGGATGTGGTTCTTGATCAGCGCCTTATAGTCACGGGCGGTCGAGTCACGCTTCTTGGTGAGGTGTTCCTTTTCGAAGCGGTCGCAGAGATCGGCGACGGTCTTTGCATCCCGGGCGGCGGCGACAGCGCCCATGGGGTCAGCGCCCATATCAATTTGCTTTTTGAGGTGTTTCGCTTCCTCGCGGGCAGGGCCGCTTTTCCAGTCAGGAAAAGAGCCGATCGTATATCGACGCTCCAGGCCGGAGCGAGTGCGGTAATTCAGGATGAACGCCCGGGCGCCAGCCTTGGTGACGCGGATACCGAAGCCCTTCACGTCGTCGTCATAGGTGATCTTGTTTCCGCTTGCCGGAGCCGGCAGGGCTTTGATGATGGCGTCCGAGAGTTGCATCCTGTGTGTCCGCACTGTGTCCGTCATATCGACGGCGCTTCATGTGCGCTCACTGTCTCACAATGTTCTGATTTGTCAAAGAGTGTCCGTTGAGAATCAACAGCTTATGTGCGGACACGGCATAATTTCGAATGAAAGCAACGGGTTGGCGAAACGGCTCGGAATGAACTTTTAATCAGTAGGTCTCGGGTTCGAACCCCGACGCGCTCACCAGAAATATTTCGTGCGGAAGTTGCCCTGTCAGCAGCCCCCATCGCCCCCTACAATCGCCGCCCGGTCTTGACGTCGAACAGATGAGCGCAGGCGCGGTCGATCTCGATGCGCATCTGCTCGCCCTGTTTCAGTGCCAGCCGCTCGCGGAAAAGGCAGGAGATTTCTTCTCCGGCGCAGTCGACCCTGGCAAAGATTTCCGAACCCGTTGCTTCCAGAAGCACGATCGTGCCGGCGATTCCTTTGGCGGTCGTCGCTCGGATGTGTTCGGGACGGATGCCGTAGATGAGGTCGCCGCCGGGTATGTTTGCCAGGTCGATGCCTTCCGGCAGCGGCAAGATCAGTCCACCGGCGCTGCGGAAAACACCTTCCTCGACATGGCCCCGAATGAAATTCATCGCGGGCGAGCCGATGAACCCGGCAACGAAGAGGTTGGCCGGGCGATCGTAGAGATCGAGCGGTGCGCCGATCTGCTCGACAAGGCCGTCATGCAGCACGACGATCTTGTCGGCCATGGTCATGGCCTCGATCTGGTCGTGGGTAACGTAGATGGTGGTGGTTCCCAGCCGCTGGTGCAGCGCCTTGATCTCGCCGCGCATCTGCACGCGCAATTTGGCGTCGAGATTGGACAGCGGCTCGTCGAACAGGAACACCTGCGGGTCGCGCACGATGGCGCGGCCCATGGCGACGCGCTGGCGCTGGCCGCCGGAAAGCTGACGCGGATAGCGGTCGAGCAGCTTGTCCAGGCCGAGAATGCTGGCGGCCCTGCCGACGCGGCCGGCGGTGTCGGCCGGATCGGCTTTCTTGATCTTCAGGGCAAAGCCCATATTGTCGGCCACCGTCATATGCGGATAGAGCGCGTAGTTCTGGAACACCATGGCGATGTTTCGGTCGCGCGCCCTGAGATTGTTGACGACGCGATCGCCAATGGCGATCCTGCCGCCCGAGATCGTTTCCAGTCCGGCAATCATGCGCAGCAGCGTCGACTTTCCGCAGCCCGACGGCCCGACCAGGATGACGAATTCGCCATCGGCGATGTCGACGCTGACATCGTGGATGATCTTGGCGGCTCCGAAAGCCTTCTGAACGTTGTTGATTGTTACCGATGCCATTGGATTTCTCCCGGAAATGAGTGATGTCGGGGCCGTGCCTCAGCCGCCCTTGACGGCGCCTGCGGTCAGCCCGGCGACGATCTGCCTTTGCGCGAACAGGGTCAGCACCAGCACCGGCAGCGTCACCACAAGTGCCGCGGCGGCGAGCGGACCCCAGCTCACCTGCTCGTAGGAAAGCATGTTGTAGACGGCGACCGGCAGCGTGCGGGTCTCGCGGCTGGCGAGCACAATGCCGAAGACGAAATTGTTCCATGAGAAGATGATCGACAGGATCAAGGCGACGACAATGCCCGGCTTGGCGATGGGCAAGGCGACCAGCCGGAACACCTGCCAGGAACTGGCGCCATCGATGTTGGCCGCTTCTTCCAGCTCCATCGGCGTGGTCTCGAAATAGCCGATCATCACCCAGACCACGATCGGCACCGTCACCACCAGATGGATGATGATCTGCGGCCACAGTGTGCCGAGAATGCCGACCCACTGGAACAGCAGGAACAGCGGAATGAGATAGGAAAGCCCCGGCGTCATGCGGGCGATCATGATGACCACCGCCGAGCGTTCGGCCTTGAGCCGCGCGATGCCATAGCCGGCCGGCACGCCGATGAGCAGCGCGAGCAACGTTGCCGTGCCCGTCACCAGAACCGAATTCCAGAAATAGAGCAGGAAATTGTTCTCCTCGAATACCTTCACATAGTTCGACCAGGCGAGATGTTCCGGGATCAGGATCGGCGGGTATGCACCGTTGTCGATCTCGAACTTCAGCGACAGCGAGATCATCCAGAGGAAGAACAGGATCGCCGGCGAGACGAAGACCAGAGCCGCGAAAAACAGCCCGATCCGGTTGAGCAGCCGTGAACTCATCTATTTGCCCTCCACCCCGATCCATTGGGAGCGCTGGCGCAGCATCAGCAGGATGAAGGACAGCGCGACGATGACGATGAAGAACACCACGGCCATGGCCGAGCCATAGCCGATGTCGTAGTAGGAGAAGGCGGTGTTGTAGAGATAGATGTTGATGGTTTCCGAGGCCGTGCCCGGTCCGCCCTGGGTCATGGCATAGATGATGTCAAAACTTTTCAGCGCATCGATGGTGCGGATGATCATCGCGATCATCAGGAACGGCGCGATCATCGGCAAGGTGAGATAGCGGAATTGCTGCCAGGCGTTGGCGCCATCGATCTCGGCGCTCTCGAAGGGCTCGCGCGGCACGGAGGCCAAGCCGCCCAGCACGATCAGCATCACCAGCGGCGTCCACTGCCATGTCTCGACCGCAACCAGGGACGGGATGACCGTCCTGGCATTAAAGATCCATTCCTGCGCCGGGATGCCGACCAGCGACAACAGATAGTTGAGCACGCCGAGCTGGGGATGGAACATCATCGTCCAGACCAGCGCCACGGCGACTGGCGTTGCCATCATCGGCATGACGAAGACGCCGCGCAACAGGCCGCGCAGCGGAAATTTGGCGTCGAAGATCAGCGCCGCGACAGTGCCGAGGAACATCGGCGCCGCAACCGAAAGCGCCGTGTAGGTCAGCGTATGGAAAAGCGATTCCCAGAAGCGTTGGTCGACGGCCAGCCGCAGGTAATTTTCCATCCCGGCAAAGCTTCGCGCCTGGCCGAGGGTCCAGCGGTTGACGCTCATCCACAGTGTGAAGGCCCAGGGAAAGACGATCACGGCGCCGACGACGACGAGCGCCGGGACGACGAAAGGCCAGTAGTTGGGAGCCAGCCGGATGGTCTGGCTCCCTTCGATGGCTTGCGTCGTCACCCCGGTGCGTTCTGGGGTGATGGCGGACATCAGCCTTGCTCGCTCCGGTCGAGCACCGGCTGGAACTGCTCGGTGGCCTTCTTCAGTTCCTCCGCCGGATCGGCGCCGGCGATCAGATTGGTCAGCGCCACGCCATAGATGTCGCGGAACTCGGTGACCGGAATGATGACCGGCAGCGACAGCCGGCTGACATTGCCCGAGCCGACCACGGCATCGAGCCAACTCGCCGGCATGGTGACGCCTTCGCGCACCTTGGGATTTTCCAGCACCGACTTGCGGAACGGCACGCCGGCACCCGCCTGCAGCAGGCGCGCGCCCATCGCGGGCGAAATCGCCCACTGGCAGAAGAGGTAGGCGGCCTCCTTCTTCTCGCTGGCGGCCGTCACGCCGAGGCCGTCGCCAAAGGTGCCGGCGGCATGCGCCTTAGGCCCCTTGGGCATGACGCCGTAGCCAACCTTGCCGACAACTCGTGACTTTTCCGGATTTTCCATTGGCGGGGCAAAGCCGACGCCATCGAACCACATCCCGATCTTGCCTTGCAGGAAGGCGGACTGGGCTTCGGCCCAGTTGAATCCGGTGACGCCTGGAGGCGCCGACTTGGTCATCAGCCGCTGGTAGAGGCTGGCCGCCTCGACCGCCTCGGGCGAGGTCGTGCGCAGCTTGCCCTTGTCGTCGAGCGGCGTCATGTCGTAGCCGAGCATAAGCGACGTCCACACCGGCGTGTTGGCGTTCTTGAGGCCGCGGGCGACAAAGCCGTAGGTATTGGTCGACGGGTCGGTCAGCGCTTCGGCGGCCGCCATCAGTTGCTCGAAGGTTTCAGGGTATTTGAGGCCCTTGGCCTCGAACAATTCCTTGTTCCAGTAGACGATCCAGTAGTCGACTGAGAACGGCAGCGAGCGCAACACGCCCTGGCCGTCCTTGGCAAACAGCATGCCGGCATCGGCGAAATCGGTTTCCACCAGCGCAGGATCGGTCAGGGTCGGGTCAGCGAGATAGCCTGATATGTCGGCCAGCCAGTCGCCCTTTTCGAACTGGCGCTTCTGCACGTGGTAGCTCAGATGCACGACGTCGAAGCTCGGTTTGCCGGAGCTCAGTTCGATCACCGTCTTCTGGCGCTGCTGCTGTTCAGGCGTCGCTTCGGCATTGACCTTGATCCCGGTCAGTTCCTCGAACTCGGCGATGTATTTTATCAGCGTGTCGCTGCGCGGGCTTTTCACCAGATTGACGTCAAGCGTCGTTCCCGCAAAGCGCTTCCAGTCGACGCCGGCGGCAAAGCTTGGGCGAACACCGGCAAAGCCGGCGGCGGCAAGGGCGGCGGTTCCCTGGAGGAGTTGCCTCCTGGTTGGGTTGAACAGATTGGACGACATTTTCTTCCTCCCGGTTGTTGTCGTTGTCGATTGCGCCGCAGCGACCGCGGCGCGGCTCATGCTTCCTCAGATTTGCAGCGCCAGCCGGCGCGCCTTGTCGATATGCTGGCTAATGGCCTCGACCGCCTCCCCAGGGTCGCGGCTCTGCATCGCTTCGATCACCGCCAGGTGCTCGCGCATCACCGGCACGACGCGCCCGTCGATACGGAACCGCTCCTGGTGGATCAGGCGGATTTTCACCGAATTGACCAGATAGGCCTTGGCGATGATCTCGTTGCCCAGCGCATCGATGAACGTGTCGTGCATGGCCCAGTCGATGGTCTGCGCCTTGGCCTCCATCTCCGGCGTCGGGGTTTGCGCCAGCGCCTGGGCAAGCATGTCCTCATGCTCGCGCCGCAAGCGGGCAAGCTCGGCATCGGAGGCGCTTACCGTAAACAGCGCCACCGCTTCACGCTCCATGAACAGGCGGAACTGAAAGGCCTCGCGGATCAGGCTGATGTCTATATGGGCGATCTGCATGCCGCGCTGCGGGATGGTCGTCAGCAGTCCTTCCGCCTCGAGACGCGGCACGATCTCGCGAATGGCGCCGAGCGGCAGTCCGGTGAAGGCAACCAGCTCACGCTGCGACACGAACTGGCCCGGCTTGAAGTCGCGCGCCAGCAAATGCCGCGTGAAGCTGGCATAGGCCTTCTCCCTGAGGGTGGTCGGTTCGTTGCCGTCTTCCATTTCGGCGCGCTTCCCTTTGCCGGTCAGGCCGGTTCCCTGGCAAACAAGCTGTCATAGGCTGCGGCAAGCTGCTGCTGCCCTTGCAAAGCGATCGGCTCCAGCGGCGGACGGACCGCCAGCCAGCGCTCGTCGCCGGTCTTGCGCGCCACCATCACCTTTACCGCGGGGGTGACCTGATATTTGAGCAATTCGAGCACAAAACTTTCGACGCGAGGATCGTCGCACCCGTCCCCGGCCATGGCGCGGATTTCGCCCGGGACGAAATTGGCCATGCCCGAGATTGCGCCTTGAGCACCCAGTCGCACCGCACGCGCCAGATGCCTTTCATCGCCGATCAGGATCACCAGATCGCCATGGGCGGCAAGCAGCGCCTCGCTGTAGCTCCAATTTCCACCGGAATCCTTGACCCCGGCGACCACGTCGGGAAAAGCAGTGCGCAACCGGCCGATCAGGCCAAGCGAAAGCTGCACCATGGTAACCGAAGGGATGTTGTAGAGCAGCACATCACGGGCGAGGGGGCCGAGCGCGGCAAAGACGGCGGAGAACCAGCCGAAAAGGCCGTCCTCGCCGACATTCTTGAAGTAGCTCGGCGGGGCCAGCAGAATGTTTCGGGCGCCTCGCTGCAAGGCATGCTGTGCCTGTTCGGCGGCGTCTTCGGCGGCGTCGACCAGCACGCCGGCAACGAGTTGATGCGGCAAGATTCCAGCAGCCAGCATGGCTTCGGTCACCGACCGCCGCTCCGTCGTGCCCACCGACGCGCCTTCCCCTGTCGTGCCGAAAAGCGTCACGCTGCCGCAACCCTGCGCCAGGCAACTTTTGGCCTGAGCGATCATGGGAGCGGTGGCGATCTGCCCGCGGGCATCGAAAGGCGTGGCGAGAGCGGCCGAAAGGCCAAAGCGTGATGTCACCGGAAGGTCTCCGAAGCAGGTGTGTATGCCGTGCTAGCACACTAACATGTTAGTCGTAAATTGGGGTGGTGCGCTTTTTTAACAGCGGAGGGCCTTCACGGGTTCGAAGCCCATGGCGGATCGAGACCATTGGCGAAACAGCAGGATGGCCCAGTGTTAGGGCGCGGAGCGGCAGCTCCAACCTTGTCCCCATCCCAGTCGATGGCTAAACTCAGCCTTTCCCAGGGGAGGGTTCTGACATGACACTTCAGCTTTCGGCGGATGCTGTCGCTCCTAAGGCGGCGGCGCCTCAAAAGTACCTCTTCGGCCCGGTCGCCGATTTCCTCATGCTGGGCGGCAGCGCCTTTCTCATCCTGCCGGTGCTGTTTCTCGTTCCGCTCGAATATGAGGGGCCGGTGGCCGCAACGATGGTCGTCGTCGCCTATCTCGTGAACTATCCCCACTTCGCCCACTCCTACCAGCTTTTCTATCGCAATTTCGGGCGCAAGGTGACGGGCGACGGCTACGACAGGAGCCTGCAACTCCGCTACATCTTCGCGGGCATTGTCGTGCCCCTGGTCATGGCCGGGTTCTTTGCCTATGGCGCGGTGGCGGCGAACACGCGGCTGCTCGGCTTTGCCACCAACGCCATGTTCTTTTTCGTCGGCTGGCACTACGTCAAGCAGGGCTACGGCATGCTGATGGTGGACGCGGTGCTGAAGCGCAAATTCTTCGACGATCGCGACAAGAAGGTGCTGCTGGTAAACTCCTATGCCGTGTGGATCCTTTCGTGGCTGCAGACGAATACGGCGGTCACCCAGGGCAAATATTACGGCCTCGACTATTACACCTTCGCGGTCCCTTCCTGGATCACCGACATCGCCTTGCTGGCAGCCATTGCTTCGACGGCGGCTACGCTTTTGATGCTGGTCAATCGCTGGCGAAAGAACGGTGGCAAGCTGCCCTATAACGGCATCGTGGCCTACGTCGCGTCGCTCTATCTCTGGATCCTGATTGTGAGAATAAATCCGCTCTGGCTGCTGATCGTGCCGGCGCTCCACTCGCTGCAGTACCTCGCCGTGGTCTGGCGCTATCAGACCAATGTTGAGCGTGACAGCTCCGATGCCGAACGCGATCCGCAGCCGAAAATCCTGTCCTTTCTCGGCCCCCTCTACAGGTTTCGGCTCCTCGGCTTCATCGTCGGCGGCACGGCCCTTGGCTATCTCGGCTTCTGGCTGATCCCATCCGCGCTGACGGCTTTGATTCCCTATGACAGGCAAGTGCTGGGGTCATCGCTGTTCTTCTTCATCGTGCTCATCTTCATCAATGTGCACCATTATTTTCTGGACAATGTGATGTGGCGCCGTGGCAATCCGGAGGTATCGAAGTATCTGTTCCGCTGACTGAGGCGCAGACTGTCGAGCCCGGTTTTCGTCAGCTGTCGAGTATGCCATCGCGAGCGTGATCGTCAGTGCAACGGAGAGCCCTGGAATGGCGGAGTGCTTTTCCGAGAGCCGCCTGGAAAATACCCTGCGGTGGCATCTGTACCGGCGTTGGCGACTATACCGAGGTTGGCGCCGCCGGCGTGACCCTCGACGCGTGAGTTGCGGCCGACGTGCGGCGGGATCGGCTGGAACGTCACGAAACCAGTGAGACATTGCCGCCGGCATGGCGCTCGATGCGGCCGGCAAGGTCGAGTTCCAGCAGCACCATGGAGACTTGCGCGGCGTTGAGGCCGGTGTGGCGGATGATCTCGTCCACGCCCACCGGCGTTGGGCCCAGCGCCTCGAGCACGCCGCTGCGTTCGTCCTCACCGGGCGGGGGTGTTGCCGAAAAATCGGGTGCCTTTTCTGGCGGCGCAATGCTTCGCGTTCGCGTGCCCGCCAAGGGTGCGATCGCACCGGAAACATCGGCCGCCTCGGTGACCAGGGTGGCGCCATCCTTGAGCAGCCCGTTGGAGCCGGCGCAGCGCGGATCGAGCGGCGAACCCGGTACGGCAAAGACCAGCCGGCCCATCTCGCCGGCCAGGCGCGCGCTGATCAGCGAGCCGGAGCGTTGCGCAGCTTCGATCACCACCAGTCCGAGGGCGGCGCCCGCGACAAGCCGGTTGCGGCGCGGAAAATCCTGCGCCCGCGGCTGCCAGCCGAACGGCATTTCCGAAATAACGGCGCCGCCACGCTCGGCAATGTCGTCGCACAAGCCGATATTTTCGGGCGGGTAGGGGACATCGAGCCCACCGGCCAGCACACCCACTGTACCAGTCGAGAGACTGCCCTGGTGTGCTGCCGTGTCGATGCCGCGCGCCAGGCCGGAAACGATGACGTAGCCGTCGCGGCCAAGATCCGCCGCCAGCATGCGCGCCATCTTGATGCCGGCGAGCGACGCGTTGCGGGCGCCGACGATGGCCACCGCCGGCAGGCGAAAGACGGCTGCCTCGCCCTTCACGGCAATCAGCGGCGGCGGATTGTCCATGTTTTTCAGCATCGGCGGGTAGTCGGCCTCGCCGATGCCGACGAAGCGGGCGCCGTTTTCACTGGCTGCGTCGAGTTCCGCTTCGGCTTCCTCCACGGAAGGAATGCGCATGATCCTTTTGGCTCCGCCCGAAATCATCAGCTCGGGCAGCATCTCCAACGCCGCCTCCGCCGAACCAAAGCGGTTGATCAATTCGCGAAACGAGGCCGGGCCGACATTTTGTGTGCGGATCAGCCGCAGCCAGCTCAGCCGCTGCCGGTCGCTGAGGCGCGGCCCGGCGGCGGGCTTGCTCAACCCTTGGCTCCGATCTTGCCTTCGGTGCCGGCAAGAAGGCGCGAAATGTTGGCGCGATGTTTGAAGATGACGATCAGGCTCATCACCAGGAACAGCCCGGCGGTCTCAGGTGTGCTCCAGAAATAAAGCGCGATCGGCACGATGACCGCCGCCGTCAGCGCTGCCAGCGAGGAATAGCGAAACAGAAAAGCCATCGCCAGCCAGACGACGATAAAGATCAGCGCCACATGCCAGCCGAGCGCGATCAGCACGCCGAGATAGGTCGCCACGCCCTTGCCGCCCTTGAAACCGAGCCAGACCGGAAACAGATGGCCAAGGAAGGCGCCAAGGCCCGCCCAGAGTCCAAGGCCGGCCCACAGTCCGTAGTCGTGTCCAAAATGGCGCGCGATCATCACCGCCGCCGTACCCTTCAACGCGTCGAGCACCAGCGTCGCGGCGGCGAGGCCCTTGTTGCCGGTGCGCAGAACGTTGGTGGCGCCGATATTGCCGGAGCCGATTTTGCGCACATCGCCGAGGCCGGCCGCGCGGGTGATCAAGAGGCCGAAGGGAATCGAGCCGAGGAGATAGCCGAACAGCAATGCCAGGATAACGTTATAACTCATTGTTTGCCCCCGCATTTCCCCAGCAACATATCGGTCTGCGACGTGGCGCGATCGCTCTAGCTCGAAAACACTGTGCGGCCCGCCACCAGCGTTTGCAAGACCATGCCTTGCAGCCGCGCACCTTCGAAGCAGGTGTTTTTCGAGCGCGAGCGGATGCCGCTTTCACTCACGATCCAGGGTTCTTCAAGGTCGATCAGCGCAAGATCGGCCGGCGCTCCCGGCTTCAGCGTGCCGCCCGGCAGGCCGAACAGCCTTGCTGGTGCGGTGGACAGTGTTTCGACCAGCCGAAGTAGCGGCACGTCCCCATTGTGGTAGAGCCGAAGCGCTGCTCCAAGCAGCGTCTCCAACCCGATCGCGCCGGCAGCTGCATCGGCGAAGGGAAGGCGCTTGGTGTCGACATCCTGCGGGTCGTGCGAGGAGACGATGATGTCGATCGTGCCGTCCTTGACCGCCTCGATCATGGCCAGCCGGTCTTCCTCCGCGCGCAAAGGCGGCGTCAGCCGGAAGAAGGTGCGGTATTCCCCGACATCGTTCTCGTTCAGCGACAGATTGTGGATCGCCACGCCCGCCGTGACATTGGCCTTGTCGGCTTTCGCGCGCGTCATCGCTTGCGCTGCCATCGCCGTCGAGATCTTGGCCGCGTGGTAGGCGCCGCGCGTCAGCCGTGCCAGCGCCAGGTCGCGCTCCAGCGGGATGGACTCGGCCTCGCGCGGAATGCCGGCAAGGCCGAGCCAGCTGGCATACAGGCCTTCATTCATCACGCCCGCCGAAGCGAGGTCGCCATCCTGTGTCTCATGTGCGATGACGCCGCCGAAATCGCGGGCATAGGTCAGCGCCCGGCGCATCACCAGTGCGCTGGATATTGTGTGCCGCCCATCGGTGAAGGCGACCGCACCGGCCTCGCGCAACAGGCCGAATTCGGTCATCTCGCGACCGGCGAGGCCTTTGGTGATCGCCGCCGCCGGAAAGATGTTGACGCTGGCCGTGTCCCGGGCGGTGCGCAGCACGAATTCGACCAGCGCGACATTGTCGATCACCGGGTCGGTGTCGGGCATCATAACGACGGAGGTGACGCCGCCGGCCGCCGCCGCAACGCTGGCCGAAGCGATGGTCTCGCGATGTTCGCCGCCCGGTTCGCCGATGAAGACGCGCGCGTCGATCAGGCCGGGAATGATCGCCTTGCCGGCGCAGTCGACCACGGTGGCTCCCGCCGGCAGGCCCTGGTTCAGGGCAGCCTTGCCGGCGGCAACGATCTTTTTCCCTTCGACGATGACGGTGCCGACCTCGTCGATGCCGCGTGACGGGTCGACGATGCGGGCGCGCTCAAAGACCGTCGTGCTCATGCGCCGCGGCCCTCTGCATTGCGGCGGGGATCGAGCAGCGCTTCCATGACCGCCATGCGCACGGCCACCCCCATCTCGACCTGTTCCTGGATGACGCTTTGCGGACCGTCGGCGATTTCGGACGCAATCTCGACGCCGCGGTTCATCGGACCGGGATGCATCACCAGCGCGCCGTCCTTGGCGGCCTTCAGCTTTTCGGCATCGAGGCCGAAATAGCGGAAATATTCGCGTACCGAAGGCACGAAGGCGCCTTCCATCCGCTCACGCTGCAGGCGCAGCATCATCACCACGTCGGCGCCCTTGAGGCCCTCGGCCATCGAGCGCGAGACGATGACGCCCATTTTCTCGATGCCGGTGGGCAGCAGCGTCGACGGCGCCACGACCCGCACCTGCGCGCCAAGCGCGTTCAAGAGCATGATGTTGGAACGCGCGACGCGCGAATGCAGGATGTCGCCGCAGATCGCTACGATCAGTTTCGACAGCGGCCCCTTGGCGCGGCGGATGGTCAGCGCGTCGAGCAGCGCCTGCGTCGGGTGTTCATGCGCGCCGTCGCCGGCATTGACCACCGAGCAGCCGACCTTCTGCGCCAAAAGAGCAGCGGCGCCCGCAGACTGGTGGCGGATGATCAGGATGTCGGGGCGCATGGCGTTCAGAGTCATGGCCGTGTCGATCAGCGTCTCGCCCTTCTTCACCGAAGAGCTCGCCACCGACATGTTCATGACGTCGGCGCCGAGCCGTTTCCCGGCCAGTTCGAACGACGACTGCGTGCGCGTCGAGGCTTCGTAGAAGAGGTTGATCTGGGTGCGGCCGCGCAGCGTCGAGGTCTTCTTTTCGGACTGCCGCGAAATGGCGACGGCGCGATCTGCCCGGTCGAGCAGAAGCTCGATGTCACCGGGGGAAAGATCGCGGATGCCCAGAAGATGGCGGTGAGGATAAAGCGGCAGGGACGAAGCGTCGGTCATCTCAAGGCGCTGCTATAGGGGGGAGAATTCCTTGCCGCAAGCGTCAGCTTGGCATTGCGGCCTTTCTCCCCGGTATTTTCGTCGCGCGCGCCGCCTGCCTTGGGCTATATCTAGCCGATTGCTTCGGATTCGAAGCCTCGTGATGATAAGTGCCTTTCTAGCGTTAGAAGGCCCTTCTACTTTCAGAAGGATTGGGCGTGACCGACGACGTGACCAACCAGCCGCCGCCGCTGACGGGCGGCAACGCCTGGCGGGGCGATCCGTTGCTGATCCAGCTTGCCGAGCGTTTTTCCGATCCGGTGCGCAAGGACCTCGACGGGCTTGGCCGGTTCGTCCTGACGCAGGAGGCGCAGGAGCTGGCGCGCCTCGCTAATGTCGAGACGCCGAAGCTCCGCACGCATGACCGTCAGGGCCGGCGCATCGACCTCGTCGAATTCCATCCGGCCTATCATGCGCTGATGCGCCGCTCGGTTGCCGGCGGCCTGCATTCCTCGATCTGGGAAAACGGCGATAGCGAGATCGGCCGTCGCCATCAGGTGCGCGCCGCGCGTTTCTACCTGACCGCCGAACTCGAGACCGGGCATCTCTGCCCCATCACCATGACCAGCGCTTCGCTGGCCGCCCTGATGGCCAGCCCAAAGCTGTTTCGCGAATGGGCGCCGCGCGTGACGACGCGCAAATACGACCAGAGTCAGAAGCCGCCGGTCGACAAGACCGGGCTGACGCTCGGCATGGGCATGACCGAAAAGCAGGGCGGCACCGACGTGCGCGCCAACACCACACGGGCCGAACGCGCCGGCAGCGGCTTTTATCGCCTCACCGGCCACAAATGGTTCATGTCGGCGCCGATGTCGGACGCTTTTCTCGTGCTTGGACAGGCGCCTGAAGGGCTTTCCTGCTTTCTCGTCCCGCGCATCCTCGGCGACGGTTCCGGCAACGGCTTCCGCTTTCAGCGGCTGAAGGACAAGCTCGGCAACCGCTCCAACGCCTCATCGGAGGTAGAGTTCGTCAACGCCATCGGCGAGATGGTCGGCGAGCCCGGCGCCGGCATAAAGACGATCATGGACATGGTCACGCTGACCCGGCTCGACTGCGCCGTCGCCTCGTCGGCAATCATGCGGGCGGGGCTGGCTGAGGCCGTGCATCACGCCCGTCATCGCCAGGTGGCCGGCTCGACGCTGATCGAACAGCCGCTGATGCAGCGCGTGCTGGCGGACATGGCGCTCGATGTCGCCGCCGCCACGGCACTCTCGTTCCGACTGGCGCGCTCCTTCGACGAGGCTGCCGGCGACCGCGGCGAGGCTGCTTTTGCCCGCGCCATGACCCCGGTGGTCAAATACTGGGTCTGCAAGATCGCGCCGCCACTGCTCTATGAGGCGATGGAGTGCCTCGGCGGCAATGGCTATGTCGAGGAAGCGCCGCTCGCCCGCTACTACCGCGAAGCCCCGGTCAATGCGATCTGGGAGGGCTCAGGCAATGTCATGGCGCTCGACGTGCTGCGCGTGCTCGGCCGCGCGCCCGGCCTGTTCGAGGAGGTGCTGGCCGGCATCGACCGCGATCTCGGCGCCGGCGGACGCGGAACCATTGGCGTGCTCAAGGCGGCCATGCAGGTCGCCGGCACCGATGAGGGGTCGGCCCGCCTGCTGACCGAACAGCTGGCGCTGTCGGCGGCAGCTGCGGAATTGCGCCGGCTGGGGGCAGGGCGGATTGCGGACGCCTTCGTCGAGACGCGGCTCGCCGGCCAGTGGCGCAACACCTATGGCATGCTCGATTCGCGCCACGATGCGCGCATGATCGTCGACACGCTCTATCCGCCGGTGAATTGAGGGCCTTCCGCCAGGCCTCGAACGAATTTGCCTGCCTGTGGACAGCCGTTAACCTTAACGAATGGTTTCCGTTGCAGCCGCAGGCCGCAGACCCCACTGTCTTTGTCACCAAAGCAGGAATGCCATGCGGCACATTTTGACGTCCTTTCTGGCCTTGCACTGGGCGCTGGTTTTCGCCCTGCTGGCGTTCATCTGTGTCGATGGAAACCGCGGCGTTGCGGGCGCTCTGGGCGTGCTCGGCGTCGTCGTGGAAAACACTCGTCTGGCCGATCTCGACAATGCTGCCGTCGTGGCGCCGCTGGCCATCGCCTTGCTGGTCGTGGCGGTGCTGTTTTGCTGGGTCTTCGTCGAGAGCCTGGTTAACGCCGCAGCGAGCCCGGACGGAGCCGACAGTGTGGCGCGGACCGCCTTCATTTCGGCATCCGCGGTGTTGTCGCTCATCCTGATCGGCGGCGCAGCGCGAGGCATCAACGGCCTGTTTTTGGTTGTCGCCGTGCAATTGGCGGCACTTCTGGCCTCCTATGTCGCCATGCTGGCCGAGCGGAGGTCGGTCTTCGCTGTCATGGTTTCTCGGGAGGCAGAGAGCCGCGCCACCGCCCATGCCATGGCCAAGGGTGCCGCGCACGGCTCCTTGCTGTCGCGCATTTCCGGCCGTCCGGACATTGGTCCCAGCGGTCGCAGAGGCGGCTCCAGCCGCAGGGACGGTCACTGATGCGCACGCTGTTCGCATTGTGGGCCGCGCCACTCGCTCTGTTCTGGGGCTGGTTCTTCCTGTCGCTCAACGACATCAATTTCGGCTACGTCATGCTCAGCCGGCAGCTGCATGATTTCGTGTTTCAGCTCTACGGGCAGATGCTGGGCATCGATCCGGCGATCATTCCGGGCATGGTGGCAAGGGCCTGCATCTTCGACGGCTTCCTGCTGATGGCATTGTGGGCGTTTCGCCGCCGCCGCAACATCATGGCCTGGGTCAGGCGGCAGGCGGGGAATCCGGTTCCGTCCGATCGCGTGGGTCAAGCGACTGGAGCCGGTCCAGAACTCCCTGCAGAATAAAGGCCGCAGCCGCCGAATCGATCTTGCCGGCGCGCTTTCGGCGCGAGAAATCCATCTCGATCAGCGTCCGCTCCGCCGCCACCGTCGACAGCCGCTCGTCCCACAGCACGAAGGGCAGGTCGGTTATACCTGCCATGTTGCGCACGAAGGCGCGCGACTTCTGGGCGCGGGGACCTTCCGAACCGTCCATGTTGATGGGGAGACCGAGTACAAACGCGCCGACATTGTCCTTCTGCAGCTGGGCGAGCAGCGCTGCCGCATCCAGCGAAAACTTTTTGCGCAGGATGACCGCGCGCGGATGGGCGAAGGACAGGCCGCGGTCGGAAACGGCGACACCGATCGTCTTGTCGCCGAGGTCGAGCCCGGCCAGCGTCCTGCCGCCCTCCAGCCGTGCCGGCAGATCCTCGATTGCTATGATGCCCAACGGCTTTCCCCAACCAGTTTTACCGTGACCCAGTCTAACCGTGACCCAGACTTGCCGTCACAAAGAGCGCGACACGTTCTTTTGAACCGCGAGCACACTATGTCACTTTAATTTTGCTGCCGGCGTTCTATCTTCCGGCGCAACCAAAATCGAGGAACACGATCGATGAAATTGACCTGGTACGGACATTCCGCCTTCCGCGTCGAGACATCAGGCGCGAACATCCTGATCGACCCCTATCTCGTCGGCAACCCATCATGGACGAGCGGCTGGGAGGGGCCGGCGGAAGGCGTCACCCATGTGCTTCTGACCCACGGCCACAGTGATCATGTCAGCGGCGCGGTGGAGGTGCTGAAGAAGAGCGGCGCCCAGCTGGTCGCCAATTACGAGATCTGCATGTACCTGGTCGGCAAGGGCGTCGACGGCAAGAAGATCAATCCCGGCAATCATGGCGGCACCGTCGATTGCGGTGCCTTCACCACCACATTCGTGCAGGCACTGCATTCCTCGTCGTTTGGGCTCGATGGCGGCCAGAACGTCTACCTCGGCAATCCCAACGGGCTGGTCCTGCATTTCCCGGAGGACAAGACGCTCTACCATATGGGCGACACCGACATCTTCTCCGATATGGCGCTGATCGAGGAATTGCATGAGCCGAAGATCGGCCTCGTGCCGGTCGGCGACCGCTTCACCATGGGCGGCGCGGTGGCGGCCCTGGCCTGCCGGCGCTTCTTCCACTTCGACACCGTCGTGCCATGCCACTTCGGCACCTTCCCGATCATCGACGCGACGGCGGAGAAGTTCGTGGCCGGCCTCGAAGGATCAGGTGTCGACGTAGCCTTGCCAGCCATCGGCCAAACGATCACACTATAGAGCGATCGTTGAAACGATCCCTTGTCGCAAAGGGGAATTAAACCATGGGTTTGAGAGAGACTCTTTGCGTTTCGATGCTGGTCGCTGCGTCGCCCGCATCCGCCGCCGAGGACTTCATCAAGGGCGTTTACCTCCAGACCCAGGAGCTTTGCGCGCAAGCCAAAAAGGACACGCTGCAGACGCTGATTGACACCGGCAATGTCATCTTGTCGGCGGACGGCCTGCAAAGCGTCGAGTATAATTGCGAGTTCGTCCAGGTCACCAAGGCGACGCGCTCGCCGAGCTGGGCGGTCACTGCCATCTGCCAGGAGCCGGGCTTTCTCTTTCCCGATATACTGTCGATCACGCAGATGAACGCGACCCAAATCGACATCGTCTCGGTGCGCCCGACCGCCGACGAAGGCGAGCAGGCCGGCAATGGCGGCAGCTATTATCTGTGCGAGGGTGTATCGCTGCCCTAGGCTGAAATGCCGCCCTGGCATGAACGGGCTCTATCCCCAAGCACGATCGATGTTGCGCGGCACGCGCCACGCCGCTATAGCGCCATCTGGTTTTCCCAAAGGCTAAAGACATGTCCGTTGATCTGCAAACTGTGAAGCGCGTCGCGCGTCTCGCCCGCATTGCGGTGAGCGAGGAGGATGCCGAGCGCATGACCGGCGAGCTGAACGCCATTCTGGGCTTTGTCGAGCAGCTGAACGAGGTCGATGTCTCCGGCGTCGAACCGATGACATCGGTGACCCCGATGGAGATGAAGAAGCGCCAAGACATCGTCACCGACGGCAACAAGGCTGCCGATATCGTCGCCAACGCGCCGGCCACTGACGAGAATTTCTTCCTCGTGCCGAAGGTCGTGGAGTAGCTGGCCGATGGCAATCGAGATCGCCGTCGAAACGCCGCTGCAGGACGATGTCCGCGCTTTGGTCGAGGAGCTCAACGCGACGCTGCTCGAACTGACGCCGCCGGAGCATTGCTACCATCTGACGGTCGAGCAGATGGCTGGCGACGACACCACCGTGTTCATCGCCCGCGACGACGGGCAAGCCATCGGTTGCGGCGCGCTGAAGCGCCATGACGCCCGCGTCGGTGAGGTCAAGCGCATGTACACGCGGCCCTCGCATCGCCGCAGGAAGATCGGCGCCAAGATCGTCGAGCATGTCGAAACGCTGGCGCGCAGCGAAGGGCTGAAGCGCCTGGTGCTTGAAACCGGCGACCGCCATCCCGCCGCCTGGACCGTCTACGAACGCGCCGGCTTCTCGCGCTGCGGGCCGGTGCTGGATTATCCCGATTCCGAGTGGTCGGTGTTTTACGAAAAGAGCCTTTGATGAGCGGATTGACCCATCTGACAATTTCGCAGGCGCGCGCCAAGCTGCGCGCCAAGGAGATTTCTGCCGTCGAAATCACCGAGGCCTATCTCGGTGCCATCGAGCGCGCCAATCCGGTGCTCAATGCCTACATCGTCGTCACCGGCGACAAGGCGCGCGATATGGCCAAAGCTTCCGACGCCAGGCTCGCCAAGGGCGAGGGCGGTGCGCTGGAGGGCATCCCGCTCGGCATCAAGGATCTGTTCGGGACCGAAGGTGTCCACACCCAGGCCTGCAGCCATGTGCTCGACGGCTTCAAGCCGCGCTACGAATCGACCGTCACCGCCAATTTGTGGGCAGACGGCGCCGTCATGCTGGGCAAGCTTAACATGGACGAGTTCGCCATGGGCTCGTCCAACGAGACCTCCTATTACGGCCCTGTCGTCAATCCGTGGCGGCGTTCGCGCCTCGACACGGTGGTGATGCCGACCACGCATCAGGGCGATGGCGGTTTCGTTTCGGCCGGCGGCACGAAGACCGCGCGCACGCTGGACAATGCCCAACTGGTGCCGGGGGGCTCGTCGGGGGGCTCGGCTTCCGCCGTCTCGGCTTTCCTGTGCGCCGGCGCCACCGCCACCGACACCGGCGGCTCGATCCGCCAGCCAGCCGCCTTCACCGGCACCGTCGGCATCAAGCCGACCTATGGCCGCTGCTCGCGCTGGGGCATCGTCGCCTTCGCTTCGTCGCTCGATCAGGCCGGCCCGATCGCCCGGGACGTGCGCGATGCCGCGATCATGCTGAAGTCCATGGCCTCGGTCGACCCCAAGGACACCACTTCCGTCGACCGGCCGGTGCCGGATTACGAGGCGGCGATCGGCAAACCGATCAGGGGCATGAAGGTCGGCATTCCCCGGGAATACCGCGTCGACGGCATGCCGGAAGAGATCGAGGCGCTGTGGCAGAAGGGCATTGCCTGGCTCAGGGATGCCGGCGCCGAGATCGTCGACATCTCGCTGCCGCACACCAAATACGCTTTGCCGGCTTATTATATCGTTGCGCCCGCCGAAGCGTCATCCAATCTGGCGCGCTATGACGGCGTCCGCTACGGCCTGCGCGTGCCGGGCCAGGACATTGTCGACATGTACGAAAAGACCCGAGCCGCCGGGTTCGGTCGGGAGGTCAAGCGTCGCATCATGATCGGCACCTATGTGCTGTCGGCAGGCTATTACGATGCCTACTATCTGCAGGCGCAGAAGGTGCGCAATTTGATCAAGCGCGACTTCGAGACGGTTTTTGCCGACGGCGTCGACGTCATCCTGACGCCGGCGACGCCGTCGGCCGCCTTCGGCATCGCTGACGAGGACATGGCCGCCGATCCGGTGAAAATGTACCTCAACGACATTTTCACGGTGACCGTGAACATGGCCGGACTGCCGGGCATTGCCGTGCCTGCCGGCCTCGATGCCAAGGGCCTGCCGCTCGGCCTGCAGCTGATTGGCCGTCCCTTCGACGAGGAAACCCTGTTCCAGACAGCCGCCGTCATCGAGCAGGCGGCGGGAACCTTCCAGCCGGAGAAGTGGTGGTAGCATGCCGCCTCCGTCTCGCATTTCCATCGTCGAGACGGGAAACGAACTGCTGATCACGAACCCGCCACGCACCTCGGATTTCAGGACAGTCTTTGTCCTGATCGGGGCCGCGATCGTCGCCTACACCGGCTACATGGGATTGACGGATATGTCGTCCGCAACGCTCACCAGCGGCACGCTCGGCCTGCTGCCCTTCGTGGCGGTCATTGCCCTCTTCACCTATTTCCTGGGCAAGGATTTCATCTGGCGGGTGTTCGGCAGGGAAACCCTGCGGCTGACCGACACCGCAGCCGTGCGCTCGGTGAGGGGTTCCTTGCGAAATCGGTGGTCACTGCCTTTGAAAGGGCATCTTAGGGTCGAAATCCTCGACCATACCTATCCCACGGACGAAGTGGGACTGTCGGAAGTCATCAGCTTGACCAACGCGAACGGCGTCCTTGTTTTCGGCAGGGAGTTAAGCCGCCTCGAAGCGGAAGCGGTAGCGAGTGCGGTCGAGCACTTCACCGGCCGTCACAATTTGAGCTGGAGATAGGCAGGCAATGTTCTTCTATCTCTCCAAGGTATTCTGGTTCTTCGTCCAACCACTCAACCTGGCGATCTTCCTGCTGCTTGCCGGCTTGCTCGCGGCGCTGATCGGCCGCCGGCGATTGGCGGCGACGGGCAGTGTGTTCGCCTTCCTGATTCTGGCGCTGTCGGCCTGGACGTCGCTTGGCGCCATGATGCTCAATCCGCTCGAAGAGCGCTTCCCAAAGCCGCCGCTGCCGCGGAAGGTCGACGGCATTGTCGTGCTCGGCGGCGGCTTCGAGGGCGCCATCAACTTGGCGCGCGGCGGCTATGAGCTGAATTCCGGCGGCGACCGCATGGTCGAGGCGGCGATCCTTGCCCGGCGCTTTCCCGAGGCGAAAGTGGTTATCTCGGGCGGCACCGGTGAACTGTTCATCGATGGCGAGGGGGATGCGGCCACCACGCCGCGGCTGCTCGGTGCGCTTGGCTTCGACGCCGATCGCCTGATGCTCGAGAGCAAATCCCGCAACACCTATGAGAATGCCGTCTTCACCAAGGAACTGGTAACGCCGAAATCGGGCGAAACCTGGCTGCTGGTGACCTCCGCCTTCCACATGCCGCGCGCCAAGGCGCTGTTCGACAAGGCCGGCTTTCACACGGTCCCGTGGCCGGTCGACTATCGCACCTCGGGCAAGGAAGGCTTTGGCCTGTTTCGCGACAACGCACCCGATTCGCTGCAGACCACGACCATGGCGATCCGCGAGTGGATCGGGCTCGCCGCCTATTGGCTGTCGGGCCGGATCGACCAGCTTTTCCCCGGCCCGGGCGGCTGACCGATCACGGCTTGCCTTGCGGCGGAAAAGAACTGACGCCGCACCAGCACTGCCAGTAGCAGCAGCGTCGACAGCACGAACACGATCGGGTCGATGAACCAGCCGAGATAGCCGATCGAGAAGAACACCGCGCGCAGGCCTGAATTGAAATGCTTGCCGGCCAGCATGTTCATGCGCGCCGCGCGCCACACCGCCGTTTCGCTGACCGGGTTGCGTGACGCCTCGCCATAGGGGATCGGCACCGCGCCGATCAGGATCGTGCAGTAGTTGAAGAGACGGTAGGCCCAGCCGAACTTGAAGAAGGCGAAGGCCAGGATCAGGACCAGACCAAAGACCTTGATCTGAAAGGCGGAGCGCGATGAGGTCGCGTTCAACGGCAGGTCGTTCAGCACGGCAAGGACCTGATCCGAGGCGCCAAGCAGCGCGAAACAGCCACCGAGCGCAATCAGCGAACTGGAGGCGAAAAAGGCGGTGCCTTGCTGCAGGCCGCTCATGATGGCGGTGTCGACGATGCGGATTTCGCGCTCGGCCATGGTGCGCATCCAGGCCTCGCGCTGCACGTTCATGGCCATCGTCAACGACACCCGGCTGACCAGTCTGCCGTCGGACGCCAGCGTATGCAGCAACCATGCGAGCAGGAAGAAAGCCAGCGCCGCCAGATCAGCCGTCGACAGATGGAAGGAATCGCCCATGCCCCCTTTTACCACAGGCAAAGCGGTCAGTTCGATGCTCCAATGCATGCCGCCCAGAGGTGAGCTGCGGTTCTGGGACAACGACATGCATTGAAACAAGAACTTAAAGCGCGTCGCATGAATCCGTTTCAGCGCGACGCGCTTTCAGCCGGTGATGTCGCTGCCGGAGCAAACAAGGTCGGCAGGTGCAGCGCCGCAATCCGCAAAACAGCACAAACATCATGGAAAGTCCTATATGTAGGTCTTGATCCCATTCCCGGAGACGGCGCAGCGTGTTTCTTTCGGTTTTCGACCTGTTCAAGATCGGCATCGGACCGTCGAGTTCGCACACGATGGGACCGATGACAGCGGCGCGGCGGTTTCTCGACGAGATCGCCGGAGACGACTGGCCGCGCCCGGCCGGCGCGAAAGTTGATCGTCTGGGCGCCAGCCTGCACGGTTCGCTCGCCTATACCGGTATCGGCCATGGCTCGGATCGCGCCGTTGTCCTCGGCCTTGCTGGCCTGACACCGCAGACGGTCGATCCCGATCAGGCCGAAGGCATCGCCACGCGCATCGCCGCCGAGAAGCGGATATCGCCACACGGCCATCCCTCCTATCGCTTCGACCCGGCGACGGATCTGGTGCTCGACCGCAAGACGCCGCTCACCGGCCACGCCAACGGCATGGCCTTCTACGCTTACGATGCCGGCGACCGGCTGCTGCTCAAGCGCATCTATTATTCCATCGGCGGCGGCTTCGTGGTGTCCGAGGAAGAGCTGCAGCGGATGAAGGTCAAGGGCTCGGTGACCACAGAAGGCAAGAAGGTGCCCTATCCCTTCAAGAACGCCGTCGAGATGCTGAAGATGGCAGGCAAAAGCGGCCTGTCTATCGCCGACATGAAGCGCGTCAATGAAGAGACGCATATGTCGCGCGAGGAGCTCGACAGCGGCCTTGATGCGATCTGGGGCGCCATGAAGGGCTGCATCGACCGCGGCCTGTCGCAGGACGGCATCATGCCGGGCGGGCTGAAAGTGCGCCGTCGTGCCCGCATGCTGCACGACAAGCTGCAGGAGCAATGGCAGCAGAACAAGCCCAACCCTTTGCTGGCCAATGACTGGCTGTCGATCTACGCCATGGCGGTGAACGAAGAGAACGCCGCCGGTGGACGCGTCGTCACCGCGCCGACCAATGGCGCGGCCGGCACCTTGCCGGCGGTGCTGCGTTACTGGCTGCATTTCCACCCCGAGGCCGACCAGCCGAGCATCCGCGACTTCCTGCTCACGGCGGCCGCCGTCGGCGGCATCATCAAGACCAATGCCTCGATCTCCGGCGCCGAGGTCGGCTGCCAGGGCGAGGTCGGTTCGGCCTCGGCGATGGCTGCCGCGGGTCTCTGCGCCGTCATGGGCGGCACGCCCGAGCAGGTCGAGAACGCCGCCGAAATCGCGCTCGAACATCATCTCGGCATGACTTGCGATCCGGTCGGCGGTCTGGTCCAGGTGCCTTGCATCGAGCGCAACGCGCTCGGCGCCGTCAAGGCGGTCACCGCCGCCTCTCTGGCGATCAAAGGCGACGGCGTCCATTTCGTGCCGCTCGACGCCGCGATCGAAACAATGCGCCAGACGGGCCTCGACATGAACGAGAAGTACAAGGAAACCAGCCTTGGTGGGCTCGCCGTCAATGTCGTGGAATGCTGACCGTGCAACGCCACTGGCACTGTGGAGAAGTCGGGCAGGGCCGTTGACGCAATCGCGCGCCGGACTAAACCTTAAGCGATGGCACTCAATCTCCTAAAACTGTGCGTCGGTTGCGACAGCGTCGAGGACCTCGAAGAATGGATCGCCTTCCGCCTCGATGAGCGCCGCCGCGCCGGCGAACCCGCCGAGCACTGGCACACCACCCGCATGGTGCCGACGCGCGGCGCCGAGGTCACCGATGGCGGTTCGCTTTATTGGGTGATCAAGGGCAGCGTGCAATGCCGCCAGCTGATCACTGATATCAGGCCCTTCACGGACGACGAAGGCATCGGCCGTTGCCGCCTGATGCTCGACCTCGACGTCGTGCGCACCGACTGGCAGCCGCGCCGCGCCTTCCAGGGCTGGCGTTATCTCAAACCTTCGGATGCGCCCGCAGATATCGGCAAGGGCAAGGCCGGAATGGTCGAGATGCCGCCGAAACTAAAGCGCGAGCTCGCCGATCTGGGCTTGCTGTAGAGCCAAGGGCGCGGCCGCTTCTCCCAGAGCGTCGAGCGCTGGCCCTTCATCTTGTCCAAGGCTGGACTTGCAAGGGGGCCGACAACGCCACATCTTGCTTCTTATGAGCGACAAGAAGCAGCGCGTGCCCGCAAGGGCCGATCCTGCGCCGGTCAAGCCTCAATCCAATGCCGGCGAGATCGACGCCTTTATCCGTCAGGCCCGGACGCTTGTCGCGACCGGCACGGGCCGGCTGATCCTTGCCCTCGACGCAACGATGAGCCGCCAGCCGACCTGGGATCTCGCCATCAAGCTGCAGGGCGAAATGTTCGACGCCGTCGGCAAGGCCGGCACCCTCAGCGTCCAACTGGCCTATTTTCGCGGGTTGGGCGAGTGCCGCTCGTCGGCTTTTGTCGTCGACACCAATGCCCTGAAGCAGCTGATGACGCGGATCGACTGCCGTGGCGGCCACACCCAGATCGGCAAGGTGCTGGCGCATGCGCTGAAGGAAACGGCGGCGGCCAAGGTCAACGCTCTGGTCTATATCGGCGACGCCATGGAAGAGGATATCGACGAGCTGGCGCAGAAGGCCGGCAGCCTCGGTCTGCACGGCGTTCCCGTCTTCGTCTTCCAGGAAGGCCATGATCCCGGCGCAGAAAAGGCGTTCAAGGAGATTGCGCGGCTGTCCAAAGGGGCTTGGTTCCGATTTGATCGGCGGGCTGCCGCGACCTTGGCCGGGCTGCTTTCGGCGGTCGCCGTCTATGCGACGGGTGGATTGAAGGCGCTCGAGGCAAGGGACAGGCCGGGAGACCGGCTGCTGATCGAGCATCTCAGGGGCGGCGGGAATTGATGGGCGCTATCATTGCACTTGTTGCACTGTTTCTGGTGCTGCTCGGCGCGGCGACGATCTTTGTCCGCGCCGATGCGCAAAAACTGGCAAGCGGCATGCGCACGCTCGGGCCGGTGCTTCTGGCGCTGGTCGGGCTCGCCGTTCTGGTGGTCGGGCGCGAAGGCTTTGCAGGCCTCATCCTGGCCGCGGCCCTTGCCTGGTACGGTTCGATGCGAATGAAGCGGCCGTCGGTCGGGCCGGCGCCCGGCAAGCGCTCGACGGTGCGGACCGCCGCATTGGAAATGGAGCTTGATCACGATACGGGCGGGCTTGAAGGCCTGGTTCTGGCCGGCCGCCATGAAGGCAAGATGCTGGGTGCGATGGGCCTGGCCGAGCTGCAGCAGCTTTACCGCGAACTCCCCGGCGACCCGGAGAGCCGCCAGCTCCTAGAGACGTATCTTGACGGCCGTTTTCCCGTCTGGCGCAAAGACGCTGAGGCGAACGGTGGCGAAGGGCTGGGTGTTGCGCCAGGTGCGGGCGCCATGACTAAGGAGGAGGCCTACAAGATCCTTGGTCTTGAAGCGGGGGCCGCCGCGGCGGATGTCCGCAAGGCGCACCGCCGCCTGATGCAGCGCCTGCACCCCGACATCGGCGGCACGTCTTTCCTGGCGGCGCGGATCAACGAAGCCAAGGACGTCTTGCTCTCCAATCACAACTAGTCTCCTTCGACGCAGTAAATTTCCGGGAGATGGTTCCGACGCCGCCCTACTGTTGGACGGCGTAGCAGGCGATTTTCTTTTTCTTCAGGGCATTGCAGGCATTCCAGGCCGCGTCCTTCGAGCGGAAGCCGCCGAACCGGGCGCGGTAATAGGTCTCGCCATCCTTTTCGAAGGCGACGGTGAAACCGGAAGCAGCCCCAAGAACCTTGGGCGCCAGCTTGGCGGTCTTGTCGAGGAAAGCCTGGGCTTCGGACTGCTTGGGCGACGACGCCACCTGCACCGCCCAACCAGCCGGCACCGAGGCCGTGTTGACCGGGTCGACCGCCTGTGGGGATACAGGCGTGGGTTCGGCATAGGCAGCCACAATCTGCGCAGTTTCGACCTTCGGCGCCGTCACGATGACGGTCTTGACCTTCCTGGTCTTGACGACGGGGGCGGGCTCTTCGACCGCGGCCACCGTCTGTTCGTCGGCAGACTGGCCTTCAGCAGACTGCTCGTCAGCGGATGTCGGATCGTCATTGGACGCTACGGGATCGTCTTCAACGATCGGCTTGCCATCCGGCGTCGGCGCGTCATGCTTGGGCAGGAAGACCTTGGCCAGCGCCTTGACCGGATTGTCACCGCCGGCCTTGGCGACCAGGGCGCCGCCGCCGCGGGTCGATGCGCGCGGCATGTAGGCGTTGATCAGGCCGGCCATCTGGTTGTCGCGGCTGCGCCCCGAAGTGCCGCCCATGACGACGGCGACGAGGCGGCGGTTGCCATCCGAAACCGACGAGACGAGGTTGAAGCCGGAGGCGCGGGTATAGCCGGTCTTGATGCCGTCGACGCCCTTGATGCGGCCGAGCAGACGGTTGTGGCCATTGATGCGCTGGCGGCCGTAAAGGAAGGAGCGCTGCGAGAAATAGCCGTAATACTGCGGATAATGTTCCCTGAGCGCTATGCCAAGCATCGCCATGTCGTGGGCGGTTGTGAACTGGCCGGGATCGGGCAGGCCGTTGGCATTGCGAAACACGGTGCCGTCCATGCCGAGCGCGCGCGCCTTGGCGGTCATCATGCGGGCGAAATTGCTTTCGCTGCCGCCGAGCAGTTCGCCGAGCGCGGTCGCCGAATCATTGGCCGACTTGGTCACCATCGACAGGATGGCGGTCTCGACCGAAACCGCTCCGCCCGCCTTGACGCCGAGCTTGGTCGGCGGTTCGGCCGCCGCTTTGGCCGAGAACGGCACGGGCGTGTTCCTGCTGATCCGGCCCTTCGCCATGGCCTCGAAGGTCAGATAGAGCGTCATCATCTTGGTCAGCGACGCCGGGTAGCGCCGGCCGTTGGCATCGGACGAATAAAGCACCTTGCCGGTCTTGGCGTCGACGACGATCGCCGAAGACCTGGCGGCCATCGAGGACGCGGCATCCGCAACGACAAATGACATCGCCAAAGCGAGGATCATGATCGTTTTGAGGGAAGATGCGGATTTTGAACCGAAGACCGACAACGCCTGACGCACTGATAGTTCCTTTGAAACTCATTGCCCTGGAGGCGGCAAAGGGATCCGACCTCACTTGTCGTCAAACTATCGCAGCCAGCGTTACCAATCCGTTTATGGTAACCGGCGCGTTCACCATTTTCCTCGGGCTTGAGCCTTTCTTTATTCGAATTTTAGCTGTTGCCGGCGCAGCGCGGCCTGATGCCGCTGAAATCTTGACTTTTGTGCAGCGCACAATATATTCTCGTGCATTGCACAACCGCGCTCAGGCAAGGGCGCTTCAAAACGCCAAGGGAAACGTCAAATGACCCAGACCTACGAGGACTTCTCGAAATACGGCAAGGAGTTTGCCGATACCGGATTGAAGAGCTTCACCTCGCTCTCCAAGGGCGCGCAGGCGATCGCCACGGAAGCTGGCGAATACACCAAGAAGAGCTTCGAAGCCGGCAGCGCCGCGGTCGAAAAGCTGTTCTCCGCCAAGTCGCTGGAAAAGGCGGTCGAGATCCAGTCCGACTTCGCCAAGCAGAGCTATGAGAGCTTCGTTGCCGAGGCGACCAAGTTCGGCGATCTCTATGCCGATCTCGCCAAGGAGGCTTACAAGCCCTTCGAATCGATTGTCGCCAAGGCGAAGTAATTTCGCTCGAGAATACCAGGCACGGCCTTTCGGGCTTGCAGAACAGACCCGGTCGCGGATGCGCGGCCGGGTTTTTTCATGCCGGATTCAATTCCGGGGCTTTGGCGGTTCACGATTTTGAAAATCGCCTCGGTTTGCCCACCTAGCCATATTGTCAGCTAACAAGAAGGGCTTAAAATCGTCCATCGAACACCTACATATCGAACTCGCCATGGGGATTCGAAAGAGGCAGGATTACGTGACTTCAGGTTTGACTGCCACGACAAGCGTGGTGCGGATGCAAAGTGACGGCGACGGCAATGAGGCCGGTCGCGGCACAGCCGTCATTACGCGCACCAAGACCAAGACCAAGAAGCCCAGCCTTTACAGGGTCCTCATCCTCAACGACGACTATACGCCCATGGAGTTCGTGGTTCACGTCCTGGAGCGTTTTTTTCAAAAGGACCGCGAAGCCGCCACACGCATCATGCTTCATGTTCACAATCATGGGGTGGGCGAGTGCGGGGTCTATACATTCGAGGTGGCCGAGACCAAAGTGTCTCAGGTCATGGATTTCGCCCGACAGAATCAGCATCCGCTGCAATGCGTGATGGAGAAGAAGTGAGGTAACATGCCGGCTTTCTCCCAAGGCCTGGAAAAGGCGCTTCACCAGGCGCTGACGCTCGCCAATGAGCGGCACCATGAATATGCAACCCTAGAACATCTGCTGCTCGCCCTCATCGACGACACCGAGGCGGCCGCCGTTATGCGCGCCTGCAACGTCGATCTCGACGAGCTGAAGCACACCGTTCTGACCTATATCGACACCGAACTCGACAATCTGGTCACCGGTTACGATGAGGATTCCAAGCCGACCGCCGGCTTCCAGCGCGTCATCCAGCGCGCCGTGATCCATGTGCAGTCATCCGGCCGCGAGGAAGTGTCCGGCGCCAACGTGCTCGTCGCCATCTTTGCCGAGCGCGAGAGCCATGCCGCTTATTTCCTGCAGGAACAGCAGATGACCCGCTACGACGCGGTCAACTACATCTCGCACGGCATCGCCAAGCGCCCCGGCGCATCGGAGACGCGCTCGCCGCGCGGCGCCGATGACGAGCAGGGCGGCCAGAACGGCGCCGAGCCGCAGGAGGAAGGCGGCAAGAAGAAGCAGCAGCAGGATGCGCTGACGGCTTATTGCGTCAACCTCAACAACAAGGCCAAGGCCGGCAAGATCGATCCGCTGATCGGCCGCGAGAGCGAAATCAACCGCACCATCCAGGTGCTGTGCCGCCGCTCCAAGAACAACCCGCTCTATGTCGGCGATCCCGGCGTCGGCAAGACGGCGATTGCCGAAGGCCTGGCCAAGCGCATCGTCGAGGGCGATGTGCCCGAAGTGCTGCAGGACGCCACCATCTTCGCGCTTGACATGGGCACGCTGTTGGCCGGCACGCGCTATCGCGGCGATTTCGAAGAGCGGCTGAAGCAGGTCGTCAAGGAGCTCGAGGATTATCCGGGCGCCGTGCTGTTCATCGACGAGATCCACACGGTGATCGGGGCCGGCGCCACCTCAGGCGGCGCGATGGATGCGTCGAACCTGTTGAAGCCGGCGCTGTCTTCGGGTGCCATCCGCTGCATCGGCTCGACCACTTACAAGGAGTTCCGCCAGTTCTTCGAGAAGGACCGCGCTCTGGTGCGGCGCTTCCAGAAGATCGACGTCAACGAGCCGACCATCGAGGACGCCATCGAGATCATGAAGGGCCTCAAGCCCTATTATGAGGAATTCCACAAGGTGAAGTTCACCAACGAGGCGATCAAGGCTTCGGTGGAACTGTCGGCCCGCTACATCAACGACCGCAAGCTGCCGGACAAGGCGATCGACGTGATCGACGAGACCGGCGCCTCGCAGATGCTGGTGCCGGAAGCCAAGCGCAAGAAGACGATCGGCATCAAGGAGATCGAAGCCACGATCGCCACGATGGCCCGCATCCCGCCGAAGACGGTTTCGGCCGACGACGAGAAGGTGCTGCAAGGCCTCGACATCGAGCTGAAGCGCGTCGTCTATGGCCAGGACACCGCCATCACCGCGCTGACCTCGGCGATCAAGCTGGCGCGTGCCGGCCTGCGCGAACCGGAAAAGCCGATCGGCTCTTACCTGTTCTCAGGCCCGACCGGCGTCGGCAAGACCGAAGTCGCCAAGCAGTTGGCTGCCTCGCTCGGCGTCGAGCTGATCCGCTTCGACATGTCGGAATATATGGAACGCCACACCGTTTCGCGGCTGATCGGCGCGCCTCCCGGCTATGTCGGCTTCGACCAAGGCGGCTTGTTGACCGACGGCGTCGACCAGCATCCGCACTGCGTGCTCTTGCTGGATGAAGTCGAGAAGGCGCATCCGGACCTGTTCAACATCCTGTTGCAGGTCATGGACCACGGCAAGCTGACCGACCACAACGGCAAGCAGATCGACTTCCGCAACGTCATCCTGATCATGACCACCAATGCGGGCGCATCGGATGCGCAGCGCGCGGCGATCGGTTTCGGATCGACCAAGCGCGAAGGCGACGATGTCGAGGCCATCAACCGGTTGTTCACGCCGGAGTTCCGCAACCGTCTCGATGCGATCATCCCGTTCGGCTCTCTGCCGGTCCCGGTCATCCACCAGGTGGTGCAGAAGTTCGTCATGCAGCTCGAGGCCCAGCTCTCCGAGCGGGGCGTCACCTTCGACCTGTCGCCGGACGCCATCGCCTGGCTGGCCGACAAGGGCTACGATGAACGCATGGGTGCGCGGCCGCTCGGCCGGGTCATCCAGGAGCACATCAAGAAGCCGTTGGCCGACGAGGTGCTGTTCGGCAAGCTCAAGAAGGGCGGCACGGTGCGCGTCACTGTCGAGAAGAAGGAAACCGGCGAAACCGGCCTGAAGCTCGAATCGCTGGCCGACGAAGCCCCGGTGCAGCCGAAGCAGGAGCCGGAAGAGGCGCCGAAAGCCCGCAAGGCGGTGGCCAAGAAGCCCGTCGCCAAAAAGGCGGCGGCGCAGAAGCCTCAGCCCAAGGGCAAGGACGAGCCTGAGCCCAAGGGCAAGGATGGCGGCAAGCGCAGCCTGGTGCCGCAACTGCCGCGCAAGAGCTGAAAGGTTCGCCCATCAAAAAAGCCCGCTTCATGAACTGACCCCATAAAGTTGGACGGTTCATTGAGTTGGTAGGTTTAAGGGCTGGTTCCTGTATTGCACAGGGGCCAGCCCTTTCAGTTTCAGTTTGATGCGGCGGTGGTTGTAATAGTCGATGTAGTCCGCGATGGCGTCGTCCAGGCTTTGAACGGTGTCGAAGGTTCCGGGATGGAAGAGCTCGGATTTGAGGATGGCAAAGAAGCTCTCCATTGGGGCGTTGTCGAGGCAATTGCCTTTGCGTGACATGCTCTGTTGGAGGCCTCTGGCTTCCAGCCTGCGTTGGAATGCCGACATCTGATACTGCCATCCCTGATCGGAATGCAGGATCGGCCTTTCGTTCTCACCAAGCCGGGCGAGGGCTTTGGTCAGCATATTATCCACCATTTTGAAGCGTGGCCGCCGCGCCGTCTCGAACGCGACGATCTCGCCATTGTAGAGATCCATGACCGGGGACAGATAGAGCTTGTCGCCGGCCAGGCTGAACTCCGTCACGTCGGTCACCCATTTGCGGTTGGCGCGGTCGGCGCCGAACTTGCGCTGCAACAGATCGGGAGCGGTCCGCCCAGCCTCGCCCCTGTAGGAGCGATACTTCTTCGGCCTGACCAGCGACTTCAATCCCATCCCGGCCATCAGGCTCTGGACGGTCTTGTGGTTGACGCGCCGGCCCAACCGGTGCAGTTGCGCAGTCACCCGGCGATAGCCGTAGCGACCCTTGTGGCTGTCGAAGATGGCCTTGATCGCCGCCTTCAGCGCCGCATGGCGGTCCGAGCGCTTCGCTGCTTTCTGTCTGTAATAGAACGTGCTGCGCGCAAGCTTCGCCAGTTCGAGCAGCCCTCAAGCGAATCGCCGTGAGGCGCGCGCCACCTCAACCGTTCAGCGCTGCTCGGATCCTGGCCGCGTTCTCAGTCAGCACTTCGGGCTTCTCCATCTGCCCCGTATGCGGCTTGAGCGCGATGCCTTCGAACCGCGGGATGACATGGACATGCAGGTGGTAGACGGTCTGGCCAGACGCCGGTTCGTTGAACTGCAGGATGGTGACCCCGTCAGCGCCGAAAGCCTTTTTGACCGCCAGCGCCACCTTCTGGACCGTGGTGAACAGCCGGCCGAGCGTCGCCGGATCGGCATCGAGCAGATTGCGCGACGGTGCTTTGGGCACCACCAGCGTGTGACCGGGGCCTTGCGGCATCACATCCATGAAGGCGACCACGGCATCATCCTCGTAGACGCGGTGCGACGGGATTTCGCCGCGCAGGATCTTCGCGAAGATATTGCTGGGGTCGTAAGCCTCGGTCATGGCGGCGCTCCGGGAGTATGCTCCCGGTGTAGCGAAGCTGTCCCGGACCGGCAAGATGGTCCGGCGATATCGACAGGCGAGGGCAGGGCGGATCGCTATTCCTCAAGATCCTTGCGGAACGGCGTATGCTCTTCCAGAATTTCGCCCATCCGCTCGACCTCGCGCCGCTCACGCCGGAGATAATCGGCCACAGCATTGCGCAGGCCGGGATGTGCGATGTAGTGCGCCGAATGCATGGTCACGGGACGATAGCCGCGCGCCAGCTTGTGCTCACCCTGCGCGCCGGCCTCGACCACCTTCAGCTTACGCTCGATGGCGAAGTCGATGGCCTGATGGTAGCAAACTTCGAAATGCAGGAACGGGTGGTCCTCGATGCAGCCCCAATTGCGGCCGTAGAGCGCATCGGAGCCGATGAAGTTGATGGCGCCGGCGACATAGCGGCCATTGCGCTTGGCCATTACCAACAGGATATCCTGGGACATGCGCTCGCCGATCAGCGAGAAGAACTTGCGGTTGAGATAAGGCCGGCCCCATTTGCGGCTGCCGGTGTCCATATAGAAGGCGAAGAAATCGTCCCAGGCCCTTTCGGTCAGGTCCTTGCCGGTCAGCCGGTCGATCGAGATATCGTTGGCGAGCGCCTCGCGCCGCTCCTTCTTCATCGCCTTGCGCTTGCGCGATGCCAGCGTAGCGAGGAAATCGTCATAGGTCGAAAAGCCTTCGTTGAAGAAGTGGAACTGCTGGTCGGTGCGGTGCAGGAAGCCGGCTGCTTCCAGCGTTGCAACGTCGCTTTCACTGGCGAAGGTGACATGCGCGGAGGACACGCCGAGCTTTTCCGTCACCGCCTTCAGGCCCGCTGCGAGACCGGCCTTCACAATGGCGCTGTCCTCGCCCTTGCTGACCAGCAGGCGAGGGCCGGTGACCGGAGAGAACGGCACGGCGCATTGCAGTTTCGGATAGTAGTTGCCGCCGGCGCGTTCGAACGCGTCCGACCAGCCATGGTCGAAGACATATTCGCCCTGGCTGTGCGATTTGAGATAGCAAGGCACCGCGCCCAGCAATCTGCCATGCGCATTCTCCAGCCTGAGGTGGTGACCCTGCCAGCCGGTGCGCCGCACGGCGCAGCCAGAATCCTCAAGCGCGCTAAGAAAGGCGTATGAAACCAGAGGGTTATAGCCATTTTCTGTGTCGCTGCGGGTTGTGCCGGTAAAGCCGTTCCACTCGTCGCAGGTGAAGGCATTGATGCCGGCGGCAACGCGGATGGAAAACTCCGCATTCGCCGTTTGCCCGTCACCTTCATCACCCTGATCCATGGGGCTTATTTAAGCTCTGTCGGGGCCGCTACAAGTCACGTTTCAGGCACTTCCATCAGGCGACATTGACCAGATCGGGTTCGAACCCTTCGAACGTCATCTGGTCGGCGTATTTGAAGGTGAGATCCACCGCCGGCTGGTCATGCACCGTCCAGGTGATGACAGGCATTTTAAGCCTTTCGCGCACGAAGCTGACGAACGGGTTCGGCAAATCGCCCGCGGCGTAGGAAGTGAAGGCGAGGTCATGCGCCAGCATGGCGAAATGCGCCTCGATCAACTGGTTGTCCCTGCCATAGGCAGTCAGCCCGCCCGGAATGCCAGGCGCGTCTTTCGGGAAGTCGCGGACCAGCCAATGGTCGAACGACATGATCGCCGCCTTGCCCTTGTAGCGCTTCAGCATCTTGCCGACGCTCGCCACCAGGCCCTCGTCATAGCCGGGCACGCCCTTCAGTTCGACCACCAGCGGCACACGGCCGTCGACAAGGTCGAGCGCTTCCTGCAGCGTCGGAATATGGTCCTGCGTGCCGCCGATCCTGAGTGCGGCCAGTTCCGCCGCCGTGCGCTGCCAGATGAAGCCGTCCTGGCCGGTCAGCCGTTTGAGGTCGCCGTCATGCATGATGACGGGAACGCGGTCGGACGACAGATGCACGTCGCATTCGATCGCATAGCCGCGTTCGGCGGCAGCAGCGAAAGCCGACAGCGTGTTTTCCCAGCGCGTCTTGTTCAGGTCGTGGAAGCCGCGATGGGCGACGGGGCGGGCGGTCAGCCAGGATAGCTCGGTCATGGACGTGGCCCTGTTCATGCGACTTCGAAGACGGCTTCGATTTCCACTGCGGCATTAAGCGGCAGCGAGGCAGTGCCGACGGCGGAGCGGGCATGCTTGCCGCGCTCGCCGAGCGCCGCCACCAGGAAATCGGAGGCGCCGTTGGCGACCAGATGCTGCTCGACGAAGTCGGGTGCCGAGGCGACAAAGACGGTGATCTTGACCAGGCGCTGGATCTTTTCGAGGTCGCCAAGTGCTGCCTTGGCCTGCGCCAAGATGTTGATTGCACAGTACTTTGCGCCTTCCTTGCCGGTTGCCGTGTCGACGTCGCGGCCGAGCAGGCCGCTTGCCTGCAGCTTGCCGTCCTTGAGCGGCAACTGCCCGGCGGTGAACAAAAGATTGCCGGACCTGCAATAGGGCACATAGTTCGCGGCGGGCGCTGCGGCGGCAGGTATCGTCACGCCGAGATCGCTTAGCCGCTTTTCGATTGTTTCACTCATCGTATTTCCCTATTGCTTGGAGACGCCGCGCTGGCCGGGCCGAAATTGCTATTTTTGCCTCGCTTCCGCCACGACTTTTTTTAAGCTGGACCATCCTTACCTGCGGCCTGCCATCAGCTGCGACGATCGGAGCCCTTTATGCGCGCAACGCGCCTTGCCTTCCACGCCGTTCTCGTTCCGGTGCTGTTCTCGATGGCTCCAGCCTTTGCCGTGCCGGCGCTGCAGGCGCATCGCGCCGTCTACGATCTTACCCTCGACAAGGCGTCGGACCGATCGGGCATCACCGGCATTTCCGGCCGCATGGTCTATGAGTTCAACGGCTCGCCCTGCGAGGGCTATACGGTAAAATTCCGTTTCGTCACCCAGATCGCCACCGGCGACAACACCAGGCTGACCGACCAGCAGACGACCACGTTCGAGGACGCCGAAGGCAAGACCTTCTCGTTCGTGACCAAATCCTTCGTCGACCAGAACCTCGACAAGGAGGTCAAGGGCACCGCCACGAAAGAGACCAAGGGCCTCAAGGTCGACATCGACAAGCCCGAGAAGAACAGCCTGGAACTCGCCGCCACTCAGTTCCCGACCCAGCATCTGGTCGAACTGATCGGCAAGGCCGAGAAGGGCGAGAATTTCTACGAAACCAGCCTGTTCGACGGTTCGGAGGATGCCAACAAGGTGATGACCACCACCGTCATCGTCGGCAAGAAGGCCGAGGGCGACAAGGCCGACCCCGAAGCGCCGGCGCTGGCCAAGCTTGCCGGCGACAAATACTGGCCGGTCGACATCGCCTATTTCGACGAGACCGACAAATCGGGCGAAGAGGTGCCGGAATACCGCATCAGCTTCAAGCTGCACGAGAACGGCATCACCCGCGACCTCACCATGGACTATGGCGAGTTCTCGATGACCGGAAAGCTGGTCAACCTGTCGCTGTTCGATCAGACCAAGCCTTGCCCGGTCTCGAGATAGCAACAATGCGGCGCTGGCCACGGCAGGCTTGATGGCAGTTCCCGATGGCGGTCTATGTCGATGCGGCGATCTGGAAATGGGCCGGCCATCGCTGGTGCCACCTGATGGCCGACGATACGGACGAACTGCATCGTTTCGCCGCCGAGCTTGGCGTCAAGCGTTCGTCCTACCAGGGGCCGCCCAGGACATCGGCGCCGCACTATGACATAACCGGCTTCGAGCGCGACCGGGCGGTGCGGCTCGGCGCCATCGAATGCAGCCGCGAGGAGATCGTTGCGATCTTCAGGCGCGTACGGGTACCCAACGGAAAGGGCCGATCGTGACGCTAACGGCATTCCTGGCTTATTGCCTTGCCATCACACTTGCCGCCGCCACGCCGGGACCGGCGATGTTCACGGTGATCACCAACGGCGTGGCAGGCGGCTTCCTGCGTGCGTTCGTCGCCGGAATGGGCATTGCCGCCGGTGATGCCGTGCTGGTCACCTTGGCACTGCTCGGGCTGGTGGCGCTGGCCCAGACCTTCGAATGGGTGTTTCTCCTGTTGAAATACGCCGGTGCGGCCTACCTGATTTTCCTCGGCATCAAGATGTGGCGGGCCGCGGCCGCGCAATCGGCCGAGCAAGGAATCCCCCAAACCGGATTGTCGCGTTCGTTCCTGCTTGGCGCCTCCGTGGCGCTCGGCAACCCGAAGGCGATCCTGTTCCACGCCTCGATCATGCCGCTGATCCTCAACCTCGACACCATGACGTTTGCCGACAGCCTGCTGGTGGTGGCAGTCGTCGTCGGCGCCAATATTCTCACCATGGGCATCTACGCCGCGCTGGCGGGCAGGGCATCCGGCTGGTTCAGGACGCCCGAACGCATGCGGCTGATTAACCGGTTCGCCGGCAGCGCCATGATCGGCACCGGAGCGCTGATTGCCGCACGCTGAGCGATGAAGCACCTCACCGCTTGCGTTTGCAGCGCTTCCCCTCTATATGCGCGCTCATTCCACACACGGACTTTGGTGTCTGCCCGGGAGAAATCCGGCTGAAACCTCCGGTGGCGTTCGAGGACAAAGTCCAAAAATGCCTGTGTCCGTGGAGGCTAACCGGAAAGGAACTTTGAATGGCACTGCCTGATTTCAGCATGCGCCAGCTTTTGGAAGCTGGCATTCACTTCGGCCACCAGACCCACCGCTGGAACCCGAAAATGGCGCCTTACATCTATGGCGCCCGCAACAACATCCACATCATCGACCTGTCGCAGACGGTGCCTTTGCTGCACCAGGCGCTGAAGCAGGTTTCCGACACCGTCGCCAAGGGCGGCCGCGTTCTGTTCGTCGGCACCAAGCGCCAGGCGTCCGACATCGTCGCTGACGCCGCGCAGCGTTCGGCCCAGTACTATGTCAACTCGCGTTGGCTCGGCGGCATGCTGACCAACTGGAAGACGATCTCGAACTCGATCCAGCGCCTGCGCAAGCTCGACGAGATGCTGGCCGGCGAAGCCCAGGGCCTGACCAAGAAAGAGCGCCTGAACCTCGACCGTGAGCGCGAGAAGCTCGACAAGGCGCTCGGCGGTATCAAGGACATGGGCTCGACGCCCGACCTGATGTTCGTCATCGACACCAATAAGGAAGCGATCGCAATCCTCGAGGCCAAGCGTCTCGGCATCCCGGTCGTCGCCATCATCGATTCGAACTGCGATCCGGACAAGATCGACTTCCCGATTCCCGGCAATGACGACGCGGCGCGCGCTATCCAGCTCTATTGCGACCTGATCGCCAAGGCCGCCATCGACGGCATCGCTCGTCAGCAGGGTGCACTCGGCGTCGACATCGGCGCTTCGGTTGAAGCTCCGGTTGAGCCGGCCCTCGATCCGGCTCCGGCATCGGAAGCCCCAGAAGCCTGATAACAACCCGGGCTTGATAATCGAAGGCCGGACCCGGCCTTCATCTTTCTAATATTTTGGCACGCTAAACGGACGCATCACCGAGAACCGGTGGTGCGTCGGTGCATTTAAAAACAAAGAGGCGACAATGAGCATTTCGGCTGCACAGGTCAAAGAACTCCGCGACTTGACTGGCGCGGGCATGATGGACTGCAAGGCGGCGTTGACCGAGACCAATGGCAACATGGAAGAGGCCGTCGACTGGCTGCGCAAGAAGGGCATTTCGAAGGCCGACAAGAAGGCTGGCCGCACCGCGGCTGAAGGCCTGATCGGTGTCGACAACGGCGTCCGCGAGGCTGCGATCGTCGAGGTCAATTCCGAGACCGACTTCGTTGCCCGTAATGCCGCGTTCCAGGAAATCGTCGCCAACGTCGCCAAGGTGGCGCTCGCTTATGGCACGACGGAAGCCGTCGCTGCCGCAAAATATCCGGGTTCTGATAAGTCGGTCACCGATACCATCAAGGACGCCGTCGGCACCATTGGCGAGAACCTCGGCTTCCGCCGTTCGGCCAAGCTGACGGTCCCGCACGGTGCTGTCGCCACCTACGTTCACAATGCGGTTGCCGACGGCCTCGGCAAGCTCGGCGTGCTGGTTGCGATCGAAACCACCGGCAATGAGCATGCCGCCAACGCTTTTGGCCGTCAGGTCGCCATGCACGTCGCCGCCACCAATCCGCTGGCGCTGACTGCCGAGCAGATCGATCCGGCAGCGGTCGAGCGCGAGAGGGCGATCTTCGCCGACCAGGCGCGCCAGTCCGGCAAGCCGGAAGCGATCATCGAGAAGATGGTCGAGGGCCGCCTCCGCAAGTTCTACGAGGAAGTCGTGCTGCTGAAGCAGGCCTTCGTGCTCAATCCCGACATCACTGTCGAGCAGGCGCTGAAGGATGCCGAGAAGGAAATCGGCGCTCCGGCCAAGATCTCCGCCTATCTGCGCTTCGCGCTGGGCGAAGGCATCGAAAAGGAAGAGACCGATTTCGCGGCGGAAGTCGCGGCAGCGGTCAAGAAGTAATCTTTAGCCCCTGAAAAGGGGCTTCTGAGCTCAGGCAACTCGGCCGGGTGTCCGCAAGGATGTCCGGCCGATTTCTTGTGCGGTGTCGATGAAGGCGCGCAGCTTCGGCGCCATCGATGCCCGGCGCGGGAAGTAGAGAAAAAGCCCCGGCTCCTCGATCGCCGTTTCCGGCAGAACCTGAACAAGGCGGCCAGCGGCAAGATCCGCGCGTACCAGCGGTTCAAACACATAGGTCAGCCCGACGCCGGCAAGCGCCAGGTCGATCGCGGCCAGCGAATCCGTGACGATGACCGTGCCTTTCGTCTCGACGACCACATCCTTGCCGTCCTCGGTCAGGTCCCAGCGATAGAGCGCGCCGGAGCGGACGAGCCGGTAGCCGATGCAATTGTGGTTGGCGAGATCGGCCACGTTGCGCGGACGGCCATGCCGGCCGACATAGGCGGGAGAAGCGACGATCACGGCGTGAACCGGCGGCGTTAGCCGGACCGTCACCATGTCCTGCGCGATCATTTCACCCAGTCGGATGCCGGCATCGAAACCCTCACCGACAATGTCGATCAGCCCCTGGTCGGTGAGCAACTCGATTGTCACGTCCGGATAGCGCTCTGCCATCGCCGCGACCACAGGTGTCACCGCCAATGGGACGGCAATTATTGGAACGTTGAGCCTGAGCAGGCCTGAGGGCCGGCCCTTGATGGCGCGGATCCGATCTATCCGCTCGGCAATGTCCTGAAGGGCAGGGGCTGCCGTCTCGACCAGCGCCTTGCCAGCCTCTGTCAGCGAAACACTGCGCGTCGTGCGCGCAAACAGCGGCTGCCCGATGCGCTCCTCCACCAGCCGCACGGCGTGGCTGACGGCCGATGGGCTCATGCCGAGCTCGGCCGCTGCAAGCGCGAAGCCGCCGCGCCGGGCAACCGCAATGATGACAGGCAGGTGGTTGAGCAGATCGCGATCCATTCATGAATGATATCGCATAGTCCTTGCGAACAATTCAATCTTCTCGGTGCCGGCTGCGCGGCCCACATTGTCGCTAACAGGTCGGCGGTGGCCGATACACCAGGGAGAAGAAGCATGAACGCCTTGAAACACATGACCTTCGCCGCGGGCCTCGCTTTGGCGCCGGCCGATGCCGGCGGCGCCGAGCCGTCCGGCTGGCGCGCGCTCGCCGACGAACGCGCCGTCATCCGCATCGCCGATGCCATCGACCGTGCCGTCGATGCGCAGGACTGGAAGCTTGCGCGCAGCTATTTCGCGGATCGGGTCACCGCTGATTTCAGCAGCCTGTCCGGCCAGCCCGCGGCCACCATCGCCTCGGACGAGCTGATCGGCGGCTGGGCCGGCAATCTCAAGGGTAGCAAGACCAGCTTGCACCTGCGCACCAATCACCAGGTGGTTCTGGAAGCGGATAGCGCAACCGTCTCCTCCAACGGCTACGCCTGGAACCGGATGGAAGGCAATGGCGACCCGCTGTGGGAAGTCTGGGGTACCTACGAGCATCATCTGGTCCGCTCCGGTGGCGGCTGGAAAGTGGACGGCTTCACCTTCCGTGCCACGCATGAGCGCGGCAACCACTGGGTCAAGACCACGCCCGGCCAGTGAGCCGGCATCAAATCGGATCGGAACGACATCATGACCATGACCTACTACACCCTCGGCAACAGCGGTCTGCGCGTCAGCCGCTTGGCGCTCGGCACCATGACCTTCGGCACCGAATGGGGCTGGGGCGCGGACAGGCAAACCGCCCGCGCCTTGGTCGACGCCTATGTCGAGGCCGGCGGCAATTTCTTCGACACCGCCGATCTCTATACCGGCGGCACCGCTGAAACCTGGCTCGGCGAATTCATCGCCGAACGCGGCTTGCGCGACAAAGCGGTGATCGCCACCAAATTCACGTTCAACGCCGAAGCTGGCAATCCCAACGCCGGCGGCAACGGCCGCAAGAACATCCTGCGCGCCGTCGACGCCTCGCTGAAGCGGCTGGGCACCGACTATATCGACCTCTATCTGATGCATGTCTGGGACAGGCTGACACCGGCCGAGGAGGTGATGCGCACGATGGATGATCTCGTGCGTGCAGGCAAAATCCGCCATGTCGGCTTGTCCGATGTGCCGGCCTGGTATGCTGCCCGCGCGCAGACGATCGCCGAATTGCGCGGCTATGAGCCAGTGTCGGCCCTGCAGCTCGAATATTCGCTGGCCGAGCGCTCGATCGAAAATGAGTTCGTGCCCTTCGGCACCCGCCATGGCGCCGGCATCATGGTGTGGAGCCCGCTGGCTAGCGGCCTGCTCAGCGGCAAGTACCGGCCGACACAGGACGGCAATGCCGGCCGGCTCGACGGCTTCCGCAATACCACCCATCCGGGCTTCCGGAAATTTACCGAGCGCAACTGGTTAATCGTGGCGGAGCTCGAAAAGGTCGCCGCCGAGCTTGGGCGAAGCATGGCGCAGGTCGCGGTCAACTGGGTGGCAACCCAACCGGGCATCGCAACCGTGATCCTTGGAGCGACCAAGCTGGCGCAGCTGCAGGACAATCTGGCGGCGCTGGATTTCACCATACCCGCAGCGCTTCGTGAGCGCCTCGATTCGGTCAGCAAGACGCTGCCGCCATTTCCGCACTCCTATTTCGGTTCCGAGATACAGGTCCGTGTTACCGGCGGCGCCGTGACCGGCGACAAGCCGTCCGGCTATGCGCCACCACAGCTTGTCGAGGGCGACGCCGTCAGTATCACCAGCAACTGACAGGCCGCGACAGTCAGATGCAATTGAGCAAAGGGCGCCCGTGACATCGCGGCGCCCTTCGTGTATCGGAACTCGACATCGCGCCAGCGCTGGCGGCGCCCCGCGCAAAGGCGTCCTGCCCAGCGCGCCACACGCACCTGACGAGGTCCAGATGACGGCAAAGCCCCTCTATCGACGTGTCTTGCTGAAAGCGTCGGGCGAAGCATTGATGGGCGAACAGCATTTTGGCATCGACGTCTCGGTCGTAGACCGTATCGCCGCCGACATCGCCGAAGCCCGCGCGCTCGGCATCGAGGTCGGTGTCGTCATCGGCGGCGGCAACATCTTTCGCGGCGTGGCGGTAGCCTCCAAGGGCGGTGACCGCGTCACCGGCGACCACATGGGCATGCTGGCTACCGTGATCAACTCGCTGGCATTGCGTACTTCGCTGAACAAGATCGGCGTCGACGCCGTCGTGCTGTCGGCCATCGCCATGCCGGAGCTTTGCGAGAGTTTTTCCCAGCGCCAGGCCACCGCCTATATGAACCAGGGCAAGGTCGTCATTTTCGCCGGCGGCACCGGCAATCCGTTCTTCACCACCGATTCGGCCGCGGCCTTGCGCGCCGCCGAGATCGGCGCCGACGCGTTGTTCAAGGGCACCCAGGTCGACGGCGTCTATTCGGCCGATCCCAAGAAGGATCCGAATGCGACCCGCTTCGAGCGCATCAGCCATGCCGAAGTCATCAACAAGGGCCTTTCGATCATGGATACCGCCGCAATTGCACTTGCGCGCGAAAACAACATCCCGATAATCGTCTATTCGATCCACGAAAAAGGTGGTTTCGGCGATATTCTGCGGGGCGGCGGCCGTTGCACGATCGTCGCCGACGAGTGACCCGGAGTATACTCTCCTAAAAAGGGGATCAGTTTTCGAAAGCGGGTCCGAATATAGGCCCTAAGCACTGAACCCGGATCAAACGGGTCGAGGAGACTAAGATGAGTGGTGAGTTCGACGACCTCAAGCGGCGCATGGATGGCGCGATCGCCGCCTTCAAGCACGATCTGGCTTCGCTGCGCACCGGCCGTGCCTCCAGCAATCTGCTCGACGCCATCCAGGTCCAGGCCTACGGCACCACCATGCCCATCAACCAGGTGGCGAACGTGTCGGTGCCGGAGCCGCGCATGATCTCGGTTTCGGTATGGGACAAGTCGATGGTCGGCGCGGTCGACCGTGCCATCAGAGAATCCAATCTCGGCTTCAATCCGATCGTCGACGGCACCAATCTCAGAATTCCGCTGCCCGAGCTCAACGAGCAGCGCCGCAAGGAACTGGTCAAGATTTCGCATGGCTACGCCGAGAACGCCCGCGTTGCGGTGCGCCATGTCCGTCGCGACGGCATGGACTTCTTGAAGAAGGCGGAAAAGGACGGCGACATCAGCGAGGACGATCAGCGCAAGCGCTCCGATCAGGTCCAGAAGCTGACCGACGAAACGATCAGCACCATCGATCACCTGCTTTCCGATAAGGAAGCTGAAATCATGCAGGTCTAGGGTCGGCCCACACCGGCCCGAAAGCGAGACAATGGCAACGCCCGCGCATGTCGCGATCATCATGGATGGAAACGGACGCTGGGCCAAGGCGCGCGGCATGCCGCGGCTTGCCGGCCATCGCGCCGGCGTCGAAGCGCTGCGCAAGACGGTGCGCGCCGCGCCCGGTCTCGGCATTTCCTTCCTGACCGTCTACGCCTTTTCGTCGGAAAACTGGTCGCGGCCCAAGGCCGAAGTCAGCGACCTGATGGGGCTTTTGAAGCTGTTCATCCGTCGCGATCTGGCCGAACTGCACCAGAACGGCGTGCGCGTCAGGATCATCGGTGACAGGGCGGGGCTGCAGCCGGACATCAGGGGCCTGCTCGAAGAGGCCGAATCGCTGACTGCGCGCAATGAATCGCTGACCTTGGTCATCGCCTTCAACTATGGCGGGCGCGACGAGATCGTGCGCACGGCACGCAAGCTCGCAGCCGCAGTGGCGCGCGGCGAGATCGACGCAGAGGCGATCACGGCAGACACTTTTGCCGGCGCCCTCGACACCGCAGGCATTCCCGATCCGGAGCTGGTCATCCGCACCAGTGGCGAGCTTCGGCTGTCGAACTTCCTTCTGTGGCAGGCAGCCTACAGCGAACTGGTTTTTCTGCCTTGCTACTGGCCTGACTTCAGCCGCGAACACCTGGCCGACGCATTGCGCGATTTTGCTGGCCGCGAGCGCCGTTTTGGCGGGCTTGCCGCTCAAGATGTCGCTGCCTCGTGATCGGCGGCGGGATGAACAATCTTCAGCTTCGCATCGTCTCGGCGCTGGTGCTGGCCGCAATAGCGCTTGGCCTGACCTGGTTGGGAGGGCTGTGGTTCCGCCTGCTTTGCGCCGGGATATCGGCGGTCATCTTCTATGAATGGGCGCGCATGTCGCGCCCCTTGGCCGGTGCGACCCTCGGCTTCATTCCCGAAGCGCTGCTTCTGGTTTTCGTCGTCGCCCTGGTTGCAGGCGTGCCGGCATCGTGGCTTCTGTCTCTTGTCCTGGCCATGGTTGTGGTCGCTGCTGTCGGCGCCCGTATGCGTGGAGCGGCGCAATGGGATGCAGCCGGTCTTGCCTACGCGGCTTTGTCCGGCTTATCGCTGGCGCTGCTGCGCGGCGGCGACCATCCCGGCCTGGTCGCAATCCTGTTTCTGTTCGCCGTGGTCTGGGCGACCGACATCTTCGCCTATTTCGTCGGCCGCTCCGTCGGTGGGCCCAAGCTCGCGCCATCTATATCCCCCGGCAAGACGCAGAGCGGCGCGCTTGGCGGCGCTGTCGGCGGCGTGGCCGCCGGCGTGCTTCTGGCTGCCGCCGCCGGGGCCGGCAATCTTGGCGTCCTCGCCTTGGTTGCGCTGGTGCTGTCGATTGTTGCCCAGGCTGGCGATCTCTTCGAATCCTGGGTCAAGCGCCGCCACGGCCGCAAGGATTCAAGCGCGTTGATACCCGGGCATGGCGGTGTCATGGACAGGGTGGACGGGCTTGTCGCGGCGGCTTTTGCCCTATACGTGATCGGCTGGATTTCGGCGGGCGCCGATCATCCGGCGCAGGGGCTGTTTCCGGCTTGAGTGATATTTCACGGCGAAGAAATGGCGCTCGCCACGGATTCGCCTGGATTGATGTCACAGTCGCGGCGACACCTTTTGCCGCGGGTGAATTTGAGGGCATGACTTGAACGAAATTCTTCACGCGTTTTTCAGCACGGAAGGCTTTGTCCTCGGCACGCTGGTGCCGTTTCTGTTCGTGCTGACCGTGGTCGTCTTCATTCACGAAATGGGCCATTACCTGGTCGGCCGCTGGTGCGGCATTGGCGTGAAGGCCTTTTCGATCGGCTTCGGCCCCGAACTTCTCGGCTTCAACGACAGCCACGGCACGCGCTGGAAGCTCTGCGCCATACCGCTCGGCGGTTATGTCAAATTCGTCGGCGACATGAGCGCCACGTCGAGCCAGCCGAGTTCGGAAGATCTGGAAACGCTGACTGACGCTGAACGCAAGGTCGCCTTCCACACGCAACCCATCTGGAAACGCGCCGCCACGGTGGTGGCCGGCCCGCTGTTCAACTTCCTTTTGACCATTGCCGTCTTTGCCGTGCTGTTTTCCCTCTATGGCCGCCCTGTGTTTGAGCCGATGGTGGCGGCGGTCACCGCCGGCAGTCCAGCCGCAAGGGCCGGCATTTTGCCAGGCGACCGATTCGTCGCCGTCGACGGCAGCAAGGTTGAGACCTTCGCCGACGTCCAGCGCCTAGTTTCGGGCCGCGGCGGCGACGCCATCACCTTCACCATGTTGCGCGAGGGCAAGGAGGTCACGGTCGTCGCGACGCCGGAGCCGATGGAGCAGCTGGACGCACTGGGCAACAAGGTCAAGGTGGCCGTCATCGGCGTCGTCAACAACAAGGATGTCGGCCAGCCCAGGCTGATCACCTACAGCCCTGTCGGAGCAGTCGGCGCCGCGGTCGAGGAGACGGGGCACGTCATTCAGCGCACCGGCCAGTTCCTGCAGCGATTCGTTGTCGGCCGCGAAGACAAATGCCAGCTGGGCGGCCCGATCAAGATCGCCAAGATGTCGGGGCAGGCGGCAAAGCTGGGCTTCCTATGGCTGGTGCAACTCGTCGCCGGCCTGTCGGTCGGGATCGGAATTCTGAACCTTTTGCCGATTCCCCCCCTCGACGGCGGCCATCTCCTGTTCTACGCACTCGAAGCCGTTTTCCGGCGTCCGGTATCGGAGCGGATGATGGAAATGGGATACCGGGCCGGCCTCTTTCTGGTGCTGGGATTTATGGGCTTCGTCTTCTGGAACGATCTGTTTGGGTGCTGAAATCATGAAGAAATTTGGCTTCAGCACCGGCAATGTTGAGACGCCGTTTACCATGCACGGGAGTATGCGTGACGCGAAAGCCACGCATCAGGGTTAAGTAATTACAAATTAACCAGAAGCCTTGCGTGTAGGGAAAATCCGGTTAATACGGTAGGAGAAATTACCGCACGTCCGGTTTTCTCGCCGTGGGGACTTCGAGAAAAGGTACAAAAGCCCGATGAAGGCAGCATCCAAATTTTTGAGCGCCGCGTCCGCGGTGGCTATGTCCGCCGCTCTGGTTGTACCAGGTGCGCTCGCCGTGCAGTTCGTTGCCACATCTGCGGCGCAGGCAGCCGTTGTCTCGAGAGTCGAGGTCAGCGGCAACCAGCGTGTCGACGCCGACACCATCCGCAACTACATCACGATCAAGCCGGGCAAGGCGTTTTCCAGCGCCGATATCGACGATGCGGTCAAGGCGCTGTTCGGCACCGGGCTGTTCTCGGACGTGCAGATCAATCAGGTCGGTTCGACGCTGGTAGTCAAGGTTGCCGAATACCAGGTCGTCAACCAGGTTCTGTTCCAGGGCAACAAGAAGCTCAAGGACAACGCGCTGGCAGTCGCCGTGCAGTTGAAGCCGCGCGGGACGTTCTCGCAGGCAACGCTGGACTCCGATGTCGAGGCGGTAAAGGCTGCCTACAGGCGAATTGGCCGGGATGACGCCGCTGTCACGACGCAGATCATGGATCTCGGCGACAACCGCGTGAACGTGGTCTTCAACATCAACGAAGGCGGCCGCACCAAGATCGCCGCTGTCAATTTCGTCGGCAACAGCGCCTATTCGAGCCGCCGCCTGTCCGACGTCATCGCAACCAAGCGCTCGAGCTTCTTGTCCTTCGTGCTGCGTGACGACGTCTATGACGAGGACAAGCTCCGCGCCGACCAGGAATCGCTGCGCCGCTTCTATTACAATCACGGCTATGCCGACTTCCAGGTGGTCTCAGCCGTCGGCGAGCTCGACGACACGACCAACCAGTACACCGTTACCATCACCGTCCAGGAAGGCGACCGCTATACGTTCGGCGACGTCAGCGTCGAGAGCACCATTCCCGAAGTCGACTCGAAGGCGCTGGAATCGGTGGTTCAGACCCACAAGGGCGACGTCTACAACGCCAAGAATGTCGAGGACACCATCATCGCGCTGACCGAAAAGGTCGCGGGTTCGGGCTATGCCTTCGCCCAGGTGACGCCGCGCGGTGATCGCAACTTCGAGAACCACACCATTTCGGTCGTCTATACGATCGACCAGGGCACCAAGGCCTATATCGAGCGCATCGAAATCCGCGGCAACGACCGCACGCGCGACTATGTCATTCGTCGTGAGTTCGATGTCAGCGAAGGCGACGCCTTCAACCAGGTACTCATCCAGCGCGCGAAGAAGCGGCTGGAAAAGCTAGATTACTTTGAGAAAGTCGACGTTTCGACTGTCCCGGGTTCTGAGCCAGACCAGGTCGTGCTCGTGGTTGACGTAGTCGAGAAATCGACCGGCGAGTTCTCGGTTGGCGCAGGATATTCGACCGGTGGCGACACTGCGGGTCCGTCCGTCGAAGGTTCGGTTGCGGAGCGCAACTTCCTCGGTCGCGGCCAGTACATCAAGGTTTCGGCGGGTGGTGGCAAGAATTCGCGCGACTACAGCCTGTCCTTCACCGAGCCCTATTTCCTCGGGCGCCGTATCGCTGCCGGCTTCGACATCTTCCAGCAGACACGCAACTACGACCACTATGACAGCGAGACGCTGGGTGCGACGGTGCGCTTCGGCCTGCCGATCACCGACAACATCTCGACGCAGTTGGCGTACAATATCGCCCAGGAGAAGTACAAGCTCGACGACGGTTGCGATAACAATCCTGCCGTCCCGGGCAACGCCCCTGGCGACGGGATTCCCGACGCGGACTGCAACGTATCTGCGGCAATCGTCCAGGGAATTGATGAAAGCCCTTGGATCAAGTCGTCGGTCAGCCTTGGGTTGGTCTACAACACCATCGATGACATGAAGAGCCCGCATGAAGGCATCTACGCCACCACGACCATGGAAGTTGCCGGCCTTGGTGGCGATGCCAAATTCGTAAAGGTTACCGGTCGTGGGACTGTCTACCAGACGTTGTCCGAACAGCTGGACCTGGTCGGCCTGATCTCAGGCGGCGCCGGCCATATCCAAGGCTTCGGCGGTGACGGCCTGCGTATCTTCGATCAGTTCCAGAGCAGCGACCGCATGATCCGCGGCTTCGAGTATGGTGGCATCGGTCCTGCGGATATTGCAACGGGTGACCACCTCGGCGGCACCACCTATTTCAATGCGTCGGCGGAAGCTCAGTTCCCGATACCGGTCATTCCGGAAAGCTTTGGTGTGCGCGGCGCCGTGTTTGCTGATGCCGCCACACTGTATGGCAGCAAGATTAACGTCGCCGGGGTTACTCAAGCTTCAACTGATCTAGAGTTGCGCGCTTCGGTTGGTGTCGGCTTGTTGTGGTCATCGCCTTTCGGCCCGATCCGCATTGACTACGCGATGCCCGTCAAGAAGGAAAAGACCGACGACGTGCAGGAATTCAACTTCGGCATGTCGAGCCGCTTCTGATGCGCGGGTAACGATGCTTCCGGGCCGTTGGGGTCCGGAAGAGAATTGATCCGACCTAGCTGGATATTGCTTCTGGAATGACCGATCCGGTGTTCTTCGCGCCATCACGCCGGTATACGGCTGGCGAAGTCGCGAATCTGACCGGCGCATCGCTTGTCGATTCCGATTTTGCCCACATATCGATCGATGCGTTGGCGCCAGCCAATGAAGGCGGCGAGGGTGCGCTCGTCTTCGTCGACGGCAAGCGCAATTTCGCGCTGATGCAGTCGCTGAAGGCGGCGGCCGTGTTTTGTCCCGCCGAGTTCGCGGGCAAGGCGCCGGCAGGCATTGCGGTTCTGGTTCATCCGCGCCCGCAGCAGGCCTTCGCCATGATCGGCCGGCTGCTGTTCCCGACGGCGGCTACGCCGGGACCGATGACCAGCGAAACCGGGGTCTCGCCGCAAGCTCATGTCGATGCCTCGGCGCATATCGAGGCCGGGGCGATCATCGAGGCCGGAGCGGTCATCGGCCCCCGCGCTTCCATCGGCAGCGGAACGGTCATTGCCCCCCACGCCGTTATCGGCCCCTCCTGCCAGATCGGCCGTGACGGCTACATTGGGCCGGGTGTCAGTGTTCAGTATGCGCTGATCGGCAACCGCGTCATCATTCATGGCGGCGCCAGGATAGGCCAGGACGGCTTCGGCTTTGTCGGTGGCGCCAAAGGCCCTGAGCGTGTGCCGCAGGTCGGCCGCGTCATCATCCAGGACGATGTCGAAATCGGCTCGAACACGACCGTCGATCGCGGCGCCATGTCGGATACGGTCATCGGTCAGGGCACCAAGATCGACAATCTGGTGCAGATCGCCCATAACGTTCGCATCGGCCGCAATTGCATTATTGCCGGGCTCTCTGGTATTTCCGGCTCCGTCACCGTCGGTGATGGTGTCACCATGGGCGGCGGCGTTGGCCTTGCCGATCATTTGACCATCGGATCAGGGGCCAAGCTTGCTGCAAGAAGCGGGTTCATGAGCAACGTGCCGGCGGGCGAGATCTGGGGAGGCTATCCGGCGCAGCCGATGGCGGAAGCCATGCGCGAGATCGCCATGCTGAGGAAGCTCGCCAGGACGCGCAAGCAGGGCGAAGGGGGAAGTAGCTGAGATGGTGCCGGCGACGCTCGAAGCGGTCGATATATTGGGGTTGATGAAGCTTTTACCGCATCGCTATCCCTTCCTGATGATCGATCGCATCATCGAAATCGACGGCAATGATTCTGCCATCGGCATCAAGAACGTGACCATCAATGAGCCGCATTTCCAGGGCCATTTCCCGGATCAGCCGGTGATGCCGGGCGTGCTCATCGTCGAGGCCATGGCGCAGACCGCCGGCGCGATCTGCATCCGTAACCTCAACACGGAAAAGCCGTCGCTGGTCTATTTCCTGACCATCGATAATGCGAAATTCCGCAAACCGGTCGTCCCGGGCGACCAGTTGAAAATCCACGTCAAGAAAATCAAGATGCGCGGCAACCTGCTCAAATTCGCCTGCGAGGCCATGGTGGAGGGCACAAAGGCCGCCGAAGCCGAGATCTCGGCAATGATGGTTACCGGCTGACGGTTCGAAATGCTCATGAAAATACAGACTTCAATCCACCCCTCGGCCGTCATCGAGGCCGGCGCGCAGGTCGGCGAAGGCGCCGCAATAGGACCTTTCTGCTATGTCGGCGCTGACGCCGTGATCGGTGACCGCGTCGAACTGGTCAGCCATGTCTCGGTGCTGGGCGCGACAACCATTGGCGCCGCGACCAAGGTCTATCCAATGGCGACACTGGGCGGACCGCCGCAGAACACCAAGCACAAGGGCGGCCGCACCACTTTGGTCATCGGCCAGCACTGCACGATCCGCGAAGGCGTGACCATGCATCTCGGCACCGATTCCAGCCGCGGTGAGACGACCGTCGGCGACAACGGCAATTTCCTTGCCTATGCCCACATTGCCCATGATTGCGTCGTCGGTAAAAACGCCACCTTCGCCAATGGCGCGACCCTGGGCGGCCATTGCGAGGTCGGTGACAGCGTTTATATTGGCGGCCTCAGCGCCGTTCATCAGTTCGTGCGTATTGGTGACAACGCCTTTCTCGGCGGCTGCTCGGCTTTTGTCGGCGATGTCATTCCCTACGCCATTGCGGTGGGCAATCGCGCCAGCCTGCGTGGACTCAACATCATCGGCCTGAAGCGCGCCGGGTTGCCGCGCGCCGAAATCTACCTGCTGCGCAAGGCTTACAAGACCATCTTCGACCGCTCCCGCACTGTCGGCGAGAACATCGAATTCGCCAAGGCCGAGTTTGCGTCGTCGCCGACGGCCATGAAAATCATCGATTTCATCACCAGTCGCGGCAAGCGGCATTTTGCCGTCCCGTCGCTTAAGGGTGGCGACGGCGACGATGCCGATGACGAAGGCTGAGGCCACTTCAACGGGCCTCGATCTTGCGCCGGACGCCAGGGTCGGCATCATTGCCGGCGGCGGTAGCTTGCCGGTCGAAGTTGCCGCCGGCCTGGCGGAGGCCGGACATCCGCCCGTCATCATCCTGGTCGAAGGTCAGGCCGACCGTCAGTCCGACCTCACAATCTATGAGCATGAAAGCCTTGCGCTGGAAGACATCGGCTCGCTGGTTGCGTTGCTGAGGCGCCGGCGAATCACCCATCTTGTGCTTGCCGGCGAGATCAGGCGCAGGCCGCGGTTGGTCGACATGCGTCCGAACCTTGGGCTACTGGCACTTATACCCTCGCTCGCCATGGCGCTTGCCCGCGGCGATGACGGGCTGTTGAAGATATTGACCCGCGGCCTGGAGGCACGGGGCGTCAAGGTTGTCGGTGCGCATGAAGTCGTGCCCCGGCTCGTCGCGGCCGAAGGGCCGCTGACCAAAGCAGCGCCGCGAAAGTCCGACTGGCGCGATATCGAGGCGGCACACGCGGCGGCAAAGGCCATCGGCGCGCTCGACATTGGTCAGGCGGCAATTGCCATCGGTGGCCGCACTGTTGCCCTGGAAGGCGTCGAGGGCACCCACGGACTGCTCGAGCGGACGCAGCAGTTGCGCGGCCATGGCAGGCTGGCCGGCAAGACGCGCGGTGTCCTGGTCAAATGCGCCAAGCCTGGCCAGGAATTGCGTGCCGATCTGCCATCTATTGGCCCCCGGACCGTCGAGGCGGCGCATGCCGCGGGGCTGGCCGGCATTGCCGTCGAAGCCGGCCGTTCGCTCATCCTCGAAGGCCCCGCCGTTGTCGCGCGCGCCAATGCGCTCGGCCTGTTCGTGTTCGGCCTGCCGGCTGCGGAGTCTGTCCATGGCAGCTGAGAAGCCGCTGAAGATTGCCATCGTCGCCGGCGAAGAATCCGGCGACCTGCTGGGCGCCGACATCGTGCAGGCGCTGAAGCGCATGACCGGGCGCGAGGTGCAACTCGTCGGCACTGGCGGGCGGCATCTGCAGGCGCTCGGACTGGCGCCGCTGTTCGACGGCGCCGAGATCGCGCTGATGGGGCTCAGCGCCATCCTCCGTGACTTGCCGCGCCTGATGCGGCGGATCAGCCAGACGGCAAGTGCTGTTGCCGCCGAAAAACCCGACTGTCTGATCACCATCGACAGCCCCGATTTCTCGCTGCGCGTCGCCAAAAAGATCCGCGCCGCCGATCCGTCGATCCCGATCGTCCATTATGTCTGCCCGAGCGTCTGGGCGTGGCGGCCGGGTAGGGCGGCCGCGATGAAGCCGTATGTCGACCACATACTGTGCATCCTGCCTTTCGAGGTAAAGGAGCTCAGCCGTCTCGGCGGCCCGCCCGGCACTTACGTCGGACATCGCCTCACGCATGATCCAGGCGTGCTGGGCGCGGCCAGGGCGCAAGCCCAGCCACGCGATCTCTCGGCCGATCACGTCAAGACGCTGCTCGTCCTGCCAGGGTCGCGGCGCGGCGAGGTGAGCCGGCTTATCGGTCCGTTCGGCGAGACGGTGTCGGCGCTGCGCGCGCGTGGCCACCGGCTGCGGCTGTTGCTGCCGACGGTGCCGCATGTCGCCGAACTGGTCAAAACATCGGTGGCGCGCTGGGATCAGGAGCCGGAAGTCATCCTCGATCCCGAGCGCAAGTGGCAGGCCTTCGGCAAGGCCGATGCGGCGCTGATCGCGTCAGGAACGGTGTCGCTGGAACTGGCGTTGTCGGGTGTACCGATGATCTCTTGCTACAAGTTCGATCCGATCATGCTGATGGCGCAGAGCCTGATCACGGTGTGGAGCGCTGCTTTGCCCAACCTTATTGCCGACCGGCCGGTCGTGCCGGAAAGCTACAACCAGTATGTGCGGCCGCACTATCTGGCGCGGCAGCTCGAGGCACTGTTTTCAGACACCGCCTACCGCGCCTGGCAAAAGGACGGCTTTGGCGAGGTTGCCAGACGCATGGCCACCGACAGGCCCTCCGGCGACATCGCCGCCGATGTCGTTCTTCGCCACATCGGGAGAGCGAATAGGCCGTAGTGAATAGTGAATAGTGAATAGTGAATAGTGAATAGGATTAACGCGCTCTCGCCTATAATCAAGCTGCTACTTACTACCTGCTATTCACTACTTACCATTCACCATTCACTCTCTTTCACCTTTTCGCAATCGGCACGTAGTCGCGTTCCGGCGCGCCGGTGTAGAGCTGGCGCGGACGGCCGATCTTCTGGTGGGGATCCTCGATCATTTCCTTCCACTGCGCGATCCAGCCGACGGTGCGGGCGACCGCGAACAGTACGGTGAACATGGTGGTGGGGAAGCCCAGCGCCTTCAGCGTGATGCCGGAATAGAAATCGACGTTCGGATAGAGCTTCTTCTCGATGAAGTAGGAATCGGTCAGCGCGATCTTTTCCAGCTCCATGGCGATGTCGAGCAGCGGATCGTCCTTGATGCCGAGTTCGCCCAGCACCTCATGCGCCGTCTTCTGCATGATTTTCGCGCGAGGATCGTAGTTCTTATAGACGCGATGGCCGAAGCCCATCAGCCGGAACGGATCGTTCTTGTCCTTGGCGCGGGCGATGAATTCCGGGATGTGGTCGACGTGGCCGATCTCGCCCAGCATGTTGAGCGCCGCTTCGTTGGCGCCGCCATGCGCCGGGCCCCACAGGCAGGCGATGCCGGCGGCGATACAGGCGAACGGATTGGCGCCCGACGAGCCGGCAAGCCGCACGGTCGAGGTCGAGGCGTTCTGTTCGTGGTCGGCGTGCAGGATGAAGATGCGCTCCATGGCGCGCGCCAGCACCGGATTGATCTTGTATTCCTCGCACGGCACCGCAAAGCACATGTGCAGGAAGTTGGCGGCGAAGTTCAGCTCGTTCTTCGGGTAAATGAAGGGCTGGCCGATATGGTATTTGTAGGCCATGGCCGCAATCGTCGGCATCTTGGCGATCAGCCGCATCGAGGCGACCATGCGCTGGTATGGGTCCGAAATGTCGGTGGAGTCGTGATAGAAGGCCGACAGCGCGCCGACCACACCGCACATCACAGCCATCGGATGCGCGTCGCGGCGAAAGCCGGTGAAGAAGCGCGACATCTGCTCGTGCACCATGGTGTGGCGCGTTACCCGGTAGTCGAAATCGTCCTTCTGCGCCTTGGTCGGCAGTTCGCCGTAGAGCAGGAGGTAGCAGACTTCGAGGAAGTCGCCATGCTCGGCCAGCTGGTCGATGGGGTAGCCGCGGTGAAGCAGGATGCCGGCATCCCCGTCGATGAAGGTTATCGCCGACTCGCAGCTCGCCGTCGAGGTGAAGCCGGGATCGTAGGTGAAGGCGCCGGTGGTGTTGTAGAGCGCACCGATGTCGATGACGTCGGGCCCGACCGAGCCGCTTCGCACCTTGAATTCATGCGTCTTGCCGGCCAGTTCGAGCGTGGCAGTCGACGGGTGCGTCGTCTTGCTGCCGGTTTCCAGTCTTGTCGCAGCTTCGCTCATTCTCAAACTCCTTCATGTTCCTCATGCCGGCAAGGCAATTCCTGCAAACGACACGTCGAAATCACCGGAATGCGCGAACTCGCCACCGCATTTTGGGAGGTGCGTGCCAGATTGGGCCAAGGCCTAATGTTGCACTGCGAAACCCGCCTTTCAATGCCAATCTTCTTGGGCCAGTTCGCTCCTAATCGATTTGATCCGCAATCCGCGCCAGGCTTTCCTCGCGGCCAAGCACGGCGAGCACGTCGAACACGCCGGGCGAGGTGCTGCGGCCGGTAAGGGCCGCCCGGAGCGGTTGGGCCACGGCGCCGAGCTTGTGGCCGCCTGCCGTCGCGAACTCGCGCACCGCGGCTTCAGCCGCGGCAGCCGACCACTCGCCCGAAACAGTCTGCAAAGCGGCATGTGCGCCGCGCAGGATCGCGCGCGCGTCGGCATTGAGCAGTGCTGCCGCCTTCTCGTCGATCGGCAGCGGCCGCTCGACGAACAGGAAGGCCGCGCCATCGGCCAGTTCCACCAGCGTCTTGGCGCGCTCTTTCAGGCCCGGCAAGGCGGCCAGCAGCTGCGCCTTCCTGGCATCGTCGAGACGGGCGGCGATAGCCGGTCCGCCTTCGAGGTATGGCAGAGTGGCGACGAAAATGTCGAACAGCTCGGTATCGGCCATCTTGCGCATATGCGCGCCGTTGATTGACTCGAGCTTGGCGAAGTCGAAGCGCGCCGCACCCTTGTTGACATCGCCGATGTCGAACCACGAAATCATGTCCTTGATCGACATGATCTCGTCGTCGCCATGGCTCCAGCCGAGCCGTGCCAGATAATTGAGCAGCGCCTCGGGCAGATAGCCCATGGCGCGATAAGCCTCGACGCCGAGTGCGCCGTGCCGCTTCGACAGCTTGGCGCCGTCGGCGCCGTGGATCAGCGGGATATGCGACATCGACGGGACGTCCCAGCCCATCGCGTTGTAGATCACCGTCTGGCGCGCGGCGTTGGTCAGATGGTCGTCGCCACGGATGATGTGGGTGACGCCCATGTCATGGTCGTCGACGACGACGGCATGCATGTAGGTCGGATTGCCGTCCGAGCGCAGTATGATGAAATCGTCGAGGTCCTTGTTGGGGAAGCGCACCTCGCCCTGCACACGGTCGTGCACCACGGTTTCGCCCTCGGTCGGCGCCTTGATGCGGATGGCGCCCTTGACGCCGGGAGGCGCCTCCGAGGGGGCACGATCGCGCCACTGGCCGTTGTAGCGAGGCGGCAGGCCCTTGGCGCGTGCGGCCTCGCGCATCGCCTCGAGCTCGGCAGGCGTCTCGTAGCTGTAATAGGCCTTGCCCAGGCGCACCAGCTCCTCGGCCACCTCACGGTGGCGCGGCGCGCGCTCGAACTGCGATATGGCCTCACCGTCCCAGGAAAGGCCGAGCCAGGTCAGCCCATCCAGAATGGCCTGTGTCGCCGCCTCGTTGAAGCGTTCGCGGTCGGTGTCCTCGATGCGCAGCACCATCGTGCCGCCGGTGTGCTTGGCGTACAGCCAGTTGAACAGCGCCGTGCGCGCGCCGCCGATATGCAGATAGCCGGTGGGCGAGGGGGCAAAACGGGTGACGACCGTGTCGGACATGGAACTCTCGGGAAGTTTGGAAAGCGGGGCGTGATCGCGCGGACTTTCGCGCTTTGCGCGTTCATGTAGCATAGGAGGTCTGGGGCGCAAGGGGCAGACCCGATGGCTGGACGAGGCCGGGGCACGTCGGCAATTATCGGTTGCGTCAACGGGCGCCGGAGCCTTGTAGCACAAAATCTGTTCGCACCTCCGCGCAACCTCATTTGGCAGCAGCGTCAATGTCTGGGTTTCATTCGGCTGCAGCGTCCGTCACAGTGCCTGGAACATCGCTGCGACGGTGGTAGCCCCCTCTGACGAGCGGACATTTCTTCACGAATGCGGCACTGCCCGACTACAACGCCGCCGTGACAGCGTTGGCTTGGTCACGCATATTGACCTTCTGCAATCATTATCGTGAACACAGCAACTGTGTGCGGTCCGGTCTCGCCACGAAGGAGGAATGATTGAAAGAAGGGCTCCCGATGACCAGCAACGCCGACCATACGGAGGGTGATCCGTTCTACCATGGTACCCGGGCGGATTTGAAACCCGGGGATCTGCTGAGCGTCGGCCACCCTTCCAATTTCAGAGGTAAACCACTGTCATGGATCTATTTCACCCAGACACTGGAAGCCGCCATCTGGGGAGCAGAGCTTGCAACGGGTGACGGTCGTCAAAGGATTTACATCGTAAAGCCGACAGGGTTTTTTATGGATGACCCTAACCTGACCGATAAAAAATTTCCCGGCAATCCGACGAAATCCTACCGCTCCCGTGATCCGTTGCTCATCCTGGGGGAGCTCGCTGAATGGCAGGGTCATACACCGGAACAATTGAAGGCAATGCACGATGGGCTTGCTCGCCTGAGGGCGGAGGGCCGGGATATGATTGAGGATTGAGCGTCCTTGGCGGGTCAATTCCGGCGCGGTGGATGCGACCGCACGGACTTTCGCGCTTTGCGCGTTCATGTAGCATAGGAGGTCTGGGGCGCAAGGGGCAGACCCGATGGCTGGACGTGGCCGGGGCACGAAGGAAGGCGAAGGCGGCGAGGCAAGCGTCAGCGAACGCTCGCTGTTTGCCGATAGTCCCTATGCCGAGCCGCTGCCCCTCGCGCTGCCTGAGCCGCATCCCGGCATAGCGCCCGCGCTGCCCGGTGACGCGTTGCCGGCGCAAGTCACAGCGCCCGGATCTATCGCCCGACTGCGCAGACGGCTTCGCCGCCCGTCATGGCCCGCGCTCCGCCGCAGCCTTGCCGTGGCTGCCGACACGGAGCTCGACCGGGGCGTCGCCTTCCTGCTGGTCCCGGTTTTCCTGGCAGCCGGCGTCATCGTCTACTTCTCGCTGGCCGGCGAGCCGGGCTTTGCGCAGCCAATCGCCATTGTGGTGCTGGCGACATGTTGCGCTGTCGCCACGCGATCGCGGCCGAGGACGCATCTGTTCTGCATGGCCGCGATGCTGTGCGCGCTCGGCGTCGTCGCCGCCAAGGTCGAGACCTGGCGCGCCGGAACGCAGATGCTCGGCTCCGAGATTCAGACACGGCTGACCGGCCGCGTCGTCAGTCTCGAACAGATGGAAAGCGGCCGCATCAGGCTGACGCTCGACGTGGTTTCGACCGCTTACCCCGAGCTGCGCTACGCCCCGGAGCGGGTCAGGCTCTCGGCGCGGACCGTTCCCGCCGATATGACCGCCGGCTCCCTGATCACCGGCTATGCCAGGCTGTTGCCGCCGACCGGTCCGGTGCGGCCGGAGAGCTACGATTTCTCCTTCGACAGCTATTTCACCGGTATCGGCGGCAGCGGCTTCTTTCTCGGCAACCCGAAAACCATTGCTACGCAGGGACCGCCGCCGCTGACCGCACGGCTCTCCTCGGCAATCGAGAACGCGCGCGAAAACATTGCCGACCATATCAGGGGCAAGATCGGCGGCGCCGAAGGCGAGATTGCCGCGGCGCTGATTGTCGGCGTGCGCGCCGGCATCCCGGACGAGGTCAACGAAGCGATGCGGCGCACCGGCATCTACCACATCATCTCCATCTCCGGCCTGCACATGGCGCTGGTTGCCGGCACCATCATGGCGTTGCTGCGTGGCGCCTTTGCGCTGTTTCCCGTTTTCTCTTCGCGCCGGCCGGTGAAGAAATATGCGGCCGCGGCAGCGCTTGTCTCGATCGCCGCCTATCTCGTTATTTCAGGCGTCGTGGTTGCCGCCGAGCGCAGCTTCATCATGCTGGCGGTCATGCTTGTCGCCGTGCTGTTTGATCGCGCCGCACTCACCATGCGCAATCTGGCGATCTCCGCCATTGCCGTCATCCTGGTGTCGCCGCACGAGGTGGTCGGTCCCAGCTTCCAGATGTCGTTTGCCGCCACCGCCGCCCTTGTCGGCGCCTATGCCGGCTGGGCCGATTACCGCGCCGACAAGGTGAGAACGCCGCTGGCAAAGCGCTCCTTCGTCGGCTTCCTGTCGCGAAAATTCGCGCTGGCCATGGGCGGCCTCGCCATGACCTCGATCATCGCCGGCAGTGCAACCTTGCTGTTCGCCATCTGGCATTTTCAGCGTGTGTCGCCGCTCAGCCTGATCGCCAATCTGGCCGTGATGCCGATTGTTTCGTTGATCGTCATGCCCTTTGCCGTGCTCAGCGCACTGGCGATGCCGTTCGGCGCCGACGGGCCGTTCCTCTATGTGATGGGCAAGGGTCTGATGGCGATGATCGCTATATCGGCCTGGATTTCCGAGCGCTCGCCGGTCGACGCCGTCGGGCTGATCTCCATCCGCTCGGTGCTGTTGGTGGCAGTCGCCCTCGTCATCGCCACCATGGCCACCACCTGGCTCAGGCTGGCGGCCGTGCCTTTCGCGCTGGCCGGCCTGTTGACGGTGCCGCAGGTGCTTACGCCCGACGTGCTCATATCCGAGGACGCACATTTGGTGGCCATGCAGATCGGTGGCGGCGAACTCGCCCTCAACCGCGAACGCTCCAACGAATTCACCACGGACAATTGGAAACGGGCGCTGCGGGCCGAAACCATTATCCCGCCCGAGATTTTCGAGGCAACAGATACGCGGTTCGATCTCGATCCGCTCGATCTGCCGCCCGGCTCGCCCTTCTATTGCACCGGCGATCTCTGTATCGCTCGACACCCTTCCGGAGCCATTGTAGCTCTTGCGAAAGACCGCAAGACGGCGCGGCCGGCCTGTGCCTTCGCGAGCCTGATCGTCATCGATGACGCCACCGCCTACAATCCGTGCCGCGACCCGCTGGTCCTGGTCGTGACGAAGAAACAGCTGGCCCGCGACGGCAGCGCCGCCGTCTTCTTCGATCCGCAATCGGCAGCGGCAGCGCCAACCATCCGGTTCGCCGTCGACAAGCCGTATCGCCCCTGGCACGAGCAACGCCGCTTCTCCCGCGACGCGCGCGGCCTGCCGCCTTACAACCAGCGTGAAAAGTACAAACCCAAGCCGGCTCAGTAGCGCCGGATCAATCCGACAAGCTTGCCCTGCACCTTCACCCTGTCCGGTCCAAAAATGCGGGTCTCGTAGGCCGGGTTGGCGGCTTCCAGGGCGATCGAGGCGCCCTTGCGGCGGAAGCGTTTCAGGGTCGCTTCCTCATCGTCGACCAACGCCACCACGATCTCGCCGGGGCTGGCTGTGTCGGCATTGCGGATGATGACCGTGTCGCCATCGAAAATGCCGGCCTCGATCATCGAATCGCCCTTGACCTCGAGCGCGTAGTGTTCACCGCCCATGATCATGTCGGGCGGCACCGAGATCGAATGGGTCTGATGCTGGATGGCGTCGATCGGCACGCCGGCGGCGATGCGTCCCATCACCGGGATTGAAATCGCGGAAACGGCATCGTCATTGCCGGCAGACATCGAACGCGACGGCGAGCCCGCCTTGATCTGGCGGCCGAGACCGCCTTGGCCCATCCCGCCTTGGCCCATCCCGCCTTGTCCTTGGCCGCCTTGCCCTTGGCCGGCTTGACCAAGACTGCCCTGAATGACGCTCGGCGAAAACTTCCTCGCCGCGTTGAGGCCTGGTGCGATCGAGTCGGGCAGCCGCAGCACTTCCAGCGCGCGCGCCCGGTTCGGCAGCCGGCGAATGAAACCGCGCTCCTCAAGCGCCGTGATCAGGCGGTGGATGCCGGACTTGGAGGCGAGGTCGAGCGCTTCCTTCATCTCGTCGAAGGACGGCGGGATTCCGCTCTCCTTCAGGCGTTCATGGATGAACATCAGAAGCTCATGTTGTTTGCGCGTCAGCATCGCGGCCCCCAAGGGTTCTGAAACCAGAATCAGAAAAAACAAACCCAGAACAAACACTATCTGTTCCAGTTGTGTTCCGCAACCTTTTAAAGTTTAATGAATGTGTTGACGTTTTGTTCAGCGTAACGTTCGGCGCTGCGAGCGCCGCCTGCGCCCAGTTGCCAGCAACGGGGTGAAACGAAGACAAAGTGCCCTGCGTCGTCGGCTACGATCGCCGCTTCCTTTTCGGACGGGGCTGCGCAGCATCCGCGCGGGGTTCTCTCTGGGCATAGACCCGCAGCGTGTAGCCGATGTGAGCGGTCATCAGAGTTTTCGCACGTTCGACGTCGCGATCGAGGGCCGCTTCCATCAGGGCGGTATGGTGTTCGATCGCCACGGCGTCGCGCAGGGCCGCCACGGCCTTCCGGTGTCCGTCCGTGCGGCCGGCGGCGGCGCGCAGCGTCGGGGCCAGACCCAGAAAGCGGTGATGGCGATGCAATTGGTCGGAAATCGTTGCATTGAAGCGCAGCAGCCAGCTGGATGTCGCGGCACTGAGCAGCGCCGCATGGAAGGCATCGTGTTTTTCGTACCACGCGTCGACCGCATCATCCGATGGATCGTCGAGAACAGACCCGCACCGTGAGAGACGATAGTGGGCGGCAACGACCGCGTCTTCCCACTCACGGTCGCCCTTCTCGATCGATTCCACCAGCAGGGGCAGTTCGACCACCAGCCGCGCACGCGCCAAATCCTCGAGCTCCGCCCGAGAGACGGGAGCGACCGCAAACCCGCGGTTGCTGATGGCGGTCACAAGCCGTTCCGCCTCCAGCCGCGACAGCGCCTCGCGCAACGGCGTCCAGCCGATGCCGTAGGTGTTGCGCAGCGTGCTCAGCTTCAACGGCGCGGCAGGCGCCAGCCGGGTCGCAAGAATATCGCGCCTGAGCAGGCGATAGGCCACTTCCGTCTTCGAGGTCTGCTCGTCATCCAGCATCGTGATCCATCAGACATAAACGCTCGGGCGGATCATTATATATCAAAGCCTTTCAATGGGTGAATTATATATAATGTTTGACAGTTCAAGGGCGACCACTCAAGATCGCCGGCATGTTTGGGCGGCAGGCTCCGCCGCGCGCGTTTGTCCATGGAGGGGCGCCGGATCATGAGCACGACACCCGATCTCGCTACAATCGAAGCAATGGATGCCGCCGATCCGCTGCGCTCCATGCGTGAACGCTTTGTCTTGCCGCAAGGCGTGATTTATCTCGACGGCAATTCCCTGGGCGCCGCGTCAGCGGTCGTCTTCAGCGAACTGCAGCAGGCCGCCACGCAGGAATGGGCGCACGACCTCATTCGCGCCTGGAACACCGCCGGCTGGTTCAACATGCCGGTGGAACTCGGAGATCAGCTCGGGCGACTGATCGGCGCGGCTGATGGGCAGACGGTGGTCTGCGACACAACCTCGATCAACATCTACAAGTTGCTGCACGCAGCGCTCGGCATGCGGCCGGATCGGTCGGTCATCGTTGCCGAGGGCGACAGTTTCCCGACCGACCTCTACATGGCCGAAGGCGTCGCCTCGACCCGGCCGGGAACGCGGCTGCGGCTGGAGGGCGTCGACGCGGCCGCAATCGAGGAGCTGATCGACGACAGCGTTGCCGTCATCCTGGTCAACCACGTCAACTACAAATCCGGCCAGTTGCGCGACATGGCGGCGCTGACGCGCAAGGCACATGACGCCGGCGCGCTGATCATCTGGGATCTCTGCCACACGGCCGGCGCCTTGCCGGTCGAACTTGACCGTGCCAATGCCGATTTCGCCGTCGGCTGCACCTACAAATACCTCAATGGCGGCCCGGGCTCGCCGGCCTTCATCTACGCGGCCGAGCGCCACCATGGTGATATCAGCCAGCCGCTCAGCGGCTGGTGGGGCCATGCGCGGCCCTTTGCCTTCGAGCAGGGCTTTGCCGTCGGCAGCGGCATTCGCCGCTTCCTGTGCGGAACGCAGCCGGTGCTGTCGATGCGGGCGCTCAAGGGCGCGCTCGATATCTGGAACGACGTCGATATGGCGGCGGTGCGCAGAAAAAGCATCGCGCTGACCGACCTGTTTATCCAGCTCGTCGAAGCCAGATGCGGCGCCTACCGGCTTGAACTGGAAAGTCCTCGCGACGGCAGCCAGCGCGGCAGCCAGGTGTCGTTCCTCCATCCGCATGGCTATCAGGTGATGCGCGCGCTGATCGAGCGCGGCGTGATCGGCGATTTCCGGGCGCCGTCGACCATCCGTTTCGGCTTCACGCCGCTCTATGTCGGATATGGCGATGTCTGGCAGGCGGTCGAAGTCCTGGAGGATATTCTGCGCACCGGCGCCTGGCAGGACGCCCGCTTCGCGGTGAAGACCGCGGTTACGTGAGAAACCAGAGCAATTTCAGGAAAAGTGTGAAGCGGTTTTCCGTCCGAAATTGCGTCAATCAAAGAGCTAGAGCATTTCGCCGTTTCCGTTAAACGGTGAAATGCTCTAGAGCCGGGTGCGGACCGTCCAGAGCTCCGGAAACAGCACGACCTCCAGCATCTTCTTCAGATAGGAGGCGCCTGAGGTGCCGCCGGTGCCGCGCTTCAAGCCGATGATGCGCTCGACCGTTGTGACGTGGTTGAAGCGCCAGCGGCGGAAGTAATCCTCGAAGTCGACCAGCTTCTCGGCCAGTTCGTAGAGCATCCAGTAGCGCTGCGGGTCGCGGTAGACGGTTTGCCAGGCAGCCAGCACGTCTTCGTTCTCACCGCGCGTCTCGCGCCAGTCCGTGCGACTGGCGTCGGCGCCGATGTCGAAGCCATTGCGCGCCAAAAGCAGAAGCGCCTCGTCGTACAGCGACGGCGTGGCCAGGATCGCTTCCAGCCTGTCCGTAAGATCGCGCCGGTGCTTGTGCGGCCCGAGCATGGCTAGGTTGCGGTTGCCGGCCATGAACTCGATGGCGCGGTACTGCCACGACTGGAAGCCCGAGGATTGGCCGAGCGCGTCGCGAAACTCGGTGTATTCGCTTGGCGTCATCGTGCGCAGCACGTCCCAGGCATTGTTGAGCTGCTCGAAGATGCGCGCGACGCGCGACAGCATCTTGAAGCTCGGTTCGAGGCGGTCGGCGCGGATCGAGCGGATCGCGGCGCCGATCTCGTGCAAAGCGAGCTTCATCCACAATTCCGATGTCTGATGCTGGATGATGAACAGCATCTCGTCATGGGCCGAAGACAGCGGCGCCTGCGCATCGAGCACCTTGTCCAGCTGCAGATAGTCGCTGTAGGACATCCGCTCCTTGAACGACATCTGCGCGCCATCGGACGCCGGATCGTGCGGCTTAATCAATTGCTCTTCTCCGCGCGCAACCGGAAGCGCTGGATCTTGCCGGTCTGGGTTTTGGGCAAGGCGTCGATGAACTTCACCGAACGCGGATATTTGTAGGGCGCGATCGTTGCCTTGACGTGGTCCTGCAGGCGTTTGACGGTCAATGCGTCCGGCGAAACACCTTGCACAAGCACGATATGCGCCTCGACGATCTGGCCGCGTTCACCGTCCTCGGCGCCGGTCACCGCGCATTCGGCGACGTCGGGATGCGAGAGCAGCGCCGCTTCGACCTCGGGGCCGGCGATGTTGTAGCCGGCGCTGACGATCATGTCGTCGGAACGCGCGGCGAAGTGGAAGAAGCCATCCTCGTCCTGCGTGAACGTATCGCCGGTGAGATTCCAGCCGTCGCGGACATAGTCCTTTTGCCTGGCATCGGCCATGTAGCGGCAGCCGGTCGGGCCGCGCACCGCCAGCCGGCCAGCAGAGCCGCGCGGCAACTCCCGCATCTCGTCATCGACGATGCGTGCCAGATAGCCGCCGACTGGTTTGCCGGTGGAGGCCGGCTTCATGTCGTCGAAGCGGTTGGAGATGAAGATATGCAGCATCTCGGTGGCGCCGATCCCATCGAGGATCGGCTTGCCGGTCTTCTCAGTCCATTCCTCGAAGACAGGCGCCGGCAGCGTCTCGCCCGCCGAAACCGCGACGCGCAGCGAGGACAGGTCAGCGCCTTGATCCATGGCCTTGAGCATGGCCCGATAGGCGGTTGGAGCGGTGAAGGAAATGGTCGCTTTGTAGGTCTCGATGATGTGGATCATGTTGGGTGGCGTCGCCTGTTCCAGCAACGTCGCCGCGGCGCCGAAACGCAGCGGGAAGATGGCGAGCCCGCCAAGACCGAAGGTAAAGGCAAGGGGCGGGGAGCCGACGAAGATGTCGTCGGGCGTCACCTCCAGGATTTCGCGGGCATAGGCGTCGGCGACGATCAGCAGGTCGCGGTGGAAATGCATCGTCGCCTTCGGCACGCCGGTGGTGCCGGAGGTGAAGCCGAGCAGGGCGACATCGTCGCGGCCGGTGTTGACGGCAGTGAAGGTGACCGGCTTGTCGAGGGCGGCGCGGTCGAGTTCCGCGTCATGGTTGGCCGTGCCGTCGAAGCCAATGACCTGCTTGAGATACGCACTGCCCTTGGCGCAGGCGGTCATCTCGTCCATCAGCCTTGTATCGCAAAGCGCAACCGTGATTTCCGCCTTGTCGACGATCTTGGCGAGTTCGCCGGCGCGCAGCATCGGCATGGTGTTGACGACCACCGCGCCAACCTTGGTGGCGGCCAGCCAGCAGGCGACCATGGCCGGGTTGTTGGCCGAGCGGATCAGCACCCGGTTGCCCGGCTTGACGCCATAATTCTCGACCAGGGCATGGGCGAGCCTGTTGGTCCAGTCGGACAGTTCCTTGTAGGTGCGGCGGCGGCCATTGCCGATCAGCGCGGTGTGGTCGCCGAACCCTTTTTCGACCAGCCTGTCGGTCAATTCGACGCCGGCATTTATGTGGTCGGGATAGTCGAAGCCGTCGAGCAAAAACTCCGGCCATTGCTCCGGCGGCGGCAGGTTGTCACGCGTGAATGTGTCGATATGCGCTGATGGCCCAAGCATTTTCGGCTGCCCCTGTCTGCCTCGCGCCCATGGCTGAACAAGGCGCAGGATCGCACCAGTCGAAATTTGTTTCAAGCCTAAAATGTTTTTAGGTCGCAGCATTGACGCCGCCCTGTTCGGCGGCCATTCCTGTCGACTGAACTGAAGCCATCCGGGAGGGATGCAGATGCTCGAACATCGTGTTGCCGATTGGGACAATGCCTACGCCAACGGCGACAACATTGCCGGCAGCAATCGCTGGCCGGCCGCATGGGACACACCGGCACAGGCTTTTCGCGACACAATGTCGGCGTCCGGTCGGGCCAAGCTCGACATCGCCTATGGCGACAGCCCGCGCAACAGGCTCGATCTGTTCCTTCCCGATGTCATGCCCAAAGGGCTCGTCGCCTTCATCCATGGCGGTTACTGGAAGGCGTTCGACAACAAGCCATGGTCGCATCTGGCCAACGGCGCGGTTGCCAATGGCTTTGCCGTGGCAATGCCGACTTACACGCTTTGTCCCGACATACGCATTTCCGGCATCGTCAGGGAAATCGCGGCGGCGATCGGCAAGGCGGCGACGATGGTCGGCGGGCCGGTGATCCTGACCGGGCATTCCGCCGGCGGCCATCTCGCCTCCAGGATGGTGACGACAACGACGCCTCTGGCCGCCGATGTGGCCGGCCGCATACGCAATGTCGTCTCGATCTCCGGGGTTCATGATCTGCGGCCGATCATGCGGACGGGGATGAACGCGACACTGGCCATCGATGAAGCGGAAGCACTGGCCGAAAGCCCGGTTCTGCTGCGCCCCATGCAGGGCGCGCGCATCACCTGCTGGGCCGGCGGCGGCGAGCGGGCGGAGTTCCTGCGCCAGAATGCGCTGCTTGCCAACATCTGGATCGGCCTCGGCGCCACGACCAGCACAGTGGTCGAGCCGGACCGGCATCATTTCAGCATCGTCGACGGGCTTGCCGATCCGACACATCCGCTGACGCGGACATTGCTGGCGGAGTAACAACCAGTCTTATCTCTTGGAATTAACGGCTTGGATCCGCGACCTTCAGCGCAACATCAGAACGCTGCAAGCAGCGCCTGCTTCTGCCGCCGGAGCGAAGGGCTCGCGCACGATCAGGCCGGTGGCGTCGGCCAGCATTCTCAGCATCGAGGAATCCTGGATGCCGAACGGCGTCGCCACCAATGCGCCGGCTTCTTCCCGGACCACGGCGCGCACATAGTCTTGCCTTAGATCATTGGCCGGCATCGCGGCGCCAAGCTGAGCCTGGCGGATGTCCTGCCGGTGGGGACGGCCGCCGAGCTGCGCCAATAACGGCTTCAGGAACAATTGCGAGCAGACCAGGCTCGCCACCGGATTGCCGGGCAGGCCGATGCACCTGATATCGCCCAGCCGCCCGAACATCAGCGGCTTGCCCGGGCGCATGGCGAGCTTCCAGAAGTCGAGGTTCATGCCTTCGCCGGTCAGCACGTCATGGACGAGATCATGGTCGCCGACCGAGGCGCCGCCGAGCGTGACGATGACGTCGGCTTTCGCATCGACCGCCTTTTTCACCAGCGCCGCGATCGCTTCCTTGCGATCGGCCGCTATACCGAGATCGAGCGCGCGAGCGCCGACCGACTGCGCCACAGCAGCGACGCCATAGGCGTTGGACGAGATGATCTGGTCGGGGCCAGGTTCGCTACCCGGTGGCAGCAATTCGTCGCCGGTGGCGATGATGGCGACCAGCGGCCGTTGCACCACGTTCAACCGGGGATGATTGGCCGACGCCGCCAGCGACAATGCAGCCGGATCGAGCACGCGGCCTTTCTCCAGCAGCACGTCGCCTTGGGCAAAATCCAGTCCAAGGCGGCGGATGTTACGGTTCTTCGCCGTCGGTTCGGTGACCTCGATCCGGCCACCGCCGAGATCGCGGACATTCTCCTGGATGACGATGGTGTCTGCGCCTTCCGGCAGCGGCGCGCCGGTGAAGATGCGCACAGCTTCCGCCTTACCTACAGCGCCGTCAAAGCCTCGCCCTGCAGGCGCCTTGCCGATCACCGAAAGCCTCGCCGGGAGGGTCGCCACATCCCGCGCCCGTGCGGCATAGCCGTCCATGGCAGATGCATTGAAAGGCGGCTGGGTACGCAGCGCCACGACCGGCTCCGCCAGCACCCGGCCGGCCGAATCCGCCAGCGCGACGCTTTCACCGGGCAACGCCACAGCGCCGTCGAGTAGGCGTTGAAGCGCCTCGGCGACCGGAACCAGCGCCATTTACGAACCCGCCTTGTAGTCGCCGGACTTGCCGCCGGTCTTTTCCACCAGCTTTATACCGGAAATCACCATGGCGCGGTCGACCGCCTTGGCCATGTCGTAAATGGTCAGGCACGCGACAGATGCCGCGGTCAGCGCCTCCATCTCGACCCCGGTCTTGCCGGTGACGCGGGCGAGCGCGGTGACCCTGAGGCCGGGCAGCGTGGTGTCCGGTTCGATGTCGACCGACACCTTGGTCAAAAGCAGCGGATGGCAGAGTGGGATCAGCTCATGCGTTTTCTTGGCAGCCATGATGCCGGCAATGCGCGCGGTACCCAGCACATCGCCCTTCTTGGCGTCGCCGTCGAGGATCATCTTCAGGGTTTCGGCCCGCATCGAGACAAAGCCCTCGGCGACCGCCGTGCGCGTCGTCTCCGCCTTCTCGCCGACATCGACCATGTTGGCCTCGCCCTTGGCGCCGAGATGGGTGAGGGCGGCTGCCATCCTCAGATGGCCTCTGCTTTCGCCTTGCCTGTCAAAAGCAGCCGCGTTGCCGCAGCGACATCCTCTTGCCGCATCAGGCTCTCGCCGACGAGGAAGGTGCTGATGCCGGTCTTTTGCATCCTGAAGCAATCGTCGTGGGTGAAAATTCCGCTCTCGCTGACCAGCAATCGGCCGCCCGGCACCATCGATGCCAGCCGTTCCGAGGTCTCGAGGCTGGTCTCGAATGTTCTGAGATTGCGGTTGTTGATGCCGATCAGCTGCGACGAGAGTTTTACCGCGCGCTGCGTCTCGGCCTCGTCATGCACCTCGATCAGCGCGTCCATGCCGAGTTCGAACGCGGTCGCTTCCAATTCGCTCGCCAAGGCATCATCGACGCTGGCCATGATGATCAGGATGGCATCGGCGCCCCATGCGCGAGCCTCGTAGACCTGGTAAGGGTCGAACAGGAAATCCTTGCGCAGCGCGGGCAGGGACACTGCCTTCCGTGCATTGGTGAGAAATTCCGGCGCGCCCTGGAAGGATGGCGCATCGGTCAGCACCGAAAGACAGGCGGCACCGCCTTTCTCATAGGCCTGCGCCAGTGCGGGCGGGTCGAAATCGGCACGGATCAAGCCTTTGGATGGGCTTGCCTTTTTGATCTCGGCGATCAGGCCGAAGCTGCCCGATCTGCGCTTCGCCTCAAGCGCCCTCCGAAAGCCACGCGGTGCGTCGGCATCCTTGGCTCGCGCCTTGATCTCGGCCAACGGTATCCGCGCCTTCGCCGCCGCGATCTCGTCGCGCTTGTAGGCCTCGATCTTGCGCAGAATGTCAGCCACGGCTCATCCGTTCGAAATCTCGACCAGCCTGTCGAGCACGCCCAGCGCCCGGCCGCTGTCGATGGCCTGTGTGGCCGCGGCCATGCCGTCGGCAAGCGTCGTCGCCTTGCCGGCCACCACCATGCCGGCGCCGGCGTTCATCAGCACCGTATCGCGATAGGCCCCGGCAGCACCTCTCAGCATGTCGCGCAACGCCGTGGCATTGTAGGCGGCGTCGCCGCCGCGCAACTCGTCCTTGGTGTGGCGCTGCAGGCCGACGGCTTCCGGGGTGAGCGTGAAATGGCGGATCTCGCCGCCGGCCAGTTCCGCCACCTGCGTTTCGCCGGTGGTGGTGATTTCGTCATAGCCATCCCCATGGACCACCCAGGCATGCTCGGTGCCCAACGCCTTCAATGTCTCGGCCACCGGCACGATCCATTCCGGCAGGAACACGCCGACCATCTGCCTGCTGACGCCAGCCGGATTGGACAGCGGTCCGAGCAGGTTGAAGATGGTACGCGTGCCGAGCTCGACGCGGGTCGGGCCGACATGCTTCATCGCAGGGTGGTGCGCCGGCGCGAACATGAAGCCGACGCCGGCCTCCTGGATGCAGCGGCCGATCACCTCTGGCAGGATATCGATCTTGACGCCGAGCGCGACCAGCACATCGGCAGCGCCCGTCAGCGACGACAGGCCGCGATTGCCGTGCTTGGCGACCGGCACGCCGCAGCCGGCAATGACGAAGGCCGAAGCGGTCGAGATGTTGACTGAATGCGAATTGTCGCCGCCCGTGCCGACAATGTCGATGGCGCCCTCAGGAGCTTCGACGCGCAGCATCTTGGCACGCATGGTGGCGACGGCGCCGGAAATCTCGCTCACGGTCTCCCCGCGCACGCGCAACGCCATCAGGAAGCCGCCGATCTGGCCCGGCGTCGCGTCGCCAGACATGATGATGTCGAAAGCTTCGCGCGCTTCCTCGAAGGTAAGCCCGGTTCCCGTGGCGACCTTGGCGATATGGGTCTTCAGGGCGCTCATTGGGCCAAGACGTTCATTGGGCTAAGGCCATTCATTGGGCGAGGGCTTGGGAAACGGCGGCCTGGTCGACGCTGACGGCGTACTGCGTCTGCAACTGCGCCACCAGCTGGTCGAGCAGATCGTCGGACATGCCTTGCGTGAAGGATTTTTGCGCATCGTCGGGTACCGAGCTGGCGTCGGCTCCGGCCGGCTCGAACACTTCGGCGACCTTGAACAGGATCTGGCCGTCGCCGATGGGCGAGGGGATCAGCCCGGTGCCGCCTTCGCCGACCCCGAACATCGCAGCAGCACCCTCCTTGCCGAAATCGACATCGTCGGCCTCGCGCTTCACGCCGCGCTTGGTCTGCTTTTCAAGCTTCAGTTCGCCGGCGATGACGTCGAGTGTGGTGCCAGCCTTGAGGCGCTTGTCGAGTTCGTCTGCTTTCGCGGTCAGCCGCTTGGTCGTTTCCTCTGTCGTCCAGTCCGCCACCACGCGCTGGCGGACTTCGTCCAGCGTGCGGTCGCGAGCCGGCGTGATCGATGTCAGTTCATAGAACACGAAGCCGTTGTTAGGCGTGGTCAGGGCTTGATTCTCGGTGTTGGGCTCGGCCTCGAACACCGCCTTGATCAGGTCCGGCGATGCCGGCAGGTCCTTGATGATGGTGCCGTCCGGCTTGAGGCCGGTGCGGTCTATGGCCTCGACGGTGACGTCCTTGAGCTTCAGTTTGGCGGCGGCTTCGGCCAGCGTGCTGCCGGCGGCGCGGGTGTCTTCGTAGTTGTCGTGCACGTCGAGCAGGATGCGGCTTGCTTCGCCGAGCGCCAGATCCTTCCGGATCTGGTCTGACACTTCCGCCAGCGGCTTCACCGTTTCCCGTTTGATCTCGGTGACGCGCAAAAGCACCGGACCGAACGCGCCCTGGACGACCGGGCTCACTTCGTTGACGGCAAGCGCGAATGCGGCATCGGCGACCGCCTTGTCGGTGATCTTATCCTTGGAGAGCGTGCCGAGCAGCGTGTCGGCCGGGGTCTTGCCCTGCGCGGTGACGATCTTGTCGAAAGTGGCGCCCGTCTTCAGCGAATCGGATGCCGCCTTGGCGGCGTCCGCGGAAGGGAACACCAGCTGTTCGATGGTGCGCATTTCCGGCGTGGTGTAGCGGCCCTTGTTCTTGTTGTAGTCGTCGCTGACCTGCTGGTCCGTTACGGCGCTGACATCCATGATGTCTTCGGGCTCGAGCCGGACATAGGAGAATTTGCGGTATTCTGGCGCCGCGTAGGTTTTCTTGTTGGCCTCGAAATAAGCCTGAAGCACGCTGTCGGATGGCGCCTCGATGGGCTCCACCAACGCCTTTGGCAAGATCAGATAGTCGATGGTGCGGTCTTCGCCCCGATAGAGCGCAACTGCCTTGAAGAAGGTGTCCGGAGCCTTGAGGCCGTCCGAAACCGCTTCGACGATCTGCTGGCGCACCGCCACCTGAGCCCGGTTCTTCAGATAATCCTCCGGCCGCATTCCCAGTTCGCGCAGCCGGGATTCGAACAGCCGGCGGTCGAACTGGCCATTCGGGCCTTGGAAGGCGGGTTCCTGCCGCGTCAGTTCGGCCAGCCTGTCCTTGGAGAAGCCAAGCCCGAGCTTGCGCGCCTGTTCGTCAAGGACGGCGCCGGACACCAACTGAGCCAGCACCTGGTTGTCGATGCCATAGGCCTTGGCCTGGTCGCGGCTGATGCGCTGGCCGATCTGCTGCTGCAGCATGGCGATCTGGCGATCGTAGGCGAGGCGGTACTCGGTGATCGACACGGTGGTGCTGCCGGCGGTGATCACCGCATGATGGCCAGCCAGGAAGCCGCCCGTCATCCGCGTGGTGACGCCCCAGGCAAGGAAACTCAACACCAGCAGCGACAGCAGGGCTTTCGCGACCCAGGTCCCTGCCGCGCTTCTCAATATACCAAGCATTGTTACTTCCGATTTTTGCGCAGTTTTGCGTGCGCCCGAGTCTGAAACAAGCGCAATAGCGCCCTTCCGGCTCACTGTCGATTGCTTTGTGGCCTGATTTTGATAGGGAGGGCGAGACCCCAATGTCGCCCGGAGAACCAGATCCCCATGACGCCAGGAATTCGACCGCTCGTTGCCGGCAACTGGAAAATGAACGGCACCAGCGCTTCGCTGAACGAGCTCAGGATGATCGGCAACGGCTTCATGAGCGGGCTCGACGCAGAGACCGAAGCATTGGTCTGCGTGCCGGCGACCTTACTGTCGCGCGCCGTCGAAATCCTGTCGCGCACGCCGGTGCGGGCCGGTGGCGAGGACTGCCACATCAAGGAAAGCGGCGCCTTCACCGGCTGCGTCTCAGCCGAGATGCTGAAGGATGCGGGCGCCAGCCACGTCATTGTCGGCCATTCCGAGTGCCGCGAACAGCGCAGCGAGGACGATGCCATCGTCCTCGCCAAGGCCTCGGCGGCGTGGCGGGCAGGGCTCGTCGCCATCATCTGCATCGGCGAGACCAAGGCCGAGCGCGAAGCGGGCACAGCACTCGACGTGTTATCGCGCCAGGTCGCCGGCTCGGTGCCACCGAGCGCAACGCCCGCCAACACCGTTATCGCCTACGAGCCGGTATGGGCTATCGGCACCGGCCTGACGCCGACCGCCGAAGACGTGGCGGAGGCGCACGCGCATATCCGCCAAAAACTGGCGGAAGCGCTCGGCGCAGCCGTGGCCGGCAAGATGCGCATCCTCTATGGCGGCTCGGTCAAGGCGTCCAACGCTGTCGAACTGCTAGGCGTCAAAAACGTCGATGGCGCGCTGGTTGGCGGCGCCAGCCTGAAGGCGTCCGACTTTCTCGCCATCGCCGAGGCATACCAGAATATCTCGTAGGCCCCGGAATTTCGTTGCCGACCAGTTCGGTCATAGACTTATGAACGCAGCAGTTCGGCGGAAATCGTTGCAAAGGGCGCATTGCTTCCCATATTCCGGCCACGGGCTTGGAAATGCCGTTAAAGCATTGTATGGAGCCGCCTCCAAATCACCGGCCCTGATCGCCAGGGAGCGGCAGGGCTTGCCAGGATAAAATATGGAAACCGTACTGATCGTCATCCACCTCATGGTCGTGCTCGCCCTTGTCGGCGTGGTGCTGCTGCAACGCTCCGAAGGCGGTGGTCTCGGCATTGGCGGCGGTTCCGGTTTCATGACCGCGCGTGGCGCCGCCAATGCGCTGACGCGGGCGACGGCGATCCTGGCCGCGGCCTTCTTCGTGACGTCGCTGACACTCTCGATCGTTGCCCGCTATGGCGAAAAACCGATCGACATTCTCGACCGCGTGCCGGCCGACAGCGGCAACGGCGTGCTCAATCAGTTGCCCGGCACGACGGCGCCGACGCCGCCTTCGGGCAACACCGCACCGGCCGCGCCCGCGGCCAACGGCGCCGCCACCACGCCGCCCGCCACCACGGCCCCGGCGACGGCTCCATCTCCGGCGACGCCACCTGCAACCGATTCGGCTACGCCGCCGGCTACCAATGGCGTTACCTTGCCGGTGACACCGCAGGTTCCGAACCAGTAGTCGGTAGCGTCAGATGCCGCGATCTGTTGTTGTTTCAACACAGTCGCGGCAAATGGCACACGATCACGAAGATTCGACCGCACCCCGTGCTTGAGGCCCGTACGCCACTTCGATTATAGATTGCCGGCGGCACTTTCTGCGCCCTTGGGGGGCGCCGGGCGACGCCGTGGGCAACAAGCATTGAACGATCGGATCTTCGCCATGCAGCTTCGCAGCTTCATTTTCATGGGGTTTTGTGCCGTATTCGGCATGAGCTCCGCGGTCTTCGCCGGCACTCCGGCAATGACCTCACCGCAGGCGGTTGGCAAAACCGCTGTCATCAACGTCGCCGCCAAGAGCGATGCGACGCAGCTGAAGCTTCTCAAGAAGAAGAAAAACCCGAGCCCGGATGATCTGGCTCAGATCAGCAAGCTCGAAGACAAGATCGCCGCCGACAGGGATCTCGCCCGCGTCAAGGCGCTCGAGGCCCGCAAGCTGGCGATGCGCGATGCGGCGAAAGCCAGGGCCGATGCCCAGCGCCAGGCGTTCCTGGCAAGCAAGGGCAAGCCGGTCGTGGTTGCCGACGCCAAGCCAGGCAAGAAGACCACCAAGATCATCGCTCCGGTTGACCCGATCGCGCCGATCGAGCCGATCGAATCGGCTGAACCGCTTCCGGCCGAAGCGATGAATATCGCGCTGACCGGCAACAATGGCGAATTGCGCAGCGAGGCCCCGGGCCAGAAGCCGACGAGCGGCGGACTGTTCGCCGGCCTGTTCGGCGGCACGTCCTCTGCCTCGTCGATTGCCTATCTCCCCGAAACGCGCGCGCTCGACCAGGCTCTCGCCAAGCGGCAAGCCAAGAAGCAGTTCAAGGTGAAGCCGGAATTCGTGCCGCAGGACGTCGAATTCAGCGGCTATGAGCCGGGTACGATCGTCATCGATACCAGCGCGCGCCGCCTCTACCTCGTCGAATCGGCTTTCACCGCCCGCCGCTATGCGATCGCGGTCGGCCGCGAAGGCCTGCAGTTCAAGGGCAAGGTTGCCGTTGGCGACAAGCAGGAATGGCCGCGCTGGATCCCGACGCTCGACATGCAGAAGCGCGAACCCAAGCATTATGGCCAGTACAAGGACGGCATGCCCGGCGGCGGCCAGAACCCGCTCGGCGCCCGCGCCATCTATCTCTACGACGGCAAGAAGGACACGCATCTGCGCATCCACGGCACCATCGCGCCGCAGTCGATCGGAACCAGCGCTTCCAATGGCTGCTTCCGCATGATCAACGAGCACGTCATGGACCTCTACAGCCGCGTCAGGGTCGGCACCAAGGTCGTCATCATCTGACGCTTTCACAAACCTGCCGAAAGGGCCGGCTTTTGCCGGCCCTTTTGTTTTGACCAAAACACCAGTCTCGAACCTCGGGACTATCGCGCCTTCTCTGGAAAAAGCCTCAGCGGCGGTTTTTTCTCTGGCGGAATCAATTCGGCCGCGTTAAGCGATGACTCCCATGGCGCGATATGTATTCATCACAGGCGGCGTGGTTTCCTCACTTGGAAAAGGCATCGCTGCAGCGGCCCTTGGGGCTCTCTTGCAGGCGCGAGGCTATCGCGCACGCATCAAAAAGCTCGATCCCTATCTCAATGTCGATCCCGGAACGATGTCGCCTTACCAGCATGGCGAGGTTTTCGTCACCGATGACGGCGCCGAGACCGATCTCGATCTTGGCCATTACGAGCGCTTCACCGGCCGCTCGGCCAACCAGCAAGACAACATCACCACCGGCCGCATCTACAAGAACATCATCGAGCGCGAACGGCGCGGCGACTATCTCGGCGCCACCGTGCAGGTCATTCCGCATGTCACCGATGAGATCAAGAATTTCGTGCTCGACGGCAATGACGACTATGATTTCGTGCTGTGCGAGATCGGCGGTACGGTTGGCGATATCGAGGCGATGCCGTTTCTCGAGGCTATCCGCCAGCTCGGCAACGATCTGCCGCGCAACAACGCCGTCTATGTCCACCTGACCTTGATGCCTTACATCCCCACGGCCGGCGAGTTGAAGACCAAGCCGACCCAGCATTCGGTCAAGGAACTGCGCGGCATCGGCATCGCGCCCGATATCCTGCTGGTCCGCGCCGACCGCGCCATCCCCAAGGAAGAGCGCAGAAAACTGTCGCTGTTCTGCAATGTGCGCGAGAGCGCCGTCATCCAGGCGCTCGACGTGCCCCACATCTATGACGTGCCGATGGCTTACCACAAGGAAGGGCTCGATTCGGAAGTGCTGGCCGCCTTCGGTATCGATCCGGCGCCGAAGCCGCGCATGGAGCCCTGGCAGGCCGTGTCCAACCGCATCCACAATCCGGAAGGCGAGGTAACGATCGCCATTGTCGGCAAATACACCGGCCTCAAGGATGCCTACAAATCGCTGATCGAGGCTTTGTCGCATGGCGGCATGGCCAACCGCGTCAAGGTCAAGCTCGACTGGATCGAGAGCGAGATTTTCGAGAAGGAAGACCCGACGCCGTGGCTGGAAAAGGTGCATGGCATCCTGGTGCCCGGCGGCTTCGGCGAGCGCGGCTCGGAAGGCAAGATCCTGGCGGCGAAATTCGCCCGCGAGCGCAAGGTGCCGTATTTCGGCATCTGCTTCGGCATGCAGATGGCCTGCATCGAGGCAGCGCGCTCGCTGGCCGGCGTCGAACACGCCTCGTCGACCGAATTCGGTCCGACCGACGAGCCGGTCGTCGGCCTGATGACCGAATGGCTGAAAGGCAACATGCTGGAGAAGCGCCGCGAAACGGGCGATCTCGGCGGCACCATGCGGCTTGGCGCCTATCAGGCTGAACTCGCCAAGGGTTCGAAGATCGCCGACATCTATGGCGACACCCAGATTTCCGAGCGCCATCGCCACCGCTACGAGGTCAATATCGACTACAAGGAGCGGCTAGAAGATTGCGGCCTGGTGTTTGCCGGCATGTCGCCCGACGGTGTGCTGCCGGAAACCGTCGAATATCCCGACCATCCCTGGTTTATCGGCGTCCAGTATCACCCGGAGCTGAAGAGCCGGCCGCTGGAGCCGCATCCCCTGTTCGCCAGCTTCATCTCGGCCGCGGTGGACCAGTCGCGGCTGGTATAAGCAGGCCGCGTTGCCATGCAAACCTATGTTGCGCTGCTCTACAGCATTATCCTCGGCGAAGGCCGCCGGGTCGTCATGGCCGACCTCAAGGCGATGGCTGAACAGCTTGGGCTGAAGAACCCGCGCACCCTGGTGGCGACCGGCAATCTGGTCTTCGAGACACGGGCGACTGGTATCGCCAAGCTGGAACAGCAGTTGGAAACGGCCTTCGAAAAAACCTTCGGCCGCAATGTCGTCATCATCGTGCGCACTGCCGAGGATTGGCTGAAACTTGCCGCCGGCAACCCATTCCCGGCCGACTCTGCCGAGGCAGGCGATCAGGTGGCCGTGCGGGTGATGCGCGAGCCAGCGCCAGCGGATGGTGTGGCCGCGCTCCAGGCCTATGCCGCCGAGGACGAGAGGGTGGCTTCGGTCGACGGCGACATCTGGGTCGTCTTTTCGCGCCAGCGGCCAAGCTCGCGGCTGCTCGCTGCCATGAACCACAAGCGCATGGGCATCGGCACCGCACGCAACTGGAACACGGTGCGGAGGTTGGCTGAGATGGTGGAGTAGGGAGTAGGGAGTAGGGAGTAGGGAGTAGGGAGTAGGGAGTAGGGAGTAGGGAGTAGGGAGTAGGGAGTAGGGAGTAGGGAGTAGGGGTATTATTCCCTACTGACTACTGACTACTGACTACTGACTACTGACTACTGACTACTGACTACTGACTACTGACTACTGACTACTGACTACTGACTACTCCCTATCCCTCAATTTCACGCCTTCGCCGTCCTGGCCCCTGCGCCAAGGGCGGCGGTGCGAAGGACGTAGTAGATGACCCCTGCAATGCCGACGCCGAAAAACCAGCCATAAACGCCCCACCATGCCGGCAGCAAATTGGTGAAGTTCGGCAGGACCGAGGAGAAGATGGCGCCGATGCCGGCTGCTATGAAGGCGTTGACGTGCCAGCCGCCCTGGAAGCGGAACTCGCCATCTTCGCGGTACAGTGCCTCGACGTCGACCTCGCCCTTCCGGATCAGATAGTAGTCGACCATCATCACCCCGAAGATCGGCCCCATCGTCGCGCCGATGACGTTGACGAAAGATGCGGCACTGCCTTCCCACGGCGCGAAGGGATAGAGCACCAGCGCGATAACAGCTGCGATATAGCCGCCCTTCTTGAAGTCGATCTGCCGGGGAAAGACATTGGAGAAGTCGAAGGCCGGCGAGACGAAGTTTGCCACCACATTGATGCCGAGCGTCGCCACGGCAAAAGTCAGGGCTGCAAGCGCTGCCAGGAACCAGCTGTCGAATTTCGCCGAGATCTGGTCGGGATGCAGAAGCACTTCGCCATACACGTCGAAGGCAGCGATGGTGGTCACGCCGGCGACCAGCGAGAACAGGATGAGATTGATCGGCAGGCCCCAGATGTTGCCCTTGCGCAGCGATGCCTTGTCTGGGGCATAGCGGGCGAAATCGCAGAAATTGAGATAGAGCGCTGAGAAATAGGTGACCCAGATCGCCGCCACCGCAAACAGCGACGTCCAGGAGCCAGGGGTTCCGGGTACGCCGGCATCCTTTGTCTTGTCGAGCAGCACATCCATCGGGATGTCGCTGGTGAAGGCAAATCTCCCGGATTTTACACAGAGATAGATCGCCAGGATCAACATCATCACCCACACCGCCGGTCCGGCCCAATCCTGGAAGCGGCGCACCGTTTCCATGCCGTTCTGGATGATCAGCAATTGCAGTGCCCAGATGACCACAAAACAGATCACTTCCAGACCCGTGTGGCCGAGGAAATGCGTGTTGGCGTTGAAATCGGCGAACCATTGCGAGCGGATCAGCAACGCCACGATCGCGCCCGATGCCGCCGCCGTCTGCGCGCCGTACCAGAAGCAGGCGACGATGGCGCGCACCAGGGCCGGAATGTTGGCGCCCCAGATGCCGAAGGAGGCGCGCGCCAGCACGGGGTAGGGCACGCCGGTCTTCACGCCGGCATAGCCGACCATGTTCATCAGCGCGTAGATGATCAGCGAACCGATGCCGATGGCGATGATGAAATTGACGAAGCCGCCGCAAAACAGGAACAGGCTTGCGGCGAGATAATAGCCCCAGAGGCTGTGGACGTCCGACGTCCAGACGTTGAAGATCGAGAACGGCCCCCAGTTTCGGACTTTGGCCGGAGCCAGATCCTCATTGTATAGATCAGGTGATGCGCCTTGTATGGTCACTGCGATGTCCTCCCCTTGATGCCGCACGCGCCCTCACGCGTCGACTGCGCAGGTTATGCCTGACGCAGGGGAACCGGCAAGCAATCCATTTGCCGGCTTTGGCCTTAAAGATATTCAATGAGAACAGCGCTTATCGATCGGCTTTTGGCGAAGGTCGGCGCAAACGCGGCGTATCTTGATTCGATCCGCAGGCGGCAGCGATCAGGACGCTTTGCGGTTGAGAGCCGGTGATGCGTCGAAATTGGCGGCAAGCCAAGCTATCGCGCAGGTGACATCATCGAGCCTGTATTGGGCCACGGTCGGCCCACGCGGCTTGACCCGGATCGAGATGCCGCCGGCCTCGTTGATCGCCTCGAAACCGTTTTCGTCGGCGGTGTCGTCGCCGAGAAAGACCGGCCGCCGTCCGGCAAAGGGCGGGATTGCCATGAAACGCCGCACGGCAGCGCCCTTGGCCGCTTCGAGCGGCATGAGTTCGACGCCGGCGTTGCCCGGGATAACCCGATAGCCCTTGGGAAGCTCGGTCAATGCCTGTTCGGCAAGATGCGTTGCCCTGGCCAGCAGATGCGGCGCCGCACGCGTATGGATGGCGAGGATCGGACCCTTGCGCTCGATATGAACAAGGCCGTCATCCAGTTCGGCCTCGATGGCGTCGGCAAGGGCAGCGATATCGGCGGGAGCATCGGCGGTAACGACCGGGCCGTCCGGCGTCAGCCGGTGTTCCAGCCCATAGAGACCGGCAACACGCAGCTTCAACGGATGAAACAGGCGGTCGGCGCCTTCGACCGAGCGGCCGGTGATAAAGGCGACAGCGCCGTCCAGCCGTTCATCGACGACGCCGAGGAGGTTGCGCAGTTCGTCGCTTACGGACACGGCGTCGGGGTGCGCCGCGTGCTCCAGCAACGTGCCGTCGATATCGAGGAAAAGCGCCCATTGTCCTTCCGGCAGGTCGGGTGCGGTTGGCAGGCCCGGTGCTTTTGACAGGCTATTCATGACGCCACCTTCCGCATGCGGTCGAACAGCGAGACGATGTTGGTGTCGGTGTTTGCGGGCCGCTCGGCGACACTTGTCGCTCTTTCGAGGTCGCCGCGTTTGCGCAGGCGCGCCGCATCGAGCAGCATGCTGCCGGCCCAGCGAAAGACATTGTTGTCGCGCACTATTTCGCGCATCGGGCGCATGCGCTCGCGTTGTTCGTCCGGTGACATGGTTAGCGCCTGCAGCAGCACCTGGCTCATCATCGCCGCGTCGTAAGGATTGACGATCAGTGCTTCCAGCAGTTCGCGCGACGCGCCGGCAAACGTGCTGAGCAACAGCACGCCCTGTTCGTCGTCACGCGCGGCGACGAATTCCTTGGCTACGAGGTTCATGCCGTCATGCAGGCTGGTGACCATGCAGATGTCGGCGGCGCGATAGATCTCATAGACCTGTTGCTGCGAATGGTGCTCAGCCACCATGACCACGGGCTTGTAGCCGTCATGACCGTAGCGCTGGTTGAGCTCGTTGGCATAACGCAGGCATTCATCGTGCAATTGCTGGTAGGCCGGCAACGTGCCGCGGCTTGGGGCAGCAATCTGCAGGAACACTACCTTGCCGATCCACTCGGGGTGGCGCGTAAACAATTCGTCCAGCGCATGGAAGCGGTCGAGGATGCCCTTGGTGTAGTCCAGGCGCTCGACGCCGACGCACAGCTTGACGTCCGCCGACAGGCCGAACCGCTCACGCAGGCGGGCGCGGCTTTCCTCGACCGGTGGCAGTTTCGCCAGGAGTTCGGCCGGCCATTCGATGGAGATGGGATAGGCGTGCACCAGGGTCGTCCGCCCGCCATACGAGATCGCGGCGTCGGCGCGCTCGATGCGGCTTTCCAGGAACCGGTCTACGCTTTCAGTGAAATTATTGGCATGAAACTGGGTGTGAAAGCCGATGATCGAGCTCCCGAGCAGTCCATCAAGAACGCGTTCGCGCCATGGGCAGATGCTGAACACTTCGGAGTTCGGCCACGGGATGTGCCAGAAGGTGATGATGATCGCCTCCGGCAGGCGCTCGCGGATCATGCGCGGCAGGAGCGCGAAATGGTAATCCTGAACCAGCACGATCGGCCGCTCATTGCGCGCCTCGGCAACCACCATATCGGCGAATTTGCGGTTGACGACCTCATAGGCCTCCCAGTCCGAGGCACGGAAGACCGGCCGGGTGAAGGCGATATGGCAGAGCGGCCAAAGCCCTTCATTGGCAAAGCCGAGATAGTAGCCCTGATATTCGTCGTCGCTCAGCCACACGCGGCGCAGCGTATAGGACGGATTGTCCGGCGGCACCTGAACCCGATCGTTGCTATCGACCGTCAGACGATCCGCCGTTCCGCCGCCATAGGCGATCCAGGTGCCGCTGCAGGCGCGGGTGATAGGCTCAAGCGCCGACACCAGGCCGCTGGCCGGCACCAGAAGCTCGACGCCGTCGTCCTTGATGTTGTGGATATAGGGTTCTCGGTTCGAGACGACGATGACCTGCGCGTCCGGCAGGTCGTCGGCAAGTATCTTGCGCAAGGTGTCGGGCGACCAGTTCACCAGCGCCGCGTCGGGAGATTGTCCATTCTTCTCGAACTCCCGCAAAACCTTGCGCGTCGCTTCCGATGCGACGTCCTCGCCGGCAGTCGGTGCAACCGTCAAGCTATGGCTACGACGTTGCCTGGAGATCGATAACAGAACGGCTAGAATCGAAAGGCCAAGGCTTGCAAGGATCAAGACCCAGAGCAGGGCCATGCCATAATCAGTCATTCCAATTCCAACTCAATTTTGGCCGTCAGGGCCTTTTTCTTCATGGTTCGATTTGAGTGTTCGCAGCCGACGATCGCCCGTGAGAACCTGTGTTTTTCGCAACGCACAAACCCTGGGTTCGGTTCCCGTTGAAGGCCGTTCAGATCATGTCCGCACGATCAGCGGAACCAGCCCTTCATGGCGATCGGCGAGAAAGGCGACGACGCGGTCGCCGACGCGCTGGAAGGTAAGATCGACCCTCTTTTCGCCGACACCCAGATGCCTGAGCGTCAGCGTATCGATGCCGATCGGCAAACGGGGTCGAGTGACGTGGATTTCGCCGTTCCAGCCGTCGATTTCCAGACCGAGGCACGCCTGCATCAGCATGAAGGCCGAGCCTGCCGACCACGCTTGCGGCAGGCAGGCGACGGGGTAGGCGATCGGCGCTTCGCCCGGCGAGCGGGTGAAACCGCAGAACAGTTCCGGCAGTCGCATGTTGAAATGCACTGCCGATTCGAACGTACCGCTCATCAGCCGCACCACGCTGTCACGCTCGCCGAACCGCGCCAGGCCGGCGCCGCACATCGCCGTGTCATGCGGCCAGATGGAACCATTGTGGTACGACATCGGGTTGAACAGCACAGCATCGTCGGAAAGCGTTCGCACCCCCCAGCCGGAGTGGAAGGAGGCCGAAAGCAACTGGTCGGCGACCATCTTAGCCCGCGCCGGTTCGGGCAGGCCGACATAGAGCAGGTGTCCGGCATTCGAGGTGCGCACCTTGCACGGCTCTCCGGCGCCGTCGATCGCCAGCGCATAGAAGCCGAGATCGTCCAGCCAGAAATCACGCTCGACGGCGATCCGCATCTCTTCGGCGCGATTTTCCCAGTGCTCGGCCTGCGCGAACTCGCCCCGGCGGCGGGCGAGAGCGGCAAGGCCCCTGAAGGCGGCGAAGACATAACCCTGCACTTCGACCAGCGCGATCGGCCCCTTGGGAATGCGCCCGTCGGCGTGGAAGACGGAGTCGAAGCTGTCCTTCCAGCCCTGGTTCGCAAGGCCGGATTCGGCAGCGCGCTGATAGGTGACGAAGCCGGTTGCGCGGCTCGCCTCTTCCGTCCACTTGGCGGCGGCGCAGAGAGACGGCCACAGGCTGGCGATGAAGTCCATGTCGCCGGTGCGTTCGGCATAGGCGCAGGCGAGGTGGATGTAGAGCGGCGTGGTATCGACGCCGCCATAGTAGCGGCCGAAAGGCAGTTCCTGCAGCGCCACCATCTCGCCCTTGCGCGTCTCGTGCATGATCTTGCCGGGCTGCGAGTCGCTGAAAGGCGATGTCTCGGTCGCCTGGTGCTGGGCGAGGAAGGCAAGCACGCCGCGCGCCAGGCCGGGGTTGAGCCATAGCATCTGCAGCGCCGAGATGACGCCGTCACGGCCGAAGGCCGTCGAAAACCAGGGGATGCCGGCATAGGGGTAGGGGCCGGTCGACAACTCGGTGGTCAGCAAGGCGACATCCGCGCGGGCGCGTTCGACCCAATCGTTGAAGACGCGACCCGAACTGTGCACCGTCGCGCCATGGCGGCGCTTGGCCCGCATGCCGAAACGGGCGCGCGCCGCGGCCGCCCGGAAGCGGTCGCGGTCGGGCGTTTCGGTCAGTTCCGCGCCGACCTCGACGTAAAGCATCTTGCTGCTGCGCTTGGTCACTGCGATGAGGAAATCCGCGCGCTCGGCGCTCAACTGGTCTGGCGGCTGCGAGAACGAGATCGCAGACACCCGCGCCAGCCCGTCCAGTCCGTCATAGCGCAGCAGCACCGAGGCAGGCTCGATCTCCGCTGCATGCGCCATTCCGCGCTTCGGCCGGGTCGAACCGCGGACCTCGAACATGTCCCGGAAATCGGCGGCAAAATGCAGCGAGACGCGGATTGCCGAATGCTCCTGGCTGTAGTTGGAAAGGGTGATGCGCTCGAACAGCCGGTCCTGCCACAACAGCCTGACGCGCTCGATATGGATGGCGCCCTGCGGGATGTCGCGGCCACCGACGCTTTGCATCGGCAAATTGGTCAAATTGCTGGTGAACAGCACATTGTCCTGGCTGAGCGAGGCGCCGAGCAGCGATGTCTGCCGGCCGCCGACGGTGAGCCTGAACTCCGACAGCACCCGCGTGTCGTCACGGAAGAAACCGTCGCCCGCGCCCCTGATATCGCCGTAGGCATCGGCCACGGCAAAACAGTCGCCTTGCTTTAGGGCAAACAGCCGGTGCGGCTCGCGCGGCGCGGTTTCGTCCAGGGAGGCAAGGGCCACGGCAGGGTCGAGCTTGCGCTCGTCAAGTTCGGTCATCAGTCACAAATCTCTGTTTCGGCTCGGAACGTCCGCCGTCGTTCACGATGCTTTCGATTCAGCCGGGGCGCCGATGAGACGCGTATAGGCAGTGAGATAGTCGCGCGCCATCCTGTTGGCGGAGAACCGACTTTCGAAGACGGCGCGCACCTTTCGCCGGTCGAGTTGCAGCAAGGCCGGCACCGCGGCGACAGCGGCATCGAGAGAATCGACGACAAATCCGGTAACGCCATGGTCGATGACTTCCGGCAACGCACCGCAGTTCCAGCCGATGGTTGGCGTACCGCACGCCATCGCCTCGATCGCGGCAAGGCCGAACGGCTCGGGCCAGTCTATCGGAAACAGCAGACCAGCGGCATTGCCGAGGAATTCAGTCTTGTCACTCTCGGCGATCTCGCCGACATAGTCGATGCGGTCGCCATCGATCAACGGCTCGATCGTCTCATGGAAATAGGCGCGATCATCGTCGCCGATCTTGGCCGCCAGCTTGAGTTTCATGCCCGAGCGCAAGGCGATGTCGATGGCCCGGTCCGGCCGCTTGTCGCGCGAAAGCCGGCCGAGAAAGGCGAGGTATGGTTCGCCTGCCGCCGTCTCGAAGGTCGGCTGATAGAGACCCGTCGGCAGCCCGTGATGGATGGTGGCCAGCCAATTGGCATTCGCAAGCCCGGTCTTCTGGCTATGCGAGATCGAGATCAGCGGAAAGCGCGGAAAACGCTCATAGGCTGGCGCCAGATCGACATAATCGAGCCGGCCATGAGGCGTTGTCACCGTCTTGTCCGGCATGGTCTCGAAGAACGAGAAATGCAGGAAATGGCTGAGATGAAAATGAATGATATCAAAGTCGTGGGCTCGGTTCCTCACATCGGCAAGCATCGCAAGATGCGCCGCCGTGTCCGATTTCAGTGGACGCGGATCGAGGCGTAGCGCGCGTTCGCGACCTGGTATCAGTCTGGCCGACGTCCGGCTGTCGCCGCTGGCGAACAGCGTCACCTCATGGCCGAGTTCGACCAGCCCTTCGGTCAGATAGGAAACGATGCGCTCGGTGCCGCCATAGAGAAGGGGTGGCACCGATTCGTGCAAAGGGGCGACATGGGCTATGCGCATGGTTTGAACGTGTCCCTCAAGGCAATCACGAGAGCGAAATGCATCAGCCGGCCTAACGTTCCGGACAAAAGCGGGCGTCGGCAACCCAAGCCCACCAGCGCAGATTTTTTTGCAATAAGCGGAACAAACGCGCCATCCGCGAATTTAGTAGGGTTGGTTCGCGCTGCGGCCGACCAGGGAGAGAACAAAATGGACCGCTTGCATTTCTTTACGCCCGTGCGCATTGCGCGCGGGCAGGGACACCCCGTCGAGGAAGTCGATAGCGTTGCCGAAGCGATGGTCTTTTTGCAGAAATGGCCATTGGGACGGCGTGGGCCTGTGTATCAGTGCGCCGTGAATTGCTGCTCCGCGGCCCTGTCGGGCAGAATGTCGGCCGAAGCAGCCAGGAAGGCGTTTACGGGCTTTGCCCGCATCACCCGGCTGCTCGATGATGACATGGCCCTGCCGATGGGCGGCGAAAGCATGGCGGAAGTCCACGCGCTGAGGCGCTAGGCGCCGGTCCAGCCATTTGGCTATTGAACACCCGGGCTTTGGCGGCGCGGGCATCATCTTTTCCGCACCGGAGTATTCCGGCGCGGCCCTTCACCTCATGGGCCACACTGTGCTTTCATGCGGCGTTTCGCATGACCGGTGGGTGACGACCATCCACGGGCGGCCCGAACGTGGAGGGGTAGACAATGCCGAGACTGATCCTGGGAACACTCGGCGCTATCGTCATCGCCCTCATCTGGGCGGTCTTTGCCAGTTTGATGGGCGCGCCATCGATCGTGATCACGGTCGGCGCGGTCGCCATTGGGGCCGGCGTCTACACCTACGTCGACCGACGCTCGACTTGACGCGTCCCCGGTCTGCCGCGCGCTCGACCAATTGCACGCCGGTGTTTGACGCGCGCGGCAGCCGCGGCGGGCATTCTTCAAGGATGAGCTTGCTGGCCGCATAGAGAGCCAAGGCGCAGACAGGGCGCCACACGTCGGACCGGGCTCCGCGAGAACTTGGGAGAGATCGTCAAAGATCTTTCAATCCGGCCAATGTAGATCGAAACGGCGAATCTGTGGATTTCCGGTGGAACATCGTCGCCTCGAAACACTTCGGGCGTTGCACTGCCCCATCAGTGCACGTTCCCTTGTTCTGTTGGAACTGGCCGGCTGCCGAAAGGTGGCCGGCTTTTTTGTATATAAGCGGAACCTGAAATTACGGGGCTTGTTCTGCATGCGGCAGCGAGCCCCTCGCTGCTGGTCGAGGGCCGTAACCCTTGGCCGGGCCCGCATCGCTCCGCCAGTGGTGCGGGCCCACGGCCTCCGGTTTTTCCGGGCGTCTCGACTCGCTGATCCTCACCCTGGTCCGGCTAATGCATGTCACTCAAAAAAAGGCTCGGTTGTGAGACAATGACATGCACACGCGGCGCGCTTTAGCACAATCATTCACAAAGCCGTGGGTTCAACTGTTGCTACCCTTCTTGGCTGGATTGTGCGAATGATGACTGTCCTTTTCACCGCCACCCCCTGAAACTCGGCTTTTGGATCGACGGTCTTCATCCGCCGGGGGCTTGTTGATCTGTAAGGGTTTTCTGGCGTTCTCGTGCGATGCGCCTGGCCCGCCCTGCCGGATCGTGTTCGGGTGTTTCTTCGATGTGGACATGATCACCGATCCTGCTGACGGCCCTGATGAGTGGTGTTGACCTTGGTGTTGGCTTGCTGCCCTTGGCGCTCCGGATCCGGCGCTCCGTGAGTGCCGTGCTGGGCATCATCGTGGCTAATCTGTCGCCCTTCTCCTCGACCCTTCTGGCTCTGGTTCTCAGGCGGCACGGGCGGCATTTTGCTCGACATCTGCATCTCCTTGGTTGGTCTCGTGACTCCAAACCGTGATCGTGGGGGGAAGTTCCGTCTGCTTAGTCAGCACCTGTGATTTCGGTGCCGACGGAATCTGACTCCCAACTCGGATTTCAACGAACGGCAGGGCCTGCGTTGCTTGTCGAGGACAGGCAATCTCTGGGCAGGCCCGCGTCGCCCCGCCAGTGATGCGGGCCTGCAATATAAACCTCAAGACTGGGCTGCTATCGCAGTTTATTGCGAGCTTCCGGCGACTTGCGTAGCGGGCTTCAGTGGCTTTCAGGAGAGCAGCGTGTTGTATCCGGTCGATTTCGAGCGACCGAAATACAGTGCTTGACCACGTTGCTGACATGATCGGTGATGGTGTCGCGCCTGGATCGCGGCAGCAGCCTCAGGTCCGCTCTCCCTGCAGCTGATGGCAGCTAAAACGACGTCAAAAGACCTAAGTCTCTTTGATCGCCCTCGCTGCTCGCACGAGCGATGACCAGTCAGCTCCCATGGCTGCGACAAGGTCTCGAGCATCTTCGTCTGATATTCCGGTACGGTCTACGAGCTTCCGTGCCAGCAATTCGAATGCCAATTCTATGATCGTCATAGCTCAGCCCTTACGAGAGTACCCGTGACGATAGCTTGCAAATGGGTCTTCCGCATTTGCACATGTTAAGCGACCATCACGAATGTCTCAGGTACCGCAGAATGTCTGCAGGACGCGCTCATCCGGGCGTGGCGGCTCAGCATAGCGTTCCATTCCCGGCTGCTCATCGAAGGGACGGCTGACGACCGTCAAGATCTCCTCGAACGGTGTGAAGTCGCCGCCCAACGCCGCCTGGATCATCGCCTCGATGCGATGATTGCGGGGGATGAATTTGGGATTGACGGATTGCATGGCTGCCCGGCGCGTGGCCGTGTCGGCTGCTTCGCTTGCAATGCGCTGGCGCCACCGCGCCGACCAGGCATCGAATGAGCCTGGATCCTTAAACAACTGCCGCGCCGTGCCTTGGCCGTCCGCAGCGTCGAGGTCATCGCCCAGGCGCCGGAAGCCGAGCGTAAAATCCGCTTCGCCGCGAGCCAGCACATCCAGAAAGTCGGCAGCGAGCTGCAAGTCGCCTTCCGCTTCGGTCAGCAGTCCGAGTTTTCTGCGGAAGCCGCGCTGCAACACAGCCTCATAGGAGGCCTGGAACGACCTCAGCACCTCTTCCGCTTCAGACACTGCTTCATTCTCGTCCGTGCTCATGAGCGGCAGCAAGGTCTCGGCAAAGCGCGCAAGGTTCCATGTGGCGACACGAGGCTGGTTGGCATAGGCATAGCGACCGGCGCGGTCTATCGAACTGAACACCGCGCTGGGGTCGTAAGCGTCCATGAAGGCGCATGGGCCATAGTCGATCGTCTCGCCCGAGATCGACATGTTGTCGGTGTTCATGACGCCATGGATGAAGCCGACCAGCATCCAGCGCGCCACCAGGTCCGCCTGTGCGGCGACAACGGCCTCCAGCAAAGCCCGGTACGGCCGTGCTTCCCCCGCCAGCTGTGGGAAGTGACGCTGAATGGCATAGTCGGCCAGTATCTTGAGCGCCTCGGTGTCGTGGCGCGCGGCGAAATATTGGAACGTGCCGATCCTGATATGGCTTGCCGCCACCCGTGTCAGGACGGCGCCGGGCAGCCGGACCTCGCGATAGACCGGGTCGCCGGTGAGCACCGCCGCAAGGCTTCGCGTCGTCGGAATGCCGAGCGCCCCCATCGCTTCGCTGACGACATATTCGCGCAGGACAGGGCCGAGTGCGGCGCGGCCGTCGCCGTTGCGCGAGAACCGCGTTGGTCCCGATCCTTTCAGCTGGATGTCACGGCGAACGCCGTTGACGTCCACCACTTCGCCAAGCAGCAGGGCGCGCCCGTCGCCAAGCTGAGGCACGAAGTTTCCGAACTGGTGGCCCGCATAGGCCAGGGCGATTGCTTGAAAGCCTTCCGGAAATCTGTTGCCGGCAAGCATCGCCACTCCATCCGGGCTGGTAAGCTGGTCGGCATCGAGCCCGAGTTCCTCCGCGAGGTGCCGGTTGAACCGGATCAGCCGCGGTTCGGACACCGGCTTCGGATCTGTTTGCGCGAAGAAGCGCTCCGGCAATTGCGCATAGCTGTTGCTCAGGGCGGGAAGCCCCGTCTGAATGACCGGGGGTTGTTCAGCAGTCGCAGGTGACGTCATGACGAGCTGTCTCTGAAGAGGAGGGGTTCAACAGATCCCGTTTCGAGGAGCCTGTGTTCATTTGTTCATATAGGGACGCAACGTCGTTGGTGCCATCCGGATCCATCAGGCCGGCACCGGATACAAGCTGGGAACCACCCGCCTCAACTATCGAGGTTCGGGCTGCCGTGGGACGACGGGCCGTGGCGGAATCCAGAGCTGACGCCCGCATCGCCACTGTCTCCGAACTGAGCACCCGGCAATCTAGTCAGTGCGGGCGGGCAATGCCGGGGCAGGGTCTGCCTTGGGTGGCAGCGGCTCTCTCGGGACCGCTCCCGGCGACGATGTTGAACCCGGTTCGACTCGTTCCTCGGCGATAAGCCGGGCGCCACGCTCATAGGTCAGGTAGCGCCAGAGCCACTGGATCGAGACCTGAACGCGGTGCTGAAAACCGACGAGCAGGTAGACATGGATGAGCGCCCAGGCAGACCAGGCGATCCAGCCTTTCAGTTTCAGCCTGCCCGATTCGAACACGGCAGCGTGGCGGCCGACAATGGCCGTGTTGCCTCGATTGCTGAAGGCAAAAGCCGGCAGCGTGTCGCCAGTATCTATCCGGCGTGCCAGTGCCATGCCGAGGTGCTCGCCCTGCTGCTTGGCGACCTGGGCAAGACCTGGCAATGGCTGGCCGTTCCCATCGAGGACCAGTGCGACGTCGCCAAGCGCGAAGACATCGGGGTGGCCGACGACCTGCAGGTCGGATTCGACCTTCACCCGACCGCCGCGGTCGAGCCCGACACCGAGCTGGGCGACCAGCGGAGAAGCCGCCACCCCAGCGGCCCAGAGCGTCAAGGCCACCGGGATCACCTGGCCGCCGACGGTGATCTGATGCGCTTCGATCGCCTCGACCCGGTTGCCGAGCGCGACCTCGACGCCCAGGCTTTCAAGGCGCATACGTGCATATCTGGAAAGCTCCGGGGCGAATCCGGCAAGCAGACGCTCGCCGGCTTCTACCAGTATGATCCTTGTCTTCTCGGGCCGGATGTTGCGGAAGTCGCGCGCCAGTGTGTGCCGGCTGAGTTCGGCGATCGAGCCCGCCAGTTCGACACCCGTCGGGCCGCCGCCGATAATGGCGATCGTCATCAGCCGGGATTGCTCGACTGGATTGGTGGTCCGTTCCGCGTGCTCGAACGATAGCAGCAGCCGTGACCGGATCGTGCGCGCGTCCTCGATGGTCTTCAAGCCGGGACAAACCCGAGCCCAGCTCTCCTGGCCGAAATAGAATGGCTGCGAACCGGTGGCCAAGACCAGGATGTCGTAGGGGACCGTGGTCCCATCGGCCAGCACCAGTATCCTGGCCTCGGTGACGATCTCGGTGACATCGCCGAAGAGGACCTGAACCGAGGGATAGCGGCCCAGGATCTTGCGGATTGGCTCGGCGATGTCAGGCGCCGACAAGGCGGCGGTTGCAACCTGATAGAGCAAGGGCTGGAACAGGTGGTGATTGTGGCGGTCGATGATCGTCACCCCGATTTCCGCCTTGCCGAGCGCCTTGGCAACCTCCAGACCGGCAAAGCCTCCGCCGACCACGACGATGCGCGGTGTCAGGCTCCGGCCGTGGCTGCTCTCGGTGGCGAATTGCATGCTTGATACTCCCCTATCCCTGTCCGGAAGTCATAGCCTGGCAGGAGTGCCACGCTGCTGGCTGGAGCTACTGCTCACTCCGGCGGCATCGGTCCAGGCAAGGCATCCGGCAATGACAGGCGTCGTGCTGACCACCAAGGCGCCGCGCGCGTGAAGGGCTACCAACCCGCGCCATGAGACGCGGTCGACCGCCCAGATGGTGCCGCTGGCGTCGACCCATTTGAGATGGGCGTCGGCGACTTCAACGGCCCGCATCATCGCCGCCGGTTCCATCCCGACACGAAAGACGATGATGGAATTGGCGGCGCCGTTGAAGAACGGGCCGGCGCCGGCTGCCAATCCCGCGAGCAGGACGATGCTGGTAAGCGCTGCCGAAGCACCGCGTGCCGGTCCGCCGCGGTTGGGCAGCACCAGCACCAACACAAGCGGCACGATGCCGAAGATGACCAGCCACGCAATATCCCAGGCGAGCGGCAAGTCGCTGTTCATCTTGATCCGGTGCAGACCCAGCAGCCAGTGAAACACGACGGCATCAACGACATGCCAGACGCCGAACCCGGCGAAGGCGAGCCGCAGGATCTCCGTGGTGGTCCCGGGCCGCGCGCCGGCCGCCCTCGCGGCCACCAGCAGCACCGTGCCGGCGACGGCGAGCACATACATGAAAAGATGGAAGAGGCCGTCGGCCATGATCTGGAAGCGCAGGTCGGAACCCGCCGGATCGGCGACGCCCGAGAGAAGATGATGCCATTGCAGGATCTGATGCAGGACGATGCCGTCGAAGAAACCGCCGAGCGCGAAGCCGAGCAGCAGCCAGCCGGCTCGCGTCCTCGGGTCGAGTGTCGCGGTGATCGCGTCCATGTCAGGACCACCGGCTCCAGGCCGGGGCGTTCAGTTGCCTGGGCACCGACATGTCCGGCGGCGTGGGGTCATGGAGACCATGACGCGCCTCGAGCCAGAAGGCGGATATCAGCCCACCAACCACCGTCGTCAGAACCAGGGTCGCAGCAATTATCGCCAGCATGGACGTCGATCCTCAGCCGCGCAGGGTCGGCCGCGCGGAACCTAACAGCGACTTCCGTGGAATGTTCCTACCGCCGGTTCGGTGGAGGGAACAATCAAGTTCCAGCACGGTTCGATGCTGGCGACGGACGGCTCAAGCGGAGAAGGTCATGAACGAATATACGGCGGCAGATCCGGACGGTCTCGACAGCCACCAGCCGACCGGCATCACCCGATGGCTGTTTTCGACCAACCACAAGGACATCGGCTCACTCTATCTGGTCTTCGCTTTCATCGCGGGGGTGATCGGCATGCTCTTGTCGGTGAGCATGCGAATCGAGCTGCAGCAACCCGGGATCCAGTTTTTCCCCGGACTGGCGTCGATGATCTACGGTTACCAGGGCGACGCGGCGATCGACGCCGGCAAGCAGCTTTACAACGTCTTCACCACGGCCCACGCGCTGATCATGATCTTCTACACTGTGATGCCCGCCCTGATCGGCGGCTTCGCCAACTGGATGGTTCCGATCATGATCGGCGCCCCCGACATGGCCTTCCCGCGCATGAACAACATCTCGTTCTGGCTGCTGCCGCCGGCATTGATGCTGCTTTTATTGTCGATCTTCATGCCCAGCGTCCCCGGCGGCTATGGCCCTGGGACCGGCTGGTTCCTGTACCCGCCGCTGTCGACCTCCGGCCATCCCGGTCCCGCCGTGGATCTGGTCATCCTGTCTCTGCACATTGCGGGCGCCTCTTCGATCCTGGGAGCCATCAATTTCATCACCACCATCTTCAACATGCGCGCGCCGGGGATGACCCTGCACAAGATGCCCCTGTTTGTGTGGTCGATCCTCATCACCGCCTTCCTGCTGCTGCTGGCTCTGCCGGTGCTGGCCGGCGCCATCACCATGCTCCTGACCGACCGCAATTTCGGAACCACGTTCTTCGCGCCGGACGGCGGAGGCGACCCGCTGCTGTACCAGCATCTCTTCTGGTTCTTCGGCCACCCGGAAGTCTACATCATGATCCTGCCGGCGTTCGGCATCGTCAGCCAGGTGATCTCGACCTTCTCGCGAAAGCCGATCTTCGGGTATCTCGGGATGGTCTACGCAATCGTGGCGATCGGGGTGATCGGCTTCGTCGTCTGGGCCCACCATATGTACACCAGCGGGATAGGCCTCGACACGCAGCGCTACTTCACCTTCGCCACGATGGTGATCGCAGTGCCGACCGGGATAAAAGTGTTCTCCTGGATTGCAACCATGTGGGGCGGTTCGGTCAGCCTGCGGACGCCGATGCTCTGGGCCCTCGGCTTCATATTCCTGTTCACCGTGGGCGGGGTGACGGGCGTTCAACTCGCAAATGCCGGCCTCGACCGTGAATTGCACGACACATACTTCGTCGTCGCGCATTTCCACTACATACTTTCACTGGGAGCGATCTTCGGCATCTTCGCGGGCTGGTATTACTGGTTTCCGAAAATGACGGGATATCTCTACAATCCGCTTCTGGCTGGGGTCCATTTCTGGACGACCTTCGTCGGCGTGAACCTCGTCTTCTTCCCCCATCACTTCCTTGGATTGGCGGGCATGCCGCGTCGCTATGTCGACTATCCCGACGCATTCGCCGGCTGGAACATGGTGTCCTCGTATGGATCGTACCTGTCGGCCGCGAGTGTCGTGATTTTCCTCTTCGGCATCTTGGAAGCTTTCTACCGGCAAAGAGCCGCCGGCATGAACCCATGGGGGCCAGGAGCTACCACATTGGAGTGGGAGCTGACCTCTCCACCCCCTTTCCATCAATGGGACAGGCTGCCGCAAATCAGATGAGGCCGGGTTGTCGAACTCCTTTGCGCAAGCAAGCCCGGTTCGCCGCTGAGGCGAACTTCAGCCTGCCGGTGGCAGACGCTGGCTGCAGCTGAGAACCGGATCGCTATCTGAAGCTGATTAACAGCACAGCGAACAAGCTTGCGAGCGCGACTGCCCAGCAGAACAACCAATTGGCGATCAGAAGAAGCGATTTGAGCACGGTGGCATGGCAGTAATCTTCGATGATCGATTGCATTCCAAGCCGCATGTGAACGCAGCTTACGAGAATGAAGCCAATAAGGGCTGGCGCGACATAGATCGATCCTACGACGCTGAGGACGGCGTCTCGAGGCTCACCGACCAGCATTATAACGATCGCGACGATGTAAATGACAAGGATCAACAGGGCAGCAGATGTCAGCCGCTCCAGCATGAACGTTTCGGTTCCGTGTTTCGCCGATCCAAGGCCCCGCACTCGAGCTAGCGGAGTTCTGATTGAGGGTCTGTCAGCCATGGCGTTTCCCCAAAACTACTTGGTTGCCTTGCGCGCAACTCAAGCTGTTGCTGTTTCGATGCCCGGGCCGTCGGTGCCGACGGATATTGGGCAAGCACGGTCTCCAGTCGAGCAAGGCGGGCTTTGTGGGCGTTCAGTTCGTATCCTGAACGCCATCCAATTTGCCTGGGTCTGCCATCTCTGCATAGCTCGCTTTCAAGCAGCGAGATACGAAGGCGGACCGCGTCGATCTCCTTGACAAGCGCGGCCTTCACCGATTTTCGACTCTGCATGGCTGTAGTTCCGGTGCAAGGATGGTTCCAAACCTGACGCGTCTGGAAATGTTCCCGGGTGCCGAAGGCGTGCTGAAGATTAATGCCTCAGTGCTGCACCCGCACAATGGGTCGCCATGAGCAAAGCCGGGCACTAGCTCAACGGCCGCGGTGTGCCCGGCGAATGATTGTGAAGAGGAGCGAATGCTTGGCCCGCCTCGTCCCGAGAGATAAGTAGCCCTCAGAACAGCGACCGCACGTGGCCGAGATGACCAGAGGGTGTTCTTGGGCCAACATGTGTTAAAGGCCACTTTTGTTTCTCTCTCCTGCAAAAATATTTGGGCTGAAAGGCCGGGAACTAACCGATCCTCCGGATGTTGCGGAGTTAGTCAGGAGAAACGGACTATGTCGGACAAAGAAATTCATCGGGGCGCCTCGCGTTTTCGCCCTATCCGCGTCGTGGACGCCCGTGTGTTTCGCGGGCCGCACCTCTATAGCATGACGCCAATGGTCCAGATTCGGATCGACCTCGGAGCACTTGAGGCGTTCCCGACAGACAAACTGCCTGGGTTTTCCGAACAAATCGTCCGACTGTTGCCCGGCCTTGCGGGCCATGGCTGCAGCTATGGCGCCGCCGGCGGCTTCGTCCGCCGCATGCAGGAAGGAACCTGGCTCGGCCACGTCGTCGAGCATGTCGCCCTGGAACTGCAGAGCATGCTCGGTCACCGGGTGACACGAGGAAAGACACGGTCGGTCAAAGGCAGTCCGGGCACTTATAACGTCATGTTCGCCTACAAGGACGAGCTTGTCGGGCTGCTCGCCGGGCGCGTCGCGCTCGAACTGGTGGACAGCCTGCTGCCGGCCAATCTCCATGGTGTCGAGGGGCTCGGCGACATTGCGGAAACGCAGGGGCCATTCGAGTTCGCAGCCAGGCTGCAGCAGCTCAAGCTTCTGGCCGCCGAGCGTGCCTTGGGGCCTACGACTGCTTCCTTGGTGCGCGAGGCCGAGAGGCGAGGCATTCCGGCGGCGCGGATCGACGACAGCAGCCTCGTGCTGTTTGGTCACGGAAAGCATCAGAAGCGCATCCGCGCCAGTTGCAGCGACCTCACTTCCGAGATTGCGACCGAGATCGCCTCGGACAAGGACCTGACCAAATTCCTGCTGCAACAGGCCGGCCTGCCGGTGCCACGCGGGGAGCTGGTGCGATCGGCGCAGGACGCAGTCGCGGCGGCAGCACGGCTGGGCTACCCCGTGGTCACCAAACCACTCGATGGCAATCATGGAAGCGGCGTCAACATCGGTCTGGCAACAGAAGACGAGGTCCGCTGGGGCTTCGAACAGGCGCGAGAACACAGCCGTAGCGTTATAGTCGAGCAGCATTTCGTCGGCTCGGACCACAGGATCCTGGTGATCGGCGGAAAGGTGGTGGCGCTCGCCGAGAGGGTTCCGGCCCATGTGGTCGGCGATGGCCGGAGTTCTGTCGCCGAGCTCGTCGAGGAGACGAACCGCGACCCACGAAGGGGAGAGGGCCATTCCTCGGTATTGACCCGCATCGAGATCGACGAATGCGTCGAGCATTTCCTGTCAAAATCGCAGCTCACCCTGGCGAGCGTTCCAGCGCCGGGTCAAATGGTGCTCTTGCGGCCCACCGCCAATCTCTCCACCGGTGGGACCGCGATCGACCGAACGGAAGAAATCCATCCCGAAAACGCGCTGATCGCCAGGCGGGCGGCACAGATCGTCGGCCTCGACATTGCCGGGATCGACTTCGTCTGTCCCGACATCTCACGGCCGGTGAGCGAAACCGGCGGCGGCATCATAGAGGTGAATGCCGGTCCTGGCTTTCGCATGCATCTCGAACCCTCGTCGGGGCGCGCCCGCAACGTCGCACGGCCCGTGCTCGATCTTCTCTTCAAAGGCCGCAAGGACGGCCGGATTCCGATCTTCGCGATCACGGGAACCAACGGCAAGTCGACCACTGCCCGGATGCTGGCGCACATCCTGCAGGCGAATGGGGCAACCGTCGGGCTCACCTCCACCACCGGCGTCTACTTGAACGGCGAGCGGATCATGACAGGGGACTGCTCCGGTCCGCAGAGCGCCAGGATCGTGCTGCGCGAGCCGGGTGTCGATGTCGCGGTGCTGGAATGTGCGCGCGGCGGCATCCTGCGCGAAGGGCTTGCCTTCGATGCATGCGATGTTGGCGCGGTTCTGAACGTCCACGGCGACCATCTCGGGCTGAGGGGCATCGACACGATCGAGGACCTGGCGGAGGTGAAATCGGTCGTGGTCGAGTCCGTCCGCCGCGGCGGATGGAGCATTCTTAATGCCGACGACGTCCACACGTCCGCAATGTCGCGAGATGCCGGCGGCAGGATCTGCTACTTCTCGCTGGCGAGCAGGAGCGAGTGGCCCGGTTTCTTGCGCAGCCACCTGGCGGAAGGCGGCCGCGCCGTGACGCGGGAGCCCAGCAGCGACGGCTGGGACATTTTCATCCACGAGGATGGGGAATCGATGTTCCTGATGAGCGTCGACGAAATTCCCGCGACCTTCGAGGGTTCGGCCGAATTCAACGTTGCCAACAGCCTGGCAGCCGTCGCTATGGCGCATTGCCACGACGTTCCGGCGGCAACGATCCGGGCGGCGCTGGCGGAGTTTGGCACCTCGTTCGAGCAATCTCCCGGTCGCCTCAACGTCTTCGACGGGCATGGTTTCCGCACGATCGTCGACTATGCGCACAATCCGGAGGGGCTGAGGGCGCTCGGAAAGCTCGTTTCCCACATGAGGCGCGGCTATCAGCGCACGATCGGCCTGGTCGCCATACCGGGCGACCGCCGCGATTGCGACATCCGCGAGATGGGCGCGATCGCTTCGCGGATATTCGACGTCATCGTCTTCAAGGAGGATGAGCAGGAGCTGCGCGGCCGAGCCCCCGGAGCGATCGCCGGCTTGCTGCGGGAAGGTGCCTTGAACGCCGGCTGCGCCCCAGGCCGCATTCACGCCGTCTGTCCCGAGAAGGAGGCCGTCGACGTGTGTCTCCGGCTTGCACGGGAAAACGACCTTGTCGTGCTGACCGTCGACGACGTTGAAGCCGTGTGGCGGCAAGTAACCGGCTTCGGAGGCGCGACGCCTTCGAGGGGAGGGCCCGATCAGACCCATATTCGCCATCTGAGGGCTGGCTGATGTGGTCGCTGATCCTGCACGGCGGCGCCAAGGAGATCGATCCGCAAGAGGAGGAGGCGCATCGCAACGGATGCATCGAGGCGCTCGAGGCAGGTCGGGCCGTCCTGGCCGGCGGCGGAACGGCGGTCGATGCCGTGGAAGCTGCCGGTCGCGTCCTCGAGGCCGACCCGACATTCAATGCGGGATATGGAAGTGCCCTCAATTCGGACGGCGAGGTCGAGATGTGCGCTGGCCTGATGGAGGGCAGGGACTTCAATGTAGGTGCCGTCGCAGTGATCAAGGGCGTGCGCCATCCAATCAGTGTCGCGAAGGCCATGCTGCATGAGGAGCCGATCCTGCTGGCGTCGGAGGGGGCCCGGCGTTTCGCCGCCGACAAGCAGCTGGAGCTTTGCGATCCGGCGGATTTGATCACGCCGCAGCAGCGCGACGCCTCCAGCAAGTCGGAGGCGAAGGATACGATCGGTGTGGTTGCCCTGGATCAGTACGGGGACATCGCCGTGGGCACTTCGACCGGCGGACTGGACGGCAGTGCTCCGGGTCGTGTGGGGGATTCTCCGCAACCCGGTTGCGGCTACTATGCCGACAACCAATTGGGAGCCGTCGCCTTCTCGGGAGACGGTGAGCATATTGCGCGAAAGGCTCTCGCGGCCCGTGTCATGCAGGCACTCTCGGCGCGGCAGGCATTGTCCTCGGGGCAGGCTGAAGGCGGCCTGGAGCAGGTGCTGAATCCCGCGCTCAAGGAAGTCGAGGCGATCGGCGGCGAAGCCGGAGCCATCGTGCTTACCGCGACCGGCGTGTCTGGATGGGCGCATAACAGCAGGGAGTTCGCAGTCGCATTCATGACCAGCGAGGACAACCACCCACACGTTTTCCTGCGCAAGAAAGACGTGGACAAATGACCGACAAGAAGAAAAAACGATCCTCGAACGGTAAAGCCGGAACGCTCGTCATCATCGGCGGCCACGAGGACCATGATGGCGATCGTGTCATCTTGAAGGAGGTGGCGAGCCTGGTTCCGAACGGCCGCCTGGTGCTTGCCACCATCGCGTCTCATGAGCCGGATGGCTATCTCGAGAAGTATCAGAGGTCCTTCGGTGAACTGGGCATCAAGGATGTCATCGAGCTCTACGTCAACGACCGCCTCGAGGCAGCTCATGAAAAGAAAATAAGTGCGCTCGCAGACGTGAGTGCGGTGTTCTTCTCCGGCGGCGACCAGCTCCGGATCACCAGCCAGATCGGCGACACGCCCATCGACGAGCGGGTGCACGAAATCTATGAAGCCGGAGGCGTCATTGCCGGCACCTCAGCGGGCGCGTCGGTCATGAGCGACACGATGATGGTGAAGGGGCCGAACGCAGCGTCCTTTCGGATCGGCCACATTCGGATGGCGCCGGGACTGGGCCTGCTGCCGAATGTCATCATCGACCAGCACTTTGCGGAACGGGGCCGCATTGGGCGGCTCATCGGGGCGGTGTCGCAGAACCCGCGCGTCCTCGGCATCGGCATCGATGAAGACACGGCGATCGTGGTGAAGGGCGAGATGTTCAAGGTCATCGGCAGCGGCGCTGTCTATCTGGTCGATGCAGCCGGCGTGACCCATTCCAACATCGCGGAAGGTGAGCCTGATGCCGCCCTTTCGATTCATGATCTGAGGGTTCACGTGCTGAGCTCAGGCGATGCGTTCGATCTCGCGCTGCGACGGCCGGTGGGGATTCCTTAAGAGTTCGCCGCACTCAAGTTAATGGTGTGGTGCGGTCCGCGTACCGGCCCCTCGAGCGGTGCCGATCCACGCGCGAAAGGCGCTAAATATGTGAAGCTGTTCTCCTATCTGAAGCAGCCCAACTTGGATTGTCGCATTGTTGCGGGTCCGGCAGGATTACAGACGGCCTCTCGTCGGCTCCAATCCCGCAAAGCTGAAGACCTTCGCTCGCCCGGCGTTCTGTCGGGCTAACCCCGCCGGCGACTGGCCTGAATGGCAGCAAAGGTGACCGGACGAAACCCCCATGCGTCGACGCCGACATCATGCTGGCGCGTCATCGGCTTCAGACGGCCGTGCGAATGACCGTGCAGGTTTACCGATCTCTTGCCGATGTGGTTCCAGGTGCGAAAAGGATAGTGGCAGAGAACCAGCAAGCTGCCCTCGACAGGAAGCTCCATGTAGTGGTGCACGCTCGCCCAGGCCGGGTCGCCAATGGTGGCAGCGCTGTCATTGTTGCCAATTATCAGGTGCTTGGACCCGTTAAGAGACGACAGCAGTGAAGACACGGTCTCGGCTGGGCCCTTGGCGAAATCGCCGAGGTGCCAGACCTCGTCGTTCGGGCCAACGGTTTCGTTCCAAAATGCAACCAGCGCCTGGTCATGCTCGACCAACGAGGCGAAGGGACGCCGGTCGAGGCGCAGAATGCGCGGATCGTTGAAATGCGTATCGGAAGTGAAGAAGATCATGCGCCGCAGCCGGCTGCGACGCGCGACCGGCGATCGCCTCTAACTGCCGGAGCGCTCTTCGGCTTCATCATCGATCCCGATCGGGGCTTCCCTGAGCATCTTGAGTGCCTCTTCCTTCGTAAGGCCGCACTTGCGCGCGAAGTAGAGCGCCTCGATCGCCTTTTCGCGATCCGCCGTAGATTTTGCGTGCTGTTTGGGCTTTTTGCCCATCGTTCTCTGCCACCTTCCGAGGCCACCAAACCATCACAGTGCCGCGTTGTTCCCGTGCATGGGCTGACCTGCCGGACTGCTCGACTGCCGATGTGGCCGACACCGCGCGAGCCCCCGGACAGCGCGTATATCAGCCGGCTCGCGACAACGGTGGAGCGACTCCAACCCCGACAGCGTGAATTCAAACGAAAGCCCGCGCCGTGGGAGGGGCCGGCGCGGGCGATCGGGCTACCGATCTTGCAGCGCGGGGGTCGACCGCTGCATGGCTCGAACTGTGCAAGCGAGCATTTGTTCCGGGGCGCATGCAAAGCATCGGCGTTTCATTGCATCCTGGGGGACACAACCAGCATTCCGCTTAAGTCCGCCGCCGATGTGGGAGGATGAATACCGCCTTGCGCTAATTCGTCCGCCCTGGACACGAAACCAACCGCGCATTGAGCGCGTAGCTTCGGCGATTTAAAACACCTGCACTGGAATATTTCCGGGCGCATGGAACATCTCCGGCCGCTGATGTTTAGGCCGGAATGACGATGATCTCTGTTCTTACAATGATTTACTCTCTCGCCATCTTTATCGGCGCGAAGCGGCGCAACCTCTTGGTGAATGCGAAACTCGATAGAGTTTTGCGCAATATGGCTGGCGCAGAACTGAATCATCGTGGCCAGTAAACCGCAACAGCGCCGGTTCCAGTTCACAGCCAGTGTCCTCGCAGCCGCTACCTCGGTTCGGGTGGCAAGCGGCTCGGCAGGACTGCAAGGGCCGCCCCCTCTGGGCTGGCTGGTGCGTGGTCGATCTGATTTAGTCGATGAGGGCGGAGCACGCTGGCTCGAATTGGGAGCCACGTCCACGATCCCCGCACCGGGGCACGCACCTTTAGGTCCGGCCCACGCGAGTGGCTTCGGAGGACCTATCCATGAACGATGATGATCCTATAAATTCGCTCGCCAATGCAATTCGTCATCGCAGCGCAATTTTGTTTGTGGGGGCGGGGGTATCGATCAGCGTCGGACTTCCGTCTTGGGAGAAGCTCATCGAGCGAATGGCAAAGGAGCTCGGCGTCGACGATGAATTTTCCACGCGACGCGATCGTTTTCAGACCTTGGCCGAATACTATCGGATCAAGCATGGCAGCATCGGACCACTTCGCAGTTGGATGGACAGAAACTGGTCTGTCGCCAAGGAACGGATCGAGAAATCGGAATTGCACCGTCTCATCGTGACGCTCGATTTTCCCGTCATCTATACGACGAACTATGACCGGAACCTGGAACTCGCTTTTGAAATCCACGGTCGAGAGTACGTGAAAGTGGCCAACGCACGGCACGTTGCGCAGGCCCGTCGAGGCGTAACCCACATCGTGAAATTTCACGGCGACTTTGACGAGGACTCTTCCCTTGTCCTCACCGAAACCGACTATCTTGACCGCCTGTCCTTCAATTCTCCCCTTGATGTCCGCTTTCGCTCGGATGCTCTCGGCAGCACGATCCTGTTCATTGGCTATAGCCTCTCCGATCCAAACATTCGGCTGCTGTTGCACCGGCTTTGGCAAACCTGGCACCGGTCTGGATATGAGAAAGATCGTCCCCCTTCGTTCATCTTCATGCCCAGCCGCAACCCTGTGGAGGAGGCCGTGCTTGGGCGCTGGGGTATTTCGGTGCTCGTTGGCACAGGTGATGATCCTGAAGCCGGTCTGACGGATTTCCTCAGGCGTTTGGTGGAAGCGGTGGCGGTGACCTGAGGCGCGCTCCCTAGTGGACTGCAGTCGGGTTTTCTCAGGTGCGCGATGACCGACGCACCAGGCGGTGGCCGACAGGCGCCAGATCGGCGACTGTTGGAGCCACGACTTCCACAATCAATCCCGCCGCTCTCATCTTGGCGTGAAGTCGATCTCCGGCGTCAATTGCCGGCAATATGCACAAACCAGGTCAATCGTCGTTTGCACATCATCCAGGCAAACAACTTCGGACGGGGTATGCATGTAACGCAAAGGCACGGAGAGCACCCCACTTGCGGCGCCGCCGCGGTTCTGCTGCATGACACGCGCGTCGGTAGGGCTTGAGCTGCCCACCGCCTGAAGCTGATAAGGTAGGCCCTCTTTCTCGGCCACCGACTTCAGCAGTTTGAACACCACCGGGTTGGTGTTCGCGCCTTGAGTAATTGCCGGCCCTTTCCCAAGGTCCAGTTTGCCCTGATCCTCGGCGCGAGCGCGCGGATAGTCCATTGCCACGCCCATATCGATTGCGAGGCCGGTTCGAGGCGCGATATTGAACGCCGAGGTCATCGCGCCTCGGGAACCGATTTCCTCTTGAACCGTACCCAGGATATAGAGCCCCACGCCGGGGTGAACGCCTCCCTCCTCAGAGAGGCAGCGCAGCACCTCGGCGCCGATGAGGAGGCCGACCTTGTTGTCGAACGCTCGTCCGACAGCAAGGTTGCCCTGGAGCGCTGCAAACTCGCCATGGATAGTCACCGCGCTGCCGACCTCTACGACCTTCAACGCTTCCTCTCGCGAACTCGCGCCGATATCGATCCATAGTTCCATCAGCGAGGGTGTTTGAGACGTGTCAGAGGCTTTGAAGGTCTGGATTGCTTTGCGACCCACGACCCCCAGGATCGGCTCTTTGCCGTGCACCCAGACACGCTGGCCGATTTCAGTGGCAACGTCCGTTCCACCTATGGTGCTGAAGAACAGAAAACCGTCATCGTCGATGTAGTGGACGATGAAGCCGACCTCATCCATGTGCCCGGCATACATGAAGCGCATAGACGCCTCAGGATTGATGATCGCTGTGACATTGCCCATGACGTCCGTCGTCAACCTGTGGGCATACGGACGAACATACTCGCGGAAAAGCTCCGCTACAGGTTGCTCAAAGCCGCTCGGCGACGGGGTCGCCACAATTTTCTTCAAGAACTTGAGTGATTCATCGCGCATGAAGCTGACTTTCACAGTTCATGGGTGGAGGGCCATTCGAGCATGGTCATACTCGTCGGGCTTCGCGCCAATTTTGGCCTTCTTCGGTGCGATCGCCCGCGAATTGGTCAGCCCAAGGCAGGTTGTGGAGCCAGGCTTCGCGCCGGGGGGTCCAAAGCTCGTATGCCGGGAGAAGGTCGTTTGGCGCATCATCGAGAGTGCCGATCATGATCTCGGCTTCGTCGTCGCGAAGGTTCACCACGCGCGACCCGCATGCCGGACAAAAACCTCTGCCGTTGAATGCAGCAAGCTCGCCCTTGCACTGGTAAGCCGACCGCGGCCACACGGCAAAGGCACTGTAGGTGCTGCCGCTGGTTCTCTTGCAATCCTGGCAATGACACAAGCCAACGCGCAACGGCGCGCCGGTAACAACATACCTCACAGACCCGCAAAGACAGCCGCCGGTCCGCTCTATCTTTTCAACCTTGCCGTTCATGGTCGCCGGAGCCATGAGTGAGGGAAGCGTGTTGGACTCGGCTCTGCCGTTTGCATCCGAGGCGTCAAGTTAATCGGCAATGTCTTCAACAAGGCCCAACTCCAAAGCTCTGGCTGCCATCAGGTAGCAGTTGGTCAAGGCATGGTCGCGCAGCTCTTCCAGCGATGTTCGAGAACCTTGGACGAGATCGGCGAACCCTTCATTCTCGAGTCGCTCTGCCGTTTCCAACAGCGCAAGTTGTTCGCGAACGATCTGAAGACAGCTTCGAATTGGTCCATTCAGAACCAAGTCTTTCTCAAGCCTTCTTTCATGAATCAGCAGGACTGCTTGCGGGCAAAGGAACCTGCAGGCTTTCGGGAAAGCGGCAAGGACCGTTACCCCGGCAGAGTAAACCGTATTCTTGCCAATGATGTAGCCGTTGCGGCCCGAGTGTTTCAGAAAAAGTTTGAACTCTAGAGTTAGACGTCGCGCGCCGTCGGCGTCGCCTCCGGGCGTGTCGATTTCAACGTAGAGATCGTCTTCCCCGGAACGCACGGTTTTCAAATCGTCCAAGGCTTTGGTGACGACAGTGTCATCAATCAAGCCGTGTATACGCAAGTTTGGATCGAACAAAAGCCGGTGAAGGTCTGGAGCGGGCGGCGGGGAGACGGTGTGTTCGGCTGACTGGGGCAACAGGTCCATATAGGCATCCTCATTATGGGGGCCGAACTTAGTTGGTACCCTTTTGTTCCCTTGAGGGAGTTCGAGCGGTGGTGATCACAGCCGCGTCTCTCGGCGGCTGTTGAGCTCCCTCTTGCATTGCAGATCGTTTTCGCACCAGGCCCGGTAGAGGCACCTCAGCCGCTGGGTTGGCTCCATGGGCATATCGGGCATTTGCCGGAGCTGACGCAGTCGCTTTGCTGACATCTGCCATGTCCGGGGCCAGTCCTGTGGACGGTTGAACTCGACGGCCTCAATGGTTCCCGGCTGCTGCCTTCCGGACCCCCGCGGTCGGGCTGTTTTTCCTGGCCGTGCCATTTTTCCGGGGGGCTGAAACAAACAGCTTTGTTGGCAGTTCTAGCGTCCGGAGCACCGGCTCCGCGCGGCGCGGCCGAGCGGCCGGGGCTGTCCGGCAGGAGGTCCAGCAATGTCTCACGATATGCAAAGACGATTTGCAACGCGCTTGATCGCGGTTGCGCTGATGCTCTCGGCCAGTGGCGTGGCGCCTGTCCTGGCCCAGGATACCCCGACCGACTTCACGGCGATCATTCAGCAGAAATTGCCGGCCGTGGTCGCGATCACGACCCGGGAGGTTGTCCAGGACCAGACGACGGCGGGCGACTTTACAAGTCCGTTCGACGGCCAGGGCCTCGGACCCGTTCAGCCACAGGTGAGGGAGGCGCTTGGCTCCGGATTTGTGATCAGTCCCGACGGCTATATCGTCACCAACAACCATGTCGTTGCCGATGCGACAGAGATCCATGTCGTATTTTCCGACAAGGAAACGGCGCCGGCGCAATTGGTCGGCCGTGACCCCGCCACCGATATAGCGGTGCTGAAGGTCGACCCGCGGCCCAACATGACCACGACCAAATGGGGTGACTCGGATGCAATGCAGCCGGGCGCATGGACAATCGCGATCGGCAGTCCCTTCGGACTCGGAGGGACAGTCACTGTCGGCGTTCTGTCGGCCCGCTCGCGAGACATTCAAGCCGGGCCGTACGACGATTTTCTCCAGACGGACGCGTCGATCAATCGAGGCAACTCGGGCGGTCCGCTGTTCAACGCACGTGGCGAGGTGATCGGCGTCAACACCGCCATTGTCTCGCCGTCGGGCGGCAGCATCGGGATCGGATTTGCGGTGCCATCGCGCACCGCCCAGAGCATCGCCGACCAGTTGATTAGAACCGGCCGGATCGAGCGTGGCTTCATCGGGGTCCGCCTGCAGGACATCACGCCGTCGCTGGCTGAGGCCCTCGGGATGAAGGATGACAAGGGCGCGCTGGTTGCTTCGGTCGAGCCCGGCAGCCCGGCGGAGAAAGCCGGCTTGAAGCCGGGTGACGTGATCACCCGGTTCAACGGCAAGGGCATTGAGGGTGTCCATGACCTCACGCTTGCGACGGCTAGCCAGAAGCCTGGCAGCAAGGCCACTCTGACACGGAGTAACGGCGGCAAGGACCAGGAGATCGCGCTTGTCATCGGTGAGCGCAAGGATGCGGAGGTGAAGACCGGCGCTGTTCCCGACAAGAAGTCGGCGGCCGAAGGCCTCGGCCTATCCCTCAGCCCGATTCCGGATCAGGCGCGTCAGCAGCTAGGCATCAAATCAGGAACGACCGGCGTCTTCGTCGTGGAAGTGGTTCCCGATGGCCTTGCCGCCCGGAGCGGATTGCAGCCGGGCGATGTCATCATATCGGCCAACGATCGCCGCGTGACGGAGCCTTCGGATATCGTCGAGGAGTGGGCGAACTCTCGCCGGCAGAGCAAGCCCATCCTGTTTCGGCTGGAAAGGCAGGGGCAGTCCGTGTTCGTGGCGGTCGCCGGGAAATGACCGTCTCCAGGACGGCCATGTGACTGCACCACGATCCGCTTGCGGATCCGCTCCAAAGGCGCCGGAGCCCAGGTGCAACGGGGAAGCATCGCCGCAGAAAGTTTGCGGGATGCGCTCATTGGCCAGGCGCGCAACGCGCACTTATTCTGCAGCGTCAGAGCTCTTTTGAGCTCGTCGTGCTCGAGTGTGCTCCCCATCCTCAGGCAGTTTCGCGCCTTGCCGTAAGCCGTGCCTGGAGAAGGACGACGACGAGCAAAAACAGCCCGCGGATCACCGACTGCCAGTAGGCTGACAGCGAAATCCAACCCATGCCGTTTTCGAAGTTCAGGACGTTGAAAAGGATCCCGAGCAACAGCACGCCGGCCAGCGTGGTCAACACCGAGCCCGAGCCGCCGGTCAGCAGCGTCCCGCCCACGACCACGGCTGCGATGGCAAACAGCTCCCAGCCGACGCCCTCGATCGGCTGGCCTGCGCCGAACTGAGAAGCGAGGACGACGCCGGCGAGCCCGGCCAGGCACCCGCTTGCGACATAGACGAGAAATTTGACGCGGTCAGTGCGCAGCCCCATCAGCCGCGAGGCATCCTCGCCACCGCCGATGGCCAGCACCGTCCGTCCCGTGCTGGTGTAGTTCAGGACCACTGAGCCGACGGCATAGGCAACCAGGGCGATGACTGCCGGAATCGGGAAAATCCAGAAATTCCCTTGGCCGATGGCGGTGAAACCCGAATCGTAAGACACCGAAACGGTCTGGTTGCCGGCCAGAAGCAGCGCCGAGCCGCTTGCGGCCAGCATGGTGGCAAGCGTGGCGATGAATGGCATCAGGTTGCCGCGTGTAACCAGGAGCGCGTTGATCAGCCCGGCTGCCAGGCCGGCGCCAACGCCCGCTGCAAGGCCTGCCACGATGCCGTGCGGGCTCGCCAGGGCTGACGCGACGCTGCCCAAGGCGGCGACGGAGCCGACGGACAGGTCTATGCCGCCGGTCATGATCACGAAGCACATGCCGAGCGCGACGAGCGCGAACATCGAGTTGTAGCGCAGAACGCTCATCACGTTGAAGAGGCCGAGGAAGCGGTCGTAGCGCAGGAATCCGAACAGGACGAGGGCTGCAAGCGCGATGACGACACCGTAAGTGCCGATGATGCGAACCAGTCTGGCGCTGTTCATGGATTACACCCGGTGTTGCTGCTGCAGCCAGACGGCGAATGCGATGATGCCGGCCTTGACGACGAGCGCAGCGGCGTCGGGTACGCCATTGGCGAGCAGCGTGTAGCGCACCAACTGGATGGTCAGTGCGCCCAGCAGGGTGCCGATGATTGTGGCCTTTCCGCCACTCAACAGCGTGCCGCCCACCGCGACCGCCGCGATGGCGTCGAGTTCCATGCCCAGCCCCACGAGATTGGCGTCGCTGGAGGAGTTGATCGCAATGACGACGAGACCGGCTAGCCCCGCGCACAGGCCGCTGATCGCATAGACAGCGAGCTTGATCCTCGATACGGCGATGCCGGCGAGTTCAGAGGCCTTTTCATTGCCGCCGACCGCCAGGATGCTTCGCCCGAACACCGTGCGGTGAAGGGCCCAAGCGGCCACCGCAACCAGCACGGCCATGATGATGACCTGCGCGGGAATGCCGAGCGGGCGGGCAAGTCCGATCCACTGGAATTGCGGCACGCGGAAGGTCTGCAGATTGCCGTTGGTCATGACCTGCGCGATCCCGCGCCCGGCGATGAACAGCACGAGCGTTGCAACGATCGGTTGGATGCGGAAACGCGAGACCAACCAGCCATTGAACAGCCCGAACAGGCCGGCGACGAGGATCGAGGCAATCATCGCGACGGCTACCGCCAGATAGATGTTTCCGACCGGGAAGATCGTGCCCATGAAGATCATCGGCGCCAATGCGCCGGAGATCGCCATCAGCGAACCAACCGACAGGTCGATGCCGCCGGTGGCGATCACCAGGGTCATCCCCACCGCGACGATCACAATCGTGCAGACCTGGGTTAGGTTGACGTTGAGTGTCTGCAGCGTCGCGAAATTGCGCGTATAGGCAAGGTTGAAGACCACCAGCAGCACAAGCGCGATCACCGTGCCGTAGCGCGCCAGGAAACCGAACACATCAAAGCGGCGGTTTCCAGCGTCGTTGGCTGCGGATGGTGTGGCCAGATCGCTCACGCTGCCTCCTTCGCCGCGCCGCCATGCGCCATCGCCGCGAGCACGTCCTCCTCGTCGGCTGCCTGGCCTTCCAGTTCGGCCACCCTCACTCCTTCGCGCAGCACGAATATGCGGTCGGCTCCTTCCATCACTTCCTCGAGTTCCGAGGAGATCATCAGCACGCCGAGCCCGTCATCGGCAAGCTTGCGGATGAGGCGCTGGATCTCGGCCTTGGCCCCGACATCGATGCCGCGCGTCGGCTCATCGAGAATGAGCAGCTTCGGGTTCATTGCCAGCCAGCGGGCAAGCAGCACCTTTTGCTGGTTGCCGCCCGACAACTCGCGGACCTTCTGGTTAGGCCCCGAGCATTTGATGTCGAGTTCACGAATGAAGCGCTCGACGATCTCCTTCTGCCGGGCCTCGTTCAGGATGCCATTGCGGCTGATTTTCGGCAGCAGTGCCAGTGTTATGTTCTCCGCGACGGTCATTTCCGGCACGATGCCCTCGGCCTTGCGGTCCTCAGTGCAGAAGCCCATCCCTGCGGCGATGGCATCAGCGGCACGTGCGGGATGGTAGGACGCGCCCTCCATCGTCATCTCGCCTGCGCTCCGGCGGTCGGCGCCGAATACGAGGCGGGCTGTTTCGGTGCGGCCGGCGCCGAGCAAGCCGGCAAAGCCGGCGATCTCGCCGCGGCGCAGGTCGAAGCTCACGTCACGCACCAACTGGCCGGCCGCCAGCCCTTGCGCGGTAAACAGCACATCACCGATCCTCGACCGATCGCGTTCACCGAACGCGGTCGCATGGCCTTCGACGGCTGCGACGTCGCGGCCGAGCATGGCCGCGACCAGCTCCAGCTTGCCGATGTCGCTCATCGCCGCGCTTCGTACCGTGCGGCCGTCACGCATGATCGTGACCCGGTCGCAGACCTCGTACAACTCGTCGAGCTTGTGGCTGACGAACAGAACGGAGACGCCGTCGGCCTTGAGCTGACGGATAACGCTGAACAAGACCGAGACTTCACGCTCGTCCAGCGAGGAGGTCGGCTCATCCATGATCACGAGGCGGGCGGAAAAGCCGATGGCGCGGGCGATCGCCACCATCTGCTGCGTGGCGGTGTTGAAATCGCTGAGCGGGCGGCGCACGTCGATGCCGATCGAGAAGCGGCTGAGCAGGCGCTCGGCTTCCGCATGCATCGCGCTCCAGTCGAGCAGGCCGCGGCGGCGCTTCTCGCGTCCAAGGCAGATGTTCTCGGTCACCGAGCGCAGCGGTACGAGATTGATCTCCTGGTAGATGGTGCTGATGCCGCTGACCTGCGCCTGATGCGGAGACCCAACTTCGAACGGCTTCCGTTCGAACAGCACCTGCCCCGCATCCCGGCGGTAATAGCCGGTGAGCACCTTGATAAGTGTCGATTTGCCCGCACCGTTCTGGCCGATGAGTGCGTGGATCTCGCCCGGAAGAACCTGGAGCGAGGCATCGGCCAGGGCAGGGATGCCGGCAAAACGCTTCTGGATGTCACGCATGTCCAGGAGCAGCGCGGCTTGGTCCGGCTGAGCGGTCATCGTCAAACTCCCAAACCCTACCCGCCGAAGCGGGTAGGGCAACTGGAAAGAAAGTGGATATCAGAACGCAATATCGAAGTCTTTCTTCGCGTTCGTGGCGTCGAAGAAGGCATCCTCGTTCTTGATGAACGGCGGGATCTTCTTGCCGGCCGCATAGTCGGCCATCGTAGCGAAGGCCTTCGGCCCGAACAGCGGACTACAAGCGCAGATAGCGCCGATCTTGCCGTCAATGATCGCCTGGACGCCTTCCTTCTCGCCGTCGATCGACAAGATCAGCACATCCTTGCCCGGGGTCTTGCCGGCTGCTTCCAAAGCGGCGATGGCGCCCAGCGCCATCTCATCATTGTGCGCGTAGATGATATCCGCATCAGGGTGCGCCTGAAGCAGCGTCTCGGCGACCTGCCGGCCCTTGTCACGAGCGAAGTCGCCGGACTGCGACGCCAGGATGGTGAACTGCGAGTGCTTGGCGATGAAATCGTCGAAGCCTTTCTTGCGGTCGGTAGCGGCCGAGGCTCCGGTCGTGCCTTCCAGCTCGATGATTTTCGACTTGCCATTGGCGTTCTTGACCAGCCATTCGCCGACGCGGGTCGCCTCCTCGATGAAATCCGAACCGATGAAGCAGACATAATCCTCGCCCGGCTTGGCCATGGTGTGATCAACGTCGCGGTCGACCAGAAACACCGGTATGCCGGCATCGCGCGCGGCAAGAATGACCGGCACCAGGGGCTTGTCTTCGCGGGGCGGCAGGAAGATTGCGTCGACGCCCTGCGCGATCATCGAGTTCACGTCGGAGGCCTGCTTGGCCGACGAACCGGCGGCATCCGTGTAGACCAGCTGATGGCCGAGCTTGGCGGCTTCGTCCTGCATGCTCTTGGTCTCGGCAAGGCGCCACGGATTGTTGCTTTCCGTCTGGGCGAAACCGACCTTGTACTTGTCCTTCTTGGCGAGTGGCGGGAGCGCCGCGAAGGCGCGTGAGCCGAGTGTCAGCGCAACCGCGCCGGCAGCGGAGCCAACCAGTAGTTTTCGACGGGTAATGATCATGCTCTTTCCTCCTTTATTGTCGCTTTCAGCGACTGTGTAATTTCCTCACGATATCGGCCCAAACGGCTTCGGCGATGAGGCCGTCGGCAAGCTGGATCCGGCGCTATGCCGCCTCCAAAATAAAGTCGGCGCAGCGGTCGCCCAGCATCATGGCGGGCGCCGCCGTATTGCCGGCATTGATGTTGGGGCAGGCCGACATGTCGGCAACCCGCAGATTGTCTATTCCGCGCACGCGCAGCGCCGCGTCCAGCACCGCCATCCGGTCGCTGTCCGAGCCCATCCGGCATGTCCCGGCCGGATGGTAGTTGGTCTTCACAAAGCGCTTGCAATGCTTTGTCATGGCTTCGTCGCTGAGATCATCCTGGCTTGGCACGGCAATGGCCTTGACCCGATCGGCGAGCGGCTTGGTCTGAAAAGCCTGCAGGAAATAACGCTGGCCGGAGATCATTTCCCTCATGTCGTCGGGATGTTTAAGGAGGTTCGGCGAAACGATCGGCATGTCCTTCGGATCCGCCGAACGCAGCCTTACGAAACCGCGCGACTTTGGCTTCACCACCACTGTCGTCACGGTAAGCCCATAGGTGTTCTCGACCAAGGTCAGGATATCGCGGTCCAGATAGACGTGCGGCACGCAGAAGGCCTGGATCGTCGGTTCGCCCTCGGGATCGGCCGGATTGACGAAGGCTCCGGCCTCCACCCCCGCTGACAGGATCGTGCCGGTGCCGAAGAGCTTGAAATGCAGGCCGTTCCTGATCATCCTCCAGCCTTGGCCCTGCCTGAAATAGCCGTATGGGCCGTTTGCGGTGGCGATGATCGGCACCTCCGGATGGTCGATCAGGTTTTCGCCGACCCCGGGCAGGTCGGCGACGCAGGAAATGCCGTGCCCGGCAAGCGCCTCGGCGGGGCCGATGCCGGACAGCATGAGCAGTTTCGGCGAGACGAGGGCACCGGACGAGACGATCACGTCGGCATCTGCATGGACGGTATGCTCGGCGCCCGACGCATCCGAATAGACGACGCCGGTGACCCGACCGTTTTCGATCAGCAGCCGGCTGACTGTGCAATTGAGTTTCAGCGTCAGCTTGGGATCATTCGTCAGCGGCTCGATGAAGGCATAGGCGGCGCTGCTTCGCTTTCCCCGCCGGTTCATGAACTGGTAGAAGCCAACCCCGCGCTGCGACGGTCCGTTGAAGTCATGGTTGTACGGCAATCCAAGGCCTTGGACGGCCTGGACGAACCAACGGGAAACATCATCGATGTGGCCTGGATCAGAGACCAGCAGCGGACCTTCGCTTCCATGCAGTTCGCCGCCGAGGCGGTTGTTTCCCTCCATGCCGGTGAAATGCGGCAGCACCGCCTGCCAGTTCCAGCGTACGCCGGCATTGTTGCCGCGCAGCAGCTCGTCCCATTCCTCATAATCGGCCGAGCGGCCTCGCATGTAGACCTGGGCGTTGACCGAGGTGCCGCCGCCCAGCACGTTGCCTTGCGAGATTTCATGGACGCGGCCGTCGAGATGGGCCTGCGGCTCGGTGCGGTGATAGCGCATGAATTTCGAGCCGTTGATCATCTTGAAGATGCCGGGCGGCATGTCGAGCAAGGGGTGATGATGGGAATGGCCGGCCTCCAGCAGCAGGGTTCGCCGTCCCGCTTTGACAAGCCTTGCCGCCGCGACGCAGCCGGCTGCTCCGCCGCCCACCACGATATGGTCGTAGGACTGCGTCATGCTTCCGGCGCCTCACGGCTTTCGAATGTTCCGCGGACATACTCCCAGGCCGCCGAGAGGTGGTTGAGCAGCGCCCGCTCGGCGCCGTCAGGATCTCGCTCAAGGATGGCCGTGCAGATTTCACGATGGCTGAGGAAATTCACGCGGTTGCGCTCGGGCGACCGTGGCATGCGCATCCAATGCGGCGACAGCCATGCGGTAAATGCCTTGTGCACGACAGGCAGCACCGGGTTGCGCGCGATGTCATAGAGCGCTGCGTGGAACGCCACGTCCGTCGCATAGAATTTCTCGGAATCCGGGATGGCCGCCTCGTTCATCGCCAGCGCCGCCCTCAGGGCTGTGACGTCATCCTTGCGGGCATGGATGGCGGCGTTGCGCGCCAGCGACGCCTCGAGGAAGACGCGCATGTCGTAGAGGTTCTTCACGCCCGCCTGGTCGCTCAGCAGATGTCCTACGATGCCGTCGAGGGCGCCGAGCGCGGCATCCAGGCCAGGCCGGCGCGCCACGGGCCGGAACCGCGGACGCGCTTCCACCAGGCCGCGGCTGGCCAGGCGCGCAATCGCCTCACGCACAACGCCCCGGCCTACACCATACTCGATCATCAGTTCGCGCTCGGCCGGCAGGTAGCTGCCGTCGCCAAGCCTTCCGGATGTGATGTCGGCCTCTATGCCGGCCACCATCGCGTCGGCCGCGCGGGCGGCGAGAATAGCCGCGGGCATCTCAGGACGCTCTTCCGTATCCAGCAAGCCTTTTTCCTCCCAGATGGTCCTGTTATTAGAAGGTAAATCGGACCAAAGCACAAGCGGATTGATGCTTTTGTAGGACCAAAAATGACTGATTGGCTTCAGAATCGCTGAAAGATCAGCCACATTGTTGCCAGTCAGCGCTGCCGGTGCAATTATGGTCCGATGAAAAAACCTGAATGGAGCGCAGCATGAGCCGCACCGAAATCAAGGAAGTCGAGACCCGGCTGTTCCGGGTCCCACTGCGTGAGGTGATGACCGATGCCAAGCACGGCGCGCACACGCATTTCGAGCTGGTCACCGTCACGCTGAGGCTTGCCGACGGCACCGAGGGCACAGGCTACACCTACACCGGCGGCAAGGGCGGCTATGCCATCAAGGCAATGATCGATCACGACCTCGCGCCGTTCCTCAAGGCACGCGACGCAACGCAAATCCACACCATCTACGACGGCATGCTCTGGCACATCCACTATGTCGGGCGCGGCGGCATCGCTTCTTTCGCGATCTCGGCGATCGACATCGCATTATGGGACCTCAAGGGCCGGCGTAGCGGCCTGCCGCTTTGGCAGATGGCGGGCGGGGCCGGGAAGAGTGCCAAGGCCTATCGCGGCGGCATCGACCTAAACTTTACCCTCGATCAGCTTTTGGCCAGCATCGATTCCTATCTCAATGCCGGCTTCACCGGGGTGAAGATCAAGGTCGGCAAGGACGACTTGACCGAGGATGTGGCCCGGGTGAAAGCAGTTCGCGAGCGCATAGGACATCACATCACCTTTATGGTTGACGCCAACTACGCGCTCGACGTCCCGCGAGCGATCGAGGCAGCGAGAGCATTCGCCGCCTACGATCTGCTGTGGTTCGAGGAGCCCATCATACCCGACGACTATGAGGGTTACGCCAGCATTGCCAAGGCGACCGGAATGCCCCTGGCAATGGGAGAAAACCTGCATGTCATCGAGGAGTTCGAGCATGCCTTCGCTTGGTCGAATCTCGCCTACATCCAACCCGACGCCTCCAACTGCGGCGGGGTCACCGGCTGGCTGCGCGTGGCAGCGCTCTCACGCAAGGCTGGCATTCCGGTCTGCAGTCACGGGATGCAGGAACTTCATGTCAGCCTCGTTGCAGGTCAGACAAATGCCGGCTGGGTGGAGGCGCATAGTTTTGATATTGACCATTATACCACTGAGCCGCTGAGGCTTCAGGATGGTTTGGCGATAGCACCCGACGAGCCTGGAGTGGGCGTTGTCTTCGACTGGCGGAAATTGGCGGATTTTCGCCAATAGCGCCTTGCATGGAACATGGTGCCTGTCGCTGCCGTTTAGAAATCTTGGAGGCGGCCGCATGCATTTTGTCCAGATCCTGCTTCCTCGTTCCGGCAACGCGGAGAGCGCTTCGCCGAGGAAGACTTCGACCGTCTGAAGAACGAACTCGCCGCCGCCGCAGCCAGCGGGCATACCTCTTATCGGATGCCACACTTACATTTGTAATTGCAGCGACGCTTCACCGGCTTTAACTCACGCGATCATAGCAGCGACACGACAAATGCAGGCGGCCGCCCGAACACCGGCAGAAGTTGCAAGCATTGGGTGCGCCTGCAGGGAGGCGGCGATGGTTGCAACGCGTACGGACACTGCGCATGCGGTTATGGAGGACTTCATTCTATGGCGGCACCGCTCACCGGTCCGCGAAGTTGGATTTTACGAGGCTATGAGTCAAACCCGACAAGCGATCGCCGCATCTCGCGAGGTGCTGAGGCGCTTTCGCGAACGTCAGGGCGACGACACTCCTCGAGGAAAGAATACAGACCGTGGTCCTGTCGCCGTGTCAGCCTTCGATGCCGACATCATACGCGCTGCATGCCGAGATCTGATCGCGGAGATGAACGTGCCCGAGTGTCAATGGCGCGAGCTGGCGCGAAGTCTGGTGCGCGAATTCGTGGCCTGCGAGCAGACCGAAGCCGGTTTGGTGGATTGGATCGTCCGCCGGCCAGCGATGACGGAGACGGACGAGGCCGGCTGACCGGAGCCAACTGGCGAGGCGGCGAATGAGCCAGGAGTCGGTCGACCGCAATTAACGCGAGCAAACAGTCCTCCCGGCGACTTGTTGCGCGGGAACTGCGGTGATCCGAGGATCGGAAACTTTGGCGAGCGGCTTGGACACATCTGATCCTCCTCGTTTTTAGGCGTCCGGCCCCGTGTTCGTATTCGGAGACGCATGCGTCCAGCCGACTGTCTAAGGCAGACGGCGACGGCCATGTCGCGTTGCTCCCGGCCTTCGCACACAAAGGAGCCCAAGCCGGATGCTAACTGGCTGCATTAGGCCAATGGGAACAATTTGCGCGAGCCGAGCTTGGGCTAGCGTCGTACAGAGGTGCAAGTATGCAAGATAATTTTGACCGAGCTTCATCCGTCGCGGAGGTTGCGGAATCATTCGTGAGATCCCGGAGGCCGTTCTCTGTCGTATCGACCCGGGATGCGGTCACGATTGTCAGGAAACAGGCAGCTTTTTGCGAGCATACGGATGGCGAGCTTGCGGAGTTGGTGGCGGCAATTGCGGTCAGGCATGGTCGATTGGTCGCGTTCGATCTTGATCTCGACGACACAGGCTTGGAGATCGGTCGCGCAGCATAGCCAACGCCTCACGCAATGAGATAGCCACCGTCAACCGGCAAAATTGCCCCAGTGATGAATCCCGCGAGCGGCGAACACAAGAACATGGCGGGGCCGGTCAGGTCGCCCGGCGTACCCCAGCGACCCATCGGAGTGCGTTTCATCAATTCCGCGTTGCGAGCTGGATCGGCCCGTGGCGCGGCGGTCATGGCGGTCTCGATCCAGCCAGGCGCCAATGCGTTTACGCGAATGCCATCCCCGGCATAGGCGATCGCAAGTGACTTGGTAAGTTGCACGACCGCGCCCTTGGATGCGGCGTAAGCCGGCGCATGAGCCGCGCCGAAAAACGCGAACATCGATGCGATGTTGACGATGGCGCCCCCGTTCGAGAGTGCCCCTCGGAACGCGCTCGCACTCCGCATGGAGCCGGTGAGATTGATATCGACCACCGTTTCGAAACCCTGGACAGTGAATCGGCGGCGCGCAGGTTTACCCCTGCGCAATTTACGAGCGCTGCAACGGATGTGAACTGACTTGAATATCCTTCGACCGCAGTCATGTCCCGGACGTCGAGTACTGAATACGAGACGGCGGTGCCGTATGCACGAGCGGCCGCCACCTCGGCGGCCGTCGCCCCCGTCGCGTGGACGATTGCCCCGGCCCCGGCGAACGCCATGGCGATGCCGTTTCCGATGCCTGTCGTGCCTCCGGTAATGACGACGATCTTGCCCGCGAAGAAGGGCATGGCCCATATGGAATCGGTCACCAAAAAATCTCCTCGTTTCGCCTCTGTGGCGGAGCGCGAACTCATCGCAGCGGAAGACAAACGGGCGGATGTCTACCGTACGAATTGATCGACGAAATCGTCACCGAGACCCACGCTCGCATAGTGATTTCTGCACATGTCGATCTTGGTGAAAACGTCCTCGAAACCAATCTGCTTGTTATCCTTGTCCAGGTAAACCATGCAGCCGGAAATGTTGAAGAAGGTGATCATCTCGGGCACGTCGCTTGGAACCGTGAGCGTGTGGATTTCACCGGGCGGCTCGAAAACGTAAGATCCCGTCTCTGCCACCCAGTCGTGTTCAAGATAGTGCCAACGCCCCTTGATCACATAGCCATGCACGGGGGCCGGATGCAGATGACGGCTTAATATCCCGGCCCGGCGTACGCGGAGCAGATTGCACCACTGCCCTTGCATTGTGTTGAGCATAAGTGGTCGGAACCACACGCCCTCCGCCTGTGGGACCCAGACACGCTCGTCTTCGGGGACGGCAGCGATCGCGATCTCTTTCGGTGCCAGGGGATGGGCGGAGCCGTTGAAGGATTGATACATAGGAACCTCTGTCGCCAATTCATTGGAGTCCATATCAGCGCGATCCTAACAACTGGGCCGAGTTCTGCCGAGGCGCAATCGGGCGCCCACGCATTGGGAAAGTTGTCGGCGCGCGCCCGCCCGCTGCCGCGACCGCAAGCGGGAAGGGTTTCGGGATGGTCCGTTGGGCGTCGAAGACGATCAGTGGGTTCCTTCTTGCCTTATCATGCGGCTATCCGGGAGTGCACCGGGCTGGTCCTGGTCTGGAAGCCCCGGTTTCGGACTTCCAAGGCCAGCAAGGCGAGTTCGACCTCGTCCAATCGCGACGGGCGTGCATTTTCCGGCATGCCTTCGGCGGTGGCCAGGTCGATCAGGTACTCGTTCCAGGCCCAGTTCTTGAGCACGGCGCGTTCTCGTCGGGTGCGAGCACCGGGTCATCCACAACCTCCATCGGAGAGGCGTAGAATGTCTCCGGCTCGGAAAGCGCCGTCTGTATGTGCGCTGCCTGTGCGCCGGCGCCATAGCCGTGGCTTGCCTGGAGCCAAGCCAACTGCAGCTCCTCCGATGCATGCTGGCGCGTGACCTTGGCCTGGGAAGCAGGAGGTGCAGCCTGCACGACATAGTTGAGGCCTTGACGCTCGGCATAACGGATCGCCGCTTCCAGCGTCGGAAAGTTCAGTTCAACCTGGGTCAGGGTGTCCCGGCCACCGGTATAGCCCATCAGCGGCTCGATGAACGGGGCTGTGCGGCGTTCGAAGACCAATCGCCAGGCCTTGCGGGGCTTTGCCGAGGTCATGGCCGGGCGGCATGGCTGGTAGATCCGCGCCGTTGCGCCGTCCGGAAACACTGACCGTCCCATTGACAAAGCCGGCCCGTCTAGACGAGGCCGATTGTCATTGTCCGGCCGGACGGACGTCTTGGTTAGGTTTCTGTTGTCGCTGCTTTGAACTGTCTCCATTGCCTGTCCCTCCCGTTATGAAGGGTCGCACGGGCAGCGGCCGTAAGGGCCGCCACCCATACTGCATCCGTCAGTTCTTCCCGTTGATTGCGATCCGCTTGGCCTTCGCCTGCGCCCGCTCGGTCTTGGGCAACGTCACAGTCAGCACCCCGTTCTTGAAGGCGGCGTTGACCTTGTCTTCTTCAACCTCGTAGCCGAGCGGAATGAGGCGCTCGAAGCGACCGTAGAAGCGCTCGGAGAACTGCCGGTCCTTGTCCTCGGTCTCGGAACGCTTCTCGCCTTTAAGCTTGAGCGCCCCATTTTCCAGCAGGACTTCTATGTCGCTCTCGTCCAGGCCAGGTATTTCCGCCGTGACGCGGACTTCCTTGTCCGTGTCGGAGATTTCGACACTCGGCCAACTGGCGGCGAAAGAGGGACCGAAGGCCGGCAGTCTGGCGCCAAAGCTGCGGAAGGCGTAATCGAACAGCCGATTTACCTCCCGGTGGAGGGAGACGAAGGGGTCTCGATCTCCGTCGGGGAAGAGACTGGGCGCCGAGTTTCCGTTGCCCCGGCCCCAGGGGATCAAGTCACGTACGCTCATTGTCTTTCTCCTTTCGTAGGTCTCTGAGCCGGACGGGACGCCCGGCTCAAGCGAAAGCCTTCATAGTGGATTGCTCAGGCGGCCAGCTTGTCGGTCTCGATCTTGGGAGCCTCGATCTTCGGCATGGGAGCCCCGCTGGAGATTTCGATCTTGCGCGGTTTCATCTCCTCGGGAACCTCGCGCTTGAGATCGATGCTCAGCAGCCCGTTCTCAAGGCTGGCGCCCTCGACTTTGACATGATCGGCCAGTTCGAACCGACGCTCGAAAGCGCGCCCGTTGATGCCGCGGTAGAGATACTGGCCGTTCTCATCGCCGGATTGCGACCCGCTCAGAACCAGCATGTTGGGCTGGTGGGTGACGGTCAACTGGTCCTGCGGGAAACCGGCGACCGCCATCGTTATGCGATACTGATCATCATCAACCTTGGCGATATCGTAGGGCGGCCAGTTGTCGAACGAGGCCACACGGCTCGCACTTTCAAGCATGTCGACCATGCGGTCGAAGCCGATGCTGGACCGGTATAGAGGGGTAAAATCGAGGTTTGTCTTCATAGCCACATCCTCCTTTGAGCAACATGGACAACAGAAGGCACCCAAGAGCCTTGCCGCCTCCTGGTGTTGCCGGCCCCATTGGGCGGCCGGCGACCATCAATTTAGAATCGCGACTTGCACCTTCAAGAGCAAGAATAGGAAAATTTTCATCGGCAATCTGGGCGAACGCACCAATGCCACCCCTTCCGCCGGCGGGGTCACTCGCCGACGGGTCCATGGTGCAAGAACAACTACGTCGCCCTTAAATCCGATCGACGAATGGTACGAACGCGGCCACTGCCGCGCTGTCACTGCAGTCAGGACCGGCACGCTCATCCGATTGATCCAACTGTTGCAACGCATCCATGATCGTGTCGAAGCTGGCCGGTTCACCCGCTCGCGGCAGCATGCGAAGCGCTGGCACGGATTCTACGGCGCAGGCATCCGATGCCCATGACGAAAGAATGGCGCGCTTCTCCTGAGCGTCCAGGGCAACGTCGGCCAAAACGTCGTGGGGATGTTTGAAATGCCGCGCCGGATGCAGCAAGCGGTCCAGAAAAACGTCGGGGGCCACGGGTTCAATCGATGCAAAATAGGTCGAAATGGGTCCTTCCATGGATGGTCCTCCGCTTCAGACAATCTCATGCGTGTTTGAGTCTGGCGGCTCTCGCCAGCGGCTGTCGCGATCACGACCAGGCAGATCATCCAGGAACGACGCTCAACGACTTTCCCAGGTGATGTCGATACCGAGACTCATCGTCCGGCACCCTGGGCGGCTCGATCACGACCGATGCGAACGAGCCGTTCGCGATCGAGGGTGGCGATGCTGCACTTCCCCAGATGTTCGGAGCATAGCGAGGGCTGCGGCCTTGGAGCGGCGAGGGGACTTGCCTACATCGCACATGTCGTCGATATGGAGGTCGATGAGTTCGCCGAAGGCTTCAGGCGCGCTAACAGGGCTTTGTCGGCGTCTCACTGCGATCGACTTGGTGTCGGTGCCCCGGCGCCGCGCAACGTCGCGTTGCAGGGAGGTCTCGCTGACGCAGCGTGTGCGGCAGGTTCTAAGGTTCTGATGTTAAACAGATGCTGAAAAATCAAGAGCATAGACTGGCCATTGCACCGATGATGGATAGGGAAGATAGATAAAATCAAATATTTATGAGGGTTCGTGTGCAAATACTGCACACGCAAGTTCCGCTTCTCTTCTTTTTTCGTTCCTACGAGGGAGCTGCCGAAAGGCCTTTTCGGACCCTCTTTTGCCGACGATACTATCCGCTCCAATGCGAATAAGCATCAGTGGAGGCAGACCACAAACCCTGGCCGACGTTGAAGTCAAAACGTCCGGGGCGGCCTTCTTCTTGTCGGGGTCGATCACCGGCAGTGGCGCAGTCGGCTCATGGAGCGGGGGCGACAGCCCAATTCATGACGAGATTGCTTTGACCAACGATCGGCCTGTTGCGACCGACGCATGGTCGATACCCACAACAGAGAACGATGCGACCAGAGATTTCACAGTCACCCTGTCCGGCTCTATCATCAAGGCCGTGGGCATCTCGTTCCAGTAAGGATCAGCCGGCGATTCGCCATTCCAAGGCCAAGCTAAGGGCACCTAGTGGGCCATATCGCGCAGAGGCTTCTTGCGCTTCGGCGGCACATAGGCCTGCACCAGCCTGACCTTGTCGATGTCGACCGTGACCGGCGGTCCAGTATAATTGTCACCTTGCCGCCTTCCTCGTCGACATAGGTGACGTTGCCGACGAGTTCGATCTGCTGCCCGCGCTTCACCTTCGTCGTGCGATCGAGGATCGAATGGGGGAAGTTGTAGCTGTGTATGCTGACGCTGACGTGGTCCTCGTCGACCCGCCTGCGCACTGCGGCCGTTATCGCCACCTCGTCGCCGATGCCTATTCCCCGAGCCATGACAGGATTCTGAGCGGACAGCTTTTTAGTCGAGATGTAGCTAATATACGGCGCAGCCCTTGGCGGACTGACGGGCGCCACGGCCGAATTTGCCTATTTCCCAGCCGGCCAGGCCTGGCGCGTAGGCTGACTACCAAGTTATATACGCTCATGCTAATATGAGGGCACCACACCTTTATGAAGTAGGCAAAGGTGGAGCATGGTCAACGAGTCGGTGACAACCTACGTTGTGAGCGTGTTTGAAGCGCCGAACTGGCGCACGGTGCTTACGACCAACGACAAGGCTAAAGCCTTGGCCTGGGCGAGAGAGATCGGCGAAAACGTGCAGGTCGAGGAGATCACGCCGGAGCCAAAGGGTGCTTGCGCTGAGTAAAACGGCTGGTTGCTGCTGGGCGGCTGGCCGGAAGGACCGTTATCCTACCGGAATTGATCAAGCGCGACCGTGACGAGTGCTGCCTTGCCTTGCAGGCGGCTCACGTCGCGTTTGCCATGACAGGGGAGCCGGATTTGCAGCCACGCCTAGGCCGATACCGAGGCCGAGGAACAGCTTACCTGCCGCATCGATGGCGAAGGCGGGAGCAGGGCGCCACACGTCCTGGCTAGGCTCTCTGAGGGCGCTGGCGATATCATCGAAGATCGCTTCCTTGACCAGATTCTAGATCCAAATCGCGAATATGTGCGGCGGGTTTCTCGCAACAAAAACGGGCGCTACTTCTTCGTGATCCAATCCAGCAAGCCGGCTTCGATCTGCTCACACCCGACATATTCGCGTACCAAGCATTCAGCGACAACGCGCCACTGACACTCGGGCACGTCTGCATCCCTGACTAGATTTTGAAATGCGGAGCGGAGAACGTCGGCATCGAACCCCGATATGCGCATCGGCGCGAGATCGTCCTCGTCTTCGAGCACCTGGGCCATATCTTCGCGGTAGCGTTGGCGAAGGCGCTTGAGCAGTTCGCGCGACTCTTGGATGGCTTGCCGGGTGTGGTCGATGTGGCTGCGGAACGCAGCTGTTCCGGTCATCGACCGGCTCTGCAACTGAAAGCTGGTTTCCATCACCCCACGTGCGGTTTCTAAATGCTTTATTAGATCCATCGCGGCCTCACTTCCGGCGAAGGGAGTTATTTACTCTCTTTTTAGCGAAGGAGGTTCAAAGGTACGGTTTCGTACAGGGGAGGCCCCGGCCTAATCAGCCAACATTGAGCGTGGTCGGCGCTGTCGGGGGCAACGTTACAGTTGGGTGACGTGACGGTGCCGACCACACTGGAGAGTGGCATTAACCACACCCCGATCCTACCCGCAGAATGACAGCGCAGCAATTAAGCCTGATGGTCTAATCCGCGCTGCAACCATAACCCGATTTAAACTCGGTCCCTTCCCGAGTGCCCGTATGAGTTTGAGCTGTGAAGCACCTGCGCGGCGAGGAGGACCTCCGCCACGCCTCACTGCAGGACTTCCGCGAGGAGAACTAGCCCGGAGGCTTCTCCCGCGGCTGTGCCGGTCCTGTCATGTTCGGCTGGATGAATGGCGCCCTCTTGCCGGTAATGGTCTCAATCGACTTCAACAGCGGTCGATGGACCTCACGTAGAGCTTGGTAGTGCTCGCTGTGATACGCCAGGAGCGGCCCGACGATGCTCTTGTGCAGCGCTTCGGCTGCCGCGATGAAGCGCTCGATTTCAGCCCGGGAAAGCTGTTCGGAAGGTTTGGTTCTGGCCATTGGCGATCTCCGCTTGAGGGGGTCGCCGCAACGAGGACTACAATCCTACATGCCGGACTGCCTCACAATAGGGCTCGCTGGCCTACTTCGAGGGAAGCGATAGGACCAGCGTCAGCATGATCCTCATTGCCCCCGTCCGCAAGCGGCCACCGAAGCCCCTATTTCCTCAGCCTATCTGGTCTCGGCAAAATGACGCGCGAAGCTCCCCTGGAGCCTTGCGGAATCTTCGGCAGATACCCTCTCTAGTCTCTACTCAGGAGCCGAATGCTGGTATCGCGACGCAGTTCGGAATCGGCGCGATCGACGCCTTCAACCGTGATCGCGATTGTCCCGTTCTCAATTCTTGCAATCCATCCCTTTGCCTTCATGTACCAGAGATGAAACTCCAGATGCTCTGGTGGACAGCCTAACAACCGTTCGATTTCGACGTCGCCAATGCCCGGATTGCCGACATCCTGGCGGCGCTTCACATAGAGCAGCGAAAGCAGTTTGGCCTGGACCAAAGCATCCTTCTCGACCCCTTTGGGGTCGCTTGCCTCCTCGACCAATTTAAGCCGCTCACCGGCATGCTCTCGATAGGAGATATCGTACTGGGCGCGCTTAACGGGATCCCTCAAGACGTTGTGTGCTTCTACTATTTCGCTGAAGCGGGCTTCGTTACCAGTTTGCTGATTGTCGGGATGATAGCGCATCGCAAAGTAGCGGAATATTCGCTCAAGTGTCTCCGAGTTGGCGTTTGGGCTGATCTCCAAGAGTTCGTAGTAATCGACGAACAATGCGCTGCTCCCTCAAACATCGCTCGACAGCCGCGGGGGCCGACCGCCTACATGGCGATGCAGTGCCCTCACTCGTCGAGTTCATATACGGACAATACATTGCGCCCGGGGTCAAGATGAGCGGGAGCTAGTGGACGTCAGCCAAGGCGGCTCCCGCGCGGGGTGCAACGAAAATGGCCGGGGCCGCAGTGGGAGATTGCCTGATCAGCGCCGGCCGGAGTTCGGGGTAGAACTCAATGCCGAAGCCGCCTGCGCAGCCAAGGTTGGGGTTTGACCGCGCCGTCCTATAATGGGACAGCGCGGTCAGGCGGTTTCGTCATCACGCGCAATTGCATCTGGTCGATCGTTGCGACGATGGCAGCCGCCAGCGCTTCCGCCTCATCCATGAGCCCCGGCCCATAGAGACCGTTCACCGCTTCCTCGCTAGGCAGCACGCCGGGCGGGCAGTGGTCCTCGATTGTGCGCCGGATGAGCGTCAACGCTGCCCGGCATTCGTCGGCTTCGATCTTCATAACCATTGAAACATGCGTTTGAGCTAAAATGTTCCGGAACCGATTTCGGGCTCGCGGCTTGAGACGGTGAGGGAAGAACACTAGTCATGCCCATCAGACGAAAAGCCGTGGATGCCGGGATCCTTAAGCCTGCCGAATTGGCCTTGCTAGGGCGCGTTTTCGAGCAGCTTAAACTCGTCGACGACCAATCACCCGATGCGCAGGGCCGGTTGGCCTCTCGGATCATTGCCAACTACATGGCCGGGATAAAAGATGAGGCCGAACTTCTCTCGCTTTCGAAGCAGCCGTTAGGGCGGTAAGGTCGGGAAAGCTAGAGCTTCACCAGCCGCACAACATCAAGTGCGACCGTCACCACCGGGCCACCCAGGCTGACCGTTACGGCGTCCTTCTCGACCCGTGTGACGCTGCCGATCAGTTCGACGGTCTGACCTTTGACCACCTTCGTGGTGCTATCCCGAACGGAATGCGGAAATCCGTAGGTCGGTATCGACACGCTGATCCTGTCGTCAGTGACGCGTCGAATAATGGTGGCGTCGATCGCCACCTCATCGCCGATCTTGAGACCACTAGCCATGCACTGGAGTCTGGTGCGGCCGTCTCAGGGGTCAAGTAGCGGAACCTAATATGCGCTTTGAACTTATCGGCTGATGAGCACACGCGGCATCAACTTTCTCGATCGGTGGATGGCAGAGCACCTGCCCAACGCAATGACTGATGATCCAGTGGCGGTTAGCGACCTCGCTGACGAAATGATGAAATCTGCGGAGCGTGAGGGAATCGGTGCCGACGAGATCAAAGAGGAGGTCGGCAGCGTCTATGAGGTGATCTTGGAGGCGATGCACCACCGGGAAGGCAGCTTGACCGAATAACCTGCCGTCCAGGTCCAGTTAGGAATAAAATCCTTTGCGGCGACCCCCTTCAACGGAGATCGCCATGCCCAAAAAACTCTCGCGACAATCTGGCCGGGCATCCCATGTGCTGCAAGTCGACCAAACTGACGGCATCAACGCGAAGCCGGCGGTCGCGGCCGGCAGCCTTGCAATCCGAGCAGGCGAATAGCCCTCATCTGTTCGGCCGATGTGCCGGGCAAAGGAAGGCGCCAATTTGCAAATGTGATCCTCCCCGGGTCACACCGCCAAACAGCCCCTTCAGCTAGTCCCTGAGTGGGCTGTTCTAAGAGCTCCACCGGCTGATTCCGGTGGGGCATCTTGCTTATCCAGGCCTCAGCCAGGCGGCGCGTCAATATTTGATTTTTCTCGATCCCATAGGGCCAAGCCCATCCGACACACGTCTCGCAACGTCCCTGACCAAATCATGGATCGCACTCGGCTCATGCGCCGCGTATGCCGCGAAGAATTCCATCGACTGTGCGACCTGATAGATCTCGCGGAAGTTCTGGGACATCAGTTCGTCATTATCGTCGAATGGATTCAACATGACATGTTCCATTCGCTCTACGGCGCCCGGGAACCTCGCGACGTAGGCTTTTAGGAATTCCTCGATCTCTTCGTCGCGGAAATGCTTGCCCATTGTCTCCTCACCAAAAGGCGCCAGCGTAACGGCATACAGGCGCTCATGCCGGCCATCACGAGGCACGCGGCCACACCCACCATGTCCCGCTGCCGGTAGCGCCAGACACCGTGATGAATGATGACGGCGCTGACCTTCCTCGATCTGGAGCGCGTGTCATGACCGCCCTTCGCGTTCTAAAGCCCATGGGATGCCCGCAGGGAACCGACGCGGCATATGGCGCCAGTCCGTAGAAAAGCGCCTGAACGACCTCCTAGACCGTGCCATGAGCCTGTAACGGCACTGGATCTCATGCAGACTGATTGCGATCTGGAGGAAACGGCAGACGATGAGCCGTCGCTTGGCTGCCTTGATGATCTAGAGCTGGACAACGTCGGCGACGAGGAAGGCGCGGACGCAGAGCCATGCCCGGACACCCACGGTGAAACCGTGATTTGGGGCGAGGATCTGAAATCTCAGGAAGTGCTGGTGGAGAGCGGCCCTAAGATGAAATACTAGCACCATGTAGTCCTCGACAGGCTGGTTCTTAAAATTGGGTGGAACAAGGAGCCGCCTCTGCGGGTTTATGTCGTGCGCGGTCTTCTCCGTGGCCGCTCTATTCAAGGTGAAGAAACCCGCCGCCCTGGCCCCCTCTCAGCGGCGGGTTTCTCTATTCCGGCGGGTTTTTTTGTTGTCATGTCGCGTTTCTTTACCTGAGCTTTTCAGCGGCGGCGTTTGCCTTGTCCCTGTTGCCCTTGGTTTCCTTGATTATTTTCAAGGCCATATCCTTTGTGATTGCGTGCTTCCGGGCGAAGTAGTTCACCTCGTAAGGCTCGCTGGTGGACACCCTGGCCCGATCTTGCTTTCCCCGATTTGATTTGTTGTCAGCCATAGCTCTCTCCATGTCGCGTCCAAGTCCACGGACCTGCCGATAGTTGCAGGAAAGAATTGGCGCCGCAATCGGCTATGGGTGGCGCGCGCCTTCATTGGCGAACATGAGGGGAACAATCCGCCTTTCCGTGTTGCAGTCATGTTGCAATGACAACAAGGTACAGGACGGGACAAGCCCGGAATGCAAGGGTTTGCGCGTTACAGAGCGGGAAAACCGATGCAACACGGTTCGGTCGCGGCCTTGTTCGCTAACTTCATGATTTGCCTGATCAATTGTTTGGCTGGGGTTCCTGGAAGTTTTTCGAACTTTCTGCGTCGCGGGTCAGCCCGAATTGCGCTTGCTTATGGACTCGTTAAGCCTGTGGTCGGGGGCTCGGACCGCACCGGCCCACGATATCGCGTCGGCGGCGCCGCACCTATTAGATCGCTTATGGCTGGCTGCTGCTCAACAGGGCGAACGTCTACGACGCCCGCCTTCCGCATGAGCCAGGCAGGACACAGTTCCTTCAGTACCGATTTGAGATAGTCGACCATGCAAAGGCAACGCTCGTTGCCGCCTGCCGGTTCCGCCGCCGACTTGGCGCTCACATACCGAGCGTTTGAGTGCTTCCGACAGGTCGAGTCGCCTCAGCGAACAACTCAGCCGCTGCTTGCACCTTATCGGCAGCCTCTTCGACCCGATCGAAGCGCGTCAACACACGACATTGGAGGATCGACAACCGCGCCGCACTGCGCTTGTGACCGTCCAAGTCCAAGGGTTCAAACAGCATCGTCATGGCGAAACCCCTCCCTCCGGTGCCCGGCTCTCGTCGAAGGCCGGGCCGTTAGACTGCGATCAATAGTCGGTGTCATAATCGCTGTTGTCGTCCTGCTGAATGACGACGTGACGGCGGTGATGCATCGGACGGTTGATCGATCCGGTGACCACAAAGTCGCTGGACCGGTGATGATGCCGGCGCCAGGCGCGCTCGCCATTGTCGTAAAACGCCTGCTCGCCATGATGGCGGCGATGGAGACGGTGTCCGTTCCGATAGATGACCACACGGTCGTTATTGTTGTCGTCCCAATAATGGCGGTGGTGATGTCGCTGGGTCTGGACGACGATGCCTTCTTCTGCGGACGCGACCGCAGGCGCAGCCAAGCAAAGCGCCAATGCGCCAAGGATGATGGTCTTCATTTCGAGTTCTCCAAAAACCTAAAACGCCCTTCGGTAAGGAAACTTTGCTCAACGACTTTGGTTCCGGCATCGATCGAGACGTGCCCATGAGCACCGTGCGCAAACTCGCAGCGATCAGACGCCAACTCGCGCAAATAGCGGCGCTCGTCGCTGAGATCGAAACGGAGTTCGAGGATCGGAGTTCTGGAGATTGGGTCGAGACGGCGGTTGCCGCCGAGGCTCTCGGCCAGAAGATCGGAAAGGTTTCGGCCGGCGCGTCGGCGATGGAAAGCCGAGGTAGCGGCTATGCGGGAATATTTTCGGCAAACGTGACATACGCGACGGGACGCATCGCGTTTGCGATGGACATAATGGCAATGAACATCGCTGCCAAGACATCTCGCCCTTCGAAAATGGCCAGCGCGGCTTACTTCAGATCAGCACTGAAGCTCCCGAGACCGACCTCGGAATTCGTCGCGGCGGAAAATGCCTACCGCAAAGAGCCGACGCTCGGCGGAGTCTGAGCGGCAGGCTCGAAGCACTGAAGATCGAAGCCAACATCGACAACCCTTCCAGGGCGAAGATTCCGACGCCCGGCACCGATTCCTTCAAGGACCAGACCGGCGGCGGCCGGTACTTCGAGAAGATTGGGGTCACCAGTGCGCAGCCGGCCGTTACAACTGCAGGTCCAAACAGCCGGACATGCGCCGATTTCAACGGCATCACCAGCCAACTGATAGGCGCGAGCATCTCCAATTTCGTGGGGCTGTCGTCCGGCTTTGTGATCTGCTCGGGCTACATCGATGCCATCGACACCAACAACACTGGCGCAGGCAACGCCGCTAACAATGATTTCCTGTGGAGTGACGACGCTGGTTATTGCAAATGGCACTTCTATCCGGGGGCCGATTGTCCAAGGATCGAATTTCGTGTCGTACCCTTGGCAGGTTGCCAGTACTGCCATTTCGACCGGCGTGCCTGTGGTGACGACATGGCGCCACGAAGGCGGGAGCCTCTATTCTCCGTCAATGGCGGCATCGAGGCGTCCGTGGCGTCGGGTAATACCATCAAAGATTTGACGACGCGCAAGATGTGCCTCCGCAAATCGGTTGGCGGCTATCTCGACCGCAAGATTTTTGAGGTTGCAACGTTCTCGACGGCACCGAGCGCACCCGAGAGGGCCACCGTCATTGCCGATTTCATGGCCCACATCGGTGCAGTCTGATGGTTGCGGCAACCTTCTGCCCATGATGTGCAACCAACCGCGATGCGCTAGTTTATGAGTTTGAAGCCTGCGACTAGACCCAGCTGCGTTTAATCTGGGCAGTGTACAGCCCTTTGTTTGCCACGTTGTCCCAGATGTAGAACACTGCGACAGCGGCAAGGATCAACAGAAATATTCGCATGATCTGCGCCTCGGTAAGGTGGTTTGCCCACGGCGCCTTAGGCGAGTTGAAGGTTTCGGCCCGAGTCCGCGCGTATCCTCAACACCAGCAGGCGCGTCGCTGCGAATGGCGTCAAAACAATAAGCGCCATCGTGGTGTTGACTAAGAGCGACAGCAAACAGATCGAGCTTTGGGCGTAGCAAACGGATTCCATGACGTTCCCCTTTTCCACCGTTACTGGTGGCCTCCGTTCGGCAAGAATGATCCTGGTTCACGAGAAATACAAGCAGTTGCTAATACGTTGATATTTCCCCTGGGTTGGGGCAACGATGCGAAATCGACGCCGGTCAGTTGTTTGGATAGCGATTGCCCTTGTCCTGGCGGCGTTGGCGATCACGGCGGCGATCATTGGCTTTCAGAATGTACGGCGCGCGTCACCGATCATGGTCTCGGCTGTCTCGTCCTTTAATAGTGGCGGGCTCGTCCCTGGCCCCACGGCTAAGGCGCCCTCGAAAAACCTTGGTGCTGTTGCTGCCGGTCGGGATATCTGGCTCGAAGTCTCATGGAAATTTTTCGGGGAGTTGCGGACGCTGGATACCGTCACTGTCGGCGACGTTCCGGCAAGGCGCCTGGTGCGCAGTCATGATGTGCCCTCAAGCGCCAATTCCGAGATCTGGTTCATATCAGCCGGCAGCGGCGACATATTGTGCCTTCCATGAGGAACTCGAGGAGCGCCGACACCAGCCACTCGGCGCTGTCCCTGTCCAGGGTCCCGCGAGACTCGGCCGGGCTCGCATCACCTCGCCGGTCGGTGCGAGCCCACAATCGCGGCCATCTGGTCCGCTGCTTGAGCTTGGGCTTCATCAGAATGAAGGGCGACATGGTTCATCTGAATGTAGAAATTTGCGCTGGGGGGAGGTGAGAATGAGGCTACCAGGAAATGTGTTGGCTGGGAGAACGCCGAGGTGCAGTGCGGTCCGCGAAAGCGATCAATGAGGTTGAATGCACAGAACGTGCCGCCAAGACAGCCAGGTTGAAATCGCTACGCTTGGCTCAGATCTTGCCAGAGGCCGACCCGCACTTTTCGTTCAACGAGGAACTCGACTGCTCGGTACTTGTCGCGGTGCTGGCTCGGGAACCGCATGACTATCCAAAGCGGCCCGAATCCCATTCTTTCCGGCGGCTGCCCCTGCGACGAGGCCTTTGATCTCCTCAAGCAGCGCCGTTAGGCTTTGTCAACAATCGGCTTTTTTCGCCGTGGCGAACCCGCACGTGCTCGGCGTCGACAGTCACCAGTGGCCGGAGGCTGACGGTTACCTTGTCGCCGTCGATGCGCGTGACCGGGCCGACTGAAGCCGATCACGGCCTTCGAAGTCGAATCGACAACCGAATGCGGGAAGCCATAGGAGGGAATCGTCACGCTCATGCGATCGGGTGTCACCCGGCCCGGGGCGGGTGCGGTGTCAAGGATGAGAGGTTGCTAATAAATGAGCGTCCGTGGCCTGAAGTTTCTCGACAAGTGGGTAGCCAAACAACTGCCCATTGTGGCGCAGGGAGACCGCATCTCGGTTGGCGACTTGAAAGACCAGTTGATGACAGCTGCCGAGAAGGCCGGCATTCCTGCCGACCAGATCAACGGCGAGCTTGAAAGCGTCTTCTATGGATGGATAGCGCTAGCTGATGCGACATCATGCTACAGCGATATTTTAGAATCAGCTAATTGCGCAATCGCTAATTGATGAAATGCGTGAGGAATGTATTTTCCACAGGGCGATCTGGACCTACATCGAAGCCGGTTCAATTTGGACGGCGCTCGGCTGTGCGGTCCTTGCGCTGATCGTTCTGCAAGTAGGGTACGCCGGGCCGGTCGTTTGCTTGATATACTGGCGATCTCGGAAGCGGCTGACTCGACTAGTCGAATTTCGGTCGCGGCTCAAGAGAACGTCGACGGCATCTGATACCCCGCGACCGTCTCGGCACGGTCACAACCTCTTTCTCACTGGCCTTTGCAAGCCGAACGCCGGCCTTCCGGACCTTTGCCGTCACAACAACTGCCTCGCCTTTGTTCTGTTCGGCAGAGCGAACCGCGAACCATTCGGCGATGTCGCGGTCTATAAACAAATACCCCACGCTGCCCCAGCCGCAATCAAGCCGCGAGCCAAACGGGGCAATCTCAATGTTGAAGAATATCGCCGCTTCGGCGGATGGCGAAGCTTTGCCTACAAAAGTGGTCTCAATGCTGTGGCCTTAGGCAGCAGTTTTGCCTCGCAGTGCCGCCAGCAAGTGGGCCTACAACGTGTTTGCGGTGACAGACACCTACCCCGAGCTTCGGGCGCCATTGGATCAACCCGTCCATGGGACGATCATCAGGCCTCTGCTCGAAAAGCCGGGTATAGAACTCCTCCGCTTTGTCCATCCTTGCCGTGGCGAACGGCGTAAATTCCTTGGATTTGCACCCACATGCCTCGTGCAAATTGATTCCACCAATAAAAGGGCATGGGCGGGTTCCGTTCCGAAATGCGGCGTTTGCGGCAACCTGCTTTGTACGTTTCCGACTCTTGCCTTTTTCGGAAAGTGACCCACAGAATAGCTGATGAGGTTCTATCTCTCTGGGAGGATGGGATGGACATTCAAGCACCCGTTCGGCCTACGCAGCAAACGGCCAAGGAGCTGGTCCGCGAGGTCCTGTTGGGCTCTCAACCCGGCGACATTATTTCCGTTAAAGCGACCATTGTAGCGGTCCGTGAGCGCGGCCGCGATGTTCTCGAAACTGACTGCCAGTTAGTCGAAATGATCATCAAATCAGCCTCCGTTTGGGGACTGTTCATCGCCTTTGACGTTCGAGAGGCGTGATGCCCCACCGTTGGTTCAACCCTCCGGTTTATGTGAAGACCGAGCGCCCGGGGCTTCGCCTTGGTGTGAACCGGGTTGATGCCGCCGCCGAGGAGCTCCTAAAGTGGTCCAATCGTGGCCCCAAGTGGCGGCTGGCGGCCGAGGCTTGCCTATCTGCGATCGATGGCAAAATGCCAGGTAATGACTTCCGGCTGCTGTTCGAAGCGGCAGCCGATGAAGAGGAGATGCTACTGCCGGATTAACAACGCTATACGGACGGGACCATTCGCGTCTGTTCGCGTTGGCGGCCGGCGAATTACTTGAACAATCTGACGCAAATGGCTGTGGCCATTGCTCTGTTTTGACCTTTGTGTTACCTATTGTGCTACCTAACGTCCTACAAATGGGGGGCGCCAAAGCCAGCATCCCGACGTAGGTGGCCTCGCACTGCGGGCCAGCAGAGGTGTCCCCGATCAACATCGTAAATCCGCGTTCCCGAGCCTCCTTTTCGATCCCTTGAAGAATACCGGAAAGAACGGGTTCGCGATGTCCGACACCAGAACAATAAGCGCATCGGAACGACCCCGGCGAAAATCAATAGCTTGTCGATTGAACTGAAATCCGATCGACCTTGCAGCCTCGTTCACGCGGGTTCGGGTATCCTCCTTCACGTCGCCTGTACGCTCGAATTTCTGCTTTTGAGGCGCTTAGCCGACTGGCGGCTCATCACGAGAGCGGTCCGGCAGCTTTAGGAGTAGTCGATTTGTAATATGGGTGCCAACTATTCGTCCCAATTGGGACAGGCTGCGGCCGGCAAGCTGCGCCTAGGTCTCCCAAAAGGCTCAGGCGCTGGCATCGGAAAAGGGGCGGCTGCTAAATTCTGAATGACCGATATGAGGCGCATGCGGTCCGGCAGTATAGGGAACGAGAGCAGAAGGTCTGCTTCTGGTGCAAACCAGCGGAAAGGCGCCATTCCGCTGGTGGCGCGATCTTGGCCGCAACGACGTTGGTTGCCGCTGCCTGAAAGCAGACACGGTGATACCGCGTTGGCAGCTTTGGCGCCTCAGAGCGATATTGAGGCTCAGGACGGTTTTAATCTCACCTCGCGACCAATCAGCTTGGAAAAGCGGCATAGTCCGGATGCTCGTACCCCCAGCGGCCGGCGGAGATCGCATGATGCACGCCAGCTTCCTGCGCCGCCTCCAACACCTCCTCCGTGCTGTTGTCCTTGTCGGTGCAAACGAGCCAGCCTCCGCTTCTATGGTTTCCGAACGAATTAAAATGATCGTGAGAAAACCATTATCAAATGCGCGTCCCGAAATGGGGGCGAAGGCGATGCCAGCGCATCGGAGCGGAAGTTCTATGCCGGCGACCCTCCGCGGAAGTCGGTGCGAAAACTCCTGCCACAGCCCGCAACCGGAACATCAGATGTGCTGGTGCATTGCTAGTGAACGCCAATTCGACTGGGGCGCAAAATGCATCGCGCGATCACAAATGCATGGGCAATGGTGCGAGAAGCCGTCGTTGGGTTCGTCAACGACAATGCTCTCAGCCATGGCGCAGCAATCGCTTTTTATGCCACAACATCGTTGGCGCCAATTCTGCTCATCGTGGTTGCAATTGCGGGTCTCGCATTCGGTCACGAGGCAGCCCAAGCGGCATTGTCCGCCCAAATCACAGGGATGATGGGTACAGAAAGCGCAAATATCCTGCAAACCGCACTGAAGAGCGCATCCGAAAAGCCATCCGGCGGCACCTGGGCGGCGGTGATTGGCATCATCACCTTGCTTGTGAGCGCTTCCGGGGTCTTCGGCGAAATACAGCAGTCCTTGAACATGATATGGAAGGTCGAAGCGCAGGGCAGTTCGTTGTCGCGCCTGGTGCGCGCACGTGCGGTAAGTCTGGGACTGGTCACCGCACTTGGCTTCATGTTGCTCGTCTCTCTAGTCGCGAGCGCGGCGATTTCGGCCCTAGGCAACCTCATCAACGCACAGCTGCCGTTCGGGACACTTGTCCTGGCCGTTATCAAGGCGGTCGTTTCTTTTGTCCTCCTCGCAGCTATTTTCGCCGCTATCTTCAAGATCTTGCCTGATCGAACCCTGGAATGGCGGGATGTCTGGATTGGCGCTGTTGTGACCGCTGCCCTGTTCACGCTCGGGAAATCGCTTATCGGTTGGTATATAGGCTCCAGCGCGGTCGCGGCCTCATATGGGGCCGCCGGTGGGCTGCTCGTCATCCTGTTGTGGGCTTACTACTCGGCGGAAATTTTTCTTTTTGGTGCGGAAATCACTCGCGCCTACTCCATTCGACACGGCAGCAGGTCCGATCAGGAAGCTGTGCTTCACAGTGCTTGACCTGCAAGACATGCCACTATCGCCGGCTGATCCCCGGTCCTGATCGCGTACTCTGATCAGGTCTAGGCTCGCCGGGATCGAGGTGGTTGGGGTCTTCGCCCGGCGAGCTGTCCACCTGCACGGAAAGTACTGGCCGTGGGTTTGCCCATCAGCCGTGACTTATCCAATATCGGTGCGGTTAAGCCCCACAAGCACGCCCAACTGCTGGGGGGCTTTTTTGGGTCAGTCGGGAACATCCTCGCCCTGAGGCTGTTCAGTCACACCCGGCTCGTTCTTAAGCGGTCCTGCCGGTGACCAAGATGGCCCCTCACTCATCATGGTCGGCCCGCGCTCGGAAGCAAGCGCGGGCCATCCCTGAACAAGTCCGGGGCAACCGGCCAGGCAATTGCAGCATCGATGGTGGCCGGCCGCCTTGACCGAACTTGCGGGCCAATTCCTCCTAGGTTGACGACGAAATATCGGTAGCAATTTCTACAATTTTCAATTTGGCTGGAAACCCTTTCTACCCGCAAGCGTTGAATTAGCACGGCTGCATTAAAGCAGTTGCATTCGGAGGAATTTTGATGAATTCGAAAATGCTCATTCTCGGCGCGACATTTGCCCTTATGACCGGATCGGCCTTTGCCGGCAATTCCACTGGCACGTCTGCGCTCGACGATCCTGCAAGAATGTCTCCTTTCTTCACGGACAGCAGCATGAAGACCATGAAGTCTGAGGCCGAAGCGAAAACCGCTTGGTCGGCTATGTCTCAGGAGGATAAGGACGCGGTGATGAAGGACTGCGCTGACGCAGATATTGCGAAGGCCCATGAGAACTTCTGCAAAGCTGCGATGATGATGGGCAAATAGGCCCAGCACCTATCTTAATATAATACGCGCCCGCTGGCCCCGGCCGGCAGGCGTTTTCATTTGCCCTCGGACCCTGGGCCAATTCGCACAGTTGCTCCCCTGGGATGGCGCGGGCCACTCGATCTGAGACTCTGTCAATCGCCCGTCGGGCCTGATGCCCTCCATGGCGCAAGCCGGAATGCATAACGATTGCGGATGTGGCTGTTAAAATAGACTCCCTTGGCAAAGGCAGCTTTGAACGCAGCAACGGCCTCAGCAGGTACGTCCAGGAACTCGTAATGCTTCCCGCTCGCTACAAACCAAACCGACAGAACCCTGGTGTTGGGGTCATATTCGAACTTGCGTATCGAGGTCGACGGCATGGTATGCCATTCAAAAACTCAGCTAGCCGAGTTGGATCGCCAGCTACAGGCTGAAACTGTATTCGAATATGTGGCCGCGCTTTTCGTCGGCAACCCTGATCCAGATGGGCTCGCTGGTGCGCAGAGTGACTTCGCGCTCTGTCGCCTCCCGCGCCGCCCTGATCGGCGTTGTCGCATGGACGATGTGGGTAGCCGTCACGGTATCGCCGTCCATTTCCTCAACGTGGAATTTCGGCACTTTTGGTCCTAAGCGTCCAGTTCGAGCGGCTCGTGCTCCGGATCGGCATGATAAGTGACCTGGCGAAAATCGCGCATATCAATCTGTTGCCCGCAAACAGGGCAGGGGAGGAAATGCGCGAGTTCGCTCGCGGGCGGTCCTTCATGTCGGTGCCCGATTAATGGTCTGCCGAGATCAGATAGCCTGGTCATTGTTTCCGCAGCGCCTTGGCTACCCGCTCTAAAGTCTCGCGTTGGTTGCCGTGCTTCGCGATCAGCTCTTTGACCTGCTGGGGTGTGATGCCGGTCTTTGTTGCGAAATATTCAACTTCATAATCCTCATCGGCCGAGACACGGTCCCGATCGCGGAAATCCCGCTTGCTCTTGTCATCGGCCATATCGTTTCCTCCTTCGCTCATCCTGCAACGCCGAGTTGACGTGTTTGTTGCACCAAAAGGCTGATTTCCGGTTTCGGAACTATTTTAGCTTAATCTTATTGAATCGCGGAGGGTGGGTCAGTGCATGCGTTTGAAGTTCATCGAGCCGTTGATGCCGACCCTTGTGGAGAAGCCTCCCGAGGGTGGAGGCTGGACCCACGAGGTGAAGTTCGACGGCTACCGTTCCCAGATGATCATCGATGAAGACGGCACACGCATTTATACGCGCAATGGCCACGACTGGACTGCGAAATATCGCGACATGGTGAGAGAGGCCAAGCGCCTTGGTGCCAAAAGCGCCATTGTCGACGGCGAGATAGTCGTTCTGAACGACAGGGGCCTTTCGGACTTCGCAGCGCTGCGCAAAGCCATCACCCGCCGGCAACACGACTTGTATTTTGTTGCCTTTGATCTGCTTCATCTTAACGGCCACGATCTGCGCGATAAGGCGCTAGAGGAGCGGCGCGAGATCCTGGCCAGCATGATCGAGCTCGGCGGGCGCATTCAATTCAGCGAGCCGCTGCCGGGCGAAGCGAAGGCCATCTTTCA